>CAJQPR010000188.1 GCA_905480255.1 uncultured Woeseiaceae bacterium | reverse complement strand
GCCGATTTCAGCAGCAACAGGACATGGTCAGTAAGTTTCAACTGCGTTCTAAACTCATTGATCAAGTCACTCGTGATCACCGATTTCTGAATTAGAATATTGCGAAATTCTCTGGTAGCAAGCACCTTGAGGATGCTGGCTTCTTCGATCGGCGGTGGTGGCGAAAACTCATCTCCCCGTACTATCGCTACCGCAGCATAATCGAGATTTTCGATGATGTATGGCTCATATATTTGGACTAACTCCATTTCATGCGTGTTCTGTACCAAGGTAATCACCTGTGCTGCCGCATAGTATTCTGCCAGCGCATTCTTAAGTGGTCTGCTCCGAATAATTCTTAGATCACCTGATCCCGTCATATTCGCGTAGGCACGATTGAGCAAGTACATTGACGACATATTGAGAATCTGACTGAAATTCTCATTTAATTCAGATACCGGCATGCTTGGGGATTTGAGCACCGATTGTTCCTGCAATACCTGCATGCTTCGAGCGGTTTCCCCAAGTTCGGCGGTCTGATCTTCCAATCTCGATTTATTTAGTTCGAAATCTTCCTGAAGCTCAAGCAGGTACATGGTTTCAAGCCGAGCCTCTTGCCGGCCTTCCCAAAGCGTGTCGATCCAAAATGCCAACAAAATACTGAAAACGACTGCAACGCCCTCCGCGGCAATGCGTTTCCATTGAATATTGCTGGCATTCGTCATATTTAGATTCGATTTTGGTTATGTCTGCTTTGGGTCAAAAGCATCCTCTGGAGCTCATTCTAGCTCAGCGGCTGCTTTCGGGGGCAAACCAGCCACTCGCCACTCAGCGCCCATGACCGCTTCCTGGACTAAAGCGGCCGTTCCACGTCGGCGGCTGTGGGTCATTTTCGGGAGCGGGTAAGGAATTGCGTTAGAATACTGCTTATGCTGCACTCTCCCCATTGGACATCAGATACACCAATCGACCCGGGCTGGTATTGGTACAGAGCCCCATCGCATCGTGCAACAATGTTGCGGATTGACGAACATTGTGTGATTGACTCGACTGGAGAGTTCGCCGGTATTCAGGCTGAAGAACTTGATGGCGCCTGGTGGTCCGCACAAATCAAGGCGTCCGTCTAAGTTGACTACCTTCCCCCAAAGCGTTCATTAAATTCTCTCGAAAGACTCTGTTTCCCATGTCCGCTATTGACCCAAAGCGATTATTCTGACGTTTTCTCACCTGACCGTGAATATCAGTAAAGCGAGTGCCAGGCAGACGCCCAGGTAAATCGAGTGGATTACGGCTCTCAGCCACCATGATTTCGCGCCGATGTTCATTCCTGTGACTTTGGACAGAACCACACCAATACCGAGAAACAGGAACCACGGAGTAAACAAGAATGCGAGATCCTGCCTGACTACCATCGTTACGATGTCATGAACAATACCTGTTACGACGAACGTGAGGACCAGGGCCACGTAGGGAGGTGAGACTCTCTGCAACGGCACAAAGATGCATTTCCCGAGATAGTATCCAAAGATAGGATTCCAGTGTTGCCAGAAACCAGCAAATGACCGAGCTCCGAATGAACGATGCAGCATGTTTCCAAGGGACCCAGGCGCGCCGAGAGAGACACCGTTTCTGCGCCTTACATACTCGGACAATGTAATTTTTCTGCGGCTCACGATAACCAAGTCTACATCGCTGGACGATCGCAGGGATTGATTAAAAGTATGCTTTCGGTCCTAAGCCCACGCAAACGTAGACGAGTACTACGAGCGACTGGCGTAATATGCGGCCACGCGCGGGTCCTTCTGGACGCGATCCTGGTGGTCGACCAGGGCCGGTGCCAGTCTTTGCACGATATCTGTCGGAATGTGATCCAGGCTTCCCGAAGTTAGCCAGCGCGTCTGGACGAAGACTTTCAAGTCGGCGATGGTCAATTGATCGTCCGCAAAGTATTCTCCGCCCCCGCGAACCAACAGCTCATTCAAGCCGCGCAGAAAGACAGCCAGCCATCCATCTGCCAGCTTTTCCCGCGCCAGTTTGAGTTCGTCTCCCTCCAGCCCGAAGGTTTGCACGATGCGATTGCTTAGATCCTCGATAGCGCCCATCGCCTCATCGCAATAAAGCGCCTGCAGGCTATCTGCAGGGTATAACTCAGCCATTTTTCCCACAAAGCGGCACATGGCATTGGATTGAGTCACGGCGGCGCCATCAATTTCCAGCACCGGCACTGCATTGAAACGCCAGTCCTTTCGCAACTCTCCAAACTCTGAAAACGTTATGCGTTTGTCTTCGAAATCAATCCCTGCCATATGAAAAGCGATGCGGACAGGCTCGCCCCGGCCCCCATCAAAATCGAAATAGGTGAGTTTGTAGGTAGACATCCCGTTACTTTCCTCTTGTTGAAGTTTGAAGGCTTACGACCGGCCCGAAATGATCGCTCTATCGATGCTCGCTATGGGTGGTCAGCGCGCATTTCCAAGAGAGTCTAGACTATCTTCGTACAGTCGTGGCGACCTTCGACGCAGCAGCGCTTCAAGGTAATCCTGAGAAAGGCGCAGTGGTCTTAAGGTTTCCATCGGAAGAATCTGCACGCGGCTTCGTGAATGACCCCGAGTACCAGCCAGCCAAAGAACTTCGTATTGCTGTGACGACAAATGCCAATGCCGTGCTCACGCCAGAGCTTCAGATGTCCGAAGGATAACCGCGACGAAATGCGTCCCTGAGCTGTGGATTGTTGACGACCGCGGTTAGCGGATATTCAGAATTCGCCGCCCCTCCCAATCGGAATTTTCACCATTGGGTATTTCGGACCTTTTGCGACTTTTACATAATTCTGTGAACTCCGTTTACTTTCTTCACTCCTGTCCGGCGTAGGCTCAGAAATCCATACACTATTGAACTAGCAGACATGCCATACAGAAACGGAACGAGAGACACCCTGGTGGTCAACGCCTTGCCTACCGTGGCGAAATTTACTCAAGAATCAAGCACGCTAGCTGAGAAGCTGGCGGCCCAGGTTCATTGGATGCGGAAGAAAGGCATAGATATTCGCCTAAAGGAATCGGAACGTCCGCGTGTGGAACAAAAATCTCCTCTGCCAGGTTCAATAATCTACTTTTCGACTATTTCCTGAGCGACAGGATCGCTTCACTGGTCGCTTCCGGCCGAAACTACTCGAATCGGCTCAGGTCTTTCTTTACCCAGCTCGGCGCAAAAAGTCTCGGCACATCCTTACCGGTCACGAAGTCCAGGAGTTGATCCTTAACTTTCATCGCGTCCTTATAGCCAAGCTCCATCAGCTCGCGCGTGTACTCGCGCTCGAACAACAAAAAACTCAAAAGCCGATCCTCGCTCTTCGCTTTTCCTCTGAGCCCACGCAAAAGCATGCGCACCGGTCTCGGCATTTGGTCAATATGTTTGTGGGCAATCATACGCAGGTCCTGACTTGGCAATACAACCATCGTGTCGATTGGCTTCATACGCGTTAGTGATCCGCTGCGCGCTGATTCCGGAACAGAATCGATAAGCTGGTTGATGCGTGTCATGCGTTCCAGGTCGGAATACAGACCGTCCATAAAAAGTGTATCCAGCATATATCCTGCTATCTGGGCAAAGCTCGGGAATGGCTGCGGATGATCAGGATCTGCTGCGGGCAATGCGGCCTCATCACGTATACCGATGACAAGGATTCTGTCGGCACCCAGATGAATGGCCGGACTCAGCGGTGTTGCCTGCCGCATTGCGCCGTCACCAAAATATTCCCCGCCGATGTTAACCGGTGGAAAAATCATGGGCACCGCGATACTGGCCATCAGGTGATCGAGATTCAGTGACTGCCGTACGCCGGTGCGGCGCGTTCGTGACCACGCCTGTACACCCTGCGCCGCCTGGAAGAAAGTCTTGGATCGCGCCGACCCGTAGCCAGCGGCGGTAATCGCCACTGCATGCAGATGGCCGGCATCAATGGCTGTCTGAATGCGGGGAAATCGGATGTTCCGGCTAAGCAACGACCGAAGCGGCGAGTTATCCAGAAATGACTTTGGAGTACCCACCAGGAATCCACCCATGATCAGCGCCATAAACCAGTGAAGACTGTTTTTCAACATCGCCGGACCGCCGGTTTTGTATACGTCCTCGCAACGAAAATGGCCCCAGACATTTTCCAATTCGGCGACCGCAACTCTGAATCGCCTGGCTTTGCTAGCCAGAACCACGGAGTTGATTGCACCTGCTGAGGTCCCGCTGATAATGGGAAACGGGTTAACGCAACCGTGCGGCACGAGTTCCGCGATCGCCCGCAGCACGCCGACCTGAAACGCGCCGCGCGCGCCGCCGCCAGGCAAGACCAGGGCCGTCCTTACATTATCCGGGTGAATTTTCATTGGTTTGGCGTATTATAGGTCGCCCGGAACGTCTGCCAATTGCGGCGGTCCCATTTATATGAAATAGCTATGCGGCGCCCTTTTTATTGAGGTCCGAATCATGAGAATAGCCCTTACCGCTCTGTCAGCACTAGTTTTGTTGGCTCTTGGATCCAATTTCGCGCTTGCAGAGCAGGTCACCGCCGGCCAGGCGGCCCCCGATTTCGAATTAAGGGATCAGGATGGCGAAATACACTCCATTGAAGACTACCGTGGCAAATGGGTAGCGCTGTATTTCTACCCGAAAGACAACACGCCCGGCTGCACGACGGAGGCCTGTGAATTCCGCGACAATATTTTCGCGTTTCGTAGTGCCGATTGTCAGATTCTCGGCGTGAGTCTCGATGATGAGGAATCGCACAAGGCGTTTTCGGAAAAGCATGGCTTGCCCTTCCCGTTGCTTGCCGACACGGAAGGCACGACGGCAGACGCCTACGGCGTCAAGTCAAAAATCATGGGTATGACTATCGCGAAACGTCAGACTTTCCTCATCGATCCCGAAGGCAACATCGCTAAACACTACGAGAAGGTAGATCCGGACGGTCACTCCAGGCAGGTGCTTGCCGATCTTGAGTTGCTGAAAGGTAACGACTAGACCACTCGACAAGATAATTGGAAAAAAGGGCGCCGCAAGGTGCCCTTTTTCACTTCTAGTGCAGCGACTTGATGCCTGCATCGAGGCCGCGAAGCGTAAGCGGGAACATCCGGTCTTCCATTAACTCACGCGTCAGTTTTACCGATGGCGTGTACTCCCAGCGTTGCTCCGGTTCCGGGTTCAACCAAATTGCTTTGGGGTAGGCACTAAGCAAACGTTTTATCCAGATTGCGCCGGGCTCTTCGTTCCAGTGCTCAACGCTGCCACCGGCATAGACGATTTCATACGGGCTCATCGTCGCATCACCTACAAATATCAGTTTGTAGTCGGGGCCGTATTTATGCGTGATCTCGGAAGTCGGAATTCTCTCAGCATGCCGCCGGCGATTATCTTTCCACAAACTTTCGTAGATAAAATTGTGGAAGTAGAAATACTCGAGATGCTTGAATTCGGTTCGACTCGCCGAAAATAGTTCTTCACAGATCCTGACGTGGTCATCCATCGACCCACCGATGTCCAGGCAAAGAAGCACCTTGATCGCATTATGACGCTCGGGAACCATACGTATGTCCAGCAATCCGGCATTCCGTGCGGTCTTGTCAATCGTATCATCGAGATCAAGGAGATCCGCGGCACCTTCGCGTGCAAATTTGCGAAGCTTCCTCAATGCAATTTTGATATTTCTCGTGCCAAGCTCGACCGAGTCGTCGAGGTTTCGGAATTCACGCCGGTCCCACACTTTGGTAGCACGACGATGGCGCGACCCTTGCTGGCCAATCCGCACGCCTTCCGGATTGTATCCATTGGCACCAAACGGTGAGGTACCCGCCGTTCCAATCCACTTGTTGCCCCCCTCATGGCGGCCTTCCTGCTCGTCAAGCCGCTCTCTCAAAGCTTCCATCAGCGCCTCGAAACCGCCCATAGCTTCAATTTGTGCCCGCTCCTCTTCCGACAGGAGAAGTTCCGCCTGTTTGCGCAGCCATTCATCGGGGACTTCACCGACCAACGCGTTAAAAGCTTCCTCGATGCCTTGAAAATGTGCGGCAAATATCTTGTCGAACCGGTCGAACTGGGATTCGTCCTTCACCAGGCAAGCCCGCGAGAGAAAATAAAAATCGTCAACGCTGTGGCCAGCAACTCCGGCCTTCATAGCTTCAAGGAGCATTAGTAACTCGGTGATTGACGGCTTCATGCCGCCTTCCCTGAGCATGAAGAAAAATTTAGTCAGCATGTTACTAGCGGTTATTCGTGCGCCGATCGAGAAACACAAGCTGCTCGAACAAGTGCACGTCCTGTTCATTCTTTAGAAGCGCACCGTGCAGGGGCGGGATAGCTTTTCTCGAGTCCTCGGCACGCAGCGCTTCGGCCGGTATATCTTCCGCGACGAGCAACTTAATCCAGTCGAGTAATTCAGAAGTTGACGGCTTTTTTTTCAGGCCGGGAACATCGCGCACCTTATAGAAAGCTTCCAGCGCTTCTTTCAGCAGAGTTTTCTTAAGCCCTGGGTAATGAACATCAACGATTTTCTCCATCGTCCCCTTGTCCGGAAATTTGATGTAGTGAAAGAAACATCGCCGAAGAAAAGCATCCGGCAGTTCTTTTTCGTTGTTGCTGGTAATTACAACAATCGGACGGTTGCGGGCTTTGACAAGCTCCTTGGTTTCGTAAACAAAGAACTCCATCCGATCAAGTTCCTGCAACAGGTCATTGGGAAACTCGATATCCGCCTTGTCAATTTCATCAATCAGCAGGACCGGCTGATCGTCAGATGCGAATGCTTCCCATATCTTTCCCTTGACTATGTAGTTGGCAATGTCATGAACACGATCGTCTCCCAGCTGCGAATCCCGCAATCGGGCAACCGCATCGTAGTCGTAAAGGCCCTGCTGCGCCTTGGTAGTAGACTTGATATGCCACTCATGCAACGGGCGACCAAGAGCGCTTGCCACTTCGATCGCCAACTGCGTTTTGCCGGTACCGGGCTCGCCCTTGATCAGTATCGGTCGCTCGAGTGTTACTGCAGCATTGACGGCCATCATCAGGTCATCAGTCGCAATATATGAATTTGTGCCGGTGAATTTTTTGTCGTTCATTTCCGGGATCCGGATTTAATGTAGCTGCCAATTATCGCCCAATATCGACGTTCGCACCATTGGCGTGAAGCGCTTCAACATTATGTTGCTACTGGGCGCTCTTGAGCGTCAGGGTATGTACGGGCTCGCCAGGCAGGAATGCAGACGGGCGCCCCTGTACCCAGTCATCATGACCGACGCGGTAGTAGTCAGACAATGGATGTCCACTCTGGCCCGCCGGCATGTGCATATAACCGCCCTTTTCATTTCCAGGCGTCACTGCAAACCGCTCGGATGCCCCAAACGAAGGACCCTGCGCGCGCGGCAGATTCGAATCGCCAGGCAAAGCTTCGGCCGGCATGTCGAGCCAGCGAGACAGGAATGGCAGCGCACGGCTCAGCGGGTGGCGAATGCTGGCGGTATTTCTTTCGCCCCAGGTACGTTGTTCCAGACCACCATCGAAGTTGCCTGAAAGGTATTCAATGTTTGTGTCTATCGACTGCAGCAGCAAGTCTTCCCAATTCTCGTAATTGGCCGTCAACAGGTGCGTTGGTCGCTCTGTGACCATCGTCCACAACGGACTTTCAAACTGATTACTGATACGCAGCTGCGTATCTTCGCCATATGTCTCGAGCACCGGCTGCATCATCATTGTGAAAACGCGTCCACGAACTTCGGAGCGAAATGCCCTGACGAGCCGGTAGCCGACAGATTCCGGCGCTGCGCGCGGAATCCAGTCCTGAACAAGGGAGCGAAACTCTTCCCGCTCCAAATTACCGGACATTGCCTCTTCATCGAGTACCACCAACAGCAAGTCGCGCCATCGATTCAAGAATACCGCCCGATCATCCAGCTGTACCGTAAGCATGCTGTCCGGTTCGAATCGATCAACAGAAAAAAGGCCATTACGAATCTGTTGTGCGCGGGCGCCAAGGTCATACCCGCCATCACCAATGATACTCAGCCCTTCGTCATCAACGACACGGGCATTCGCTGTCCAGATCCTGCCTGATTCCGGGTTCATAACCCTGGGGTATTCATTTGGCGAAAACCAGCCAACCCAGCCGCCGGATTCGCTCCAGTCTGCTGGCAAGAGCGGGTCGAAACCGGCGCGACGCGGAATAGAGCCGGCAATGGTCCAACCTATATTTCCATCGGCATCGCCGACGACGAAATTTTGTGGCGGCATGCCTATCGTATTGGCGATATTCATTGCCTCTTCTACATCGCCTGCCGATTCGAGTGCCAAATGCCCGAGCGTTACGCCTCGTGTGTGGTGGGCAATCCAGCTTACGGCGATTTCGTTGTCCGGATCCGGATTATCGTCCAGTACCGGCCCCCAAATGGTCTCTCTAATCTTGTAGATTTCCGGCTCCGCATTTTTGACCGCAATGCGTTCCTCAAAAATGTCGAAATCGCGCGGGCCATCCGGCGTCATGTAGGTGCCCGGTTTGGCGCCAGGTACGACGACGACTGCGTCAGTCCAGTCACCGTAACTGTTCGTATTACCCCATGCGACCCGGCCGTTGCTGCCCGCCACAAGAATCGGCGCACCGGGAAGCGTGACCCCGATAAGATCACTCGACGACGCATCGGATGTTCTGAGTCGTGCGCGGTAAAATACATTTGGCGTAGTGATGCCAAGGTGCATGTCGTTGGCGACAATTGCGCCACCACTTTGAGTCAGCGACCCGGCGATTGCCCAGTTGTTGCTTCCCGGCAGAAGAGGTTCGCCATCGGCATGGTTTGTTGACCGCAAACTAGCTGTCGTGACCTCATTCAGGTTGTACTCATCGACATCAGGTACCGGTGCATCTTCCCGGGGCTCACCCAACATCGGTGCATCCCAGCTTGTTCCTTCCGGGTAGAGCCAGCTAAAGACATTCGGTGGCAAGACGCTGTGCGCGAGCCCTCTTTGAACATCGCGATTCGCACGTTCATCATTCAGCACCATGTACATGGTATACACGACCAGTATGGAGTCAGATTTTTCCCAGGGGCGAGGCTCGGTTCCAGTCAGAAAGTACTCGAAAGGCTTCGCGCCAAGACTTGTCAGACCGGCATTCACACCATCCGCATAGGCCTGAACGACCTCGTGCTCCTCGTCCGAAAGCGCCAAAACAACTGCATTTGCGCGCGTCCGGAAACGATGGAATCGGTGCCGTCGGTCAATGTCCAACGCGTCTGGCCCAATCAGCTCGGCCAATTCGCCAGCCGCATTGCGGCGCGTAAGGTCCATCTGGAAAAACCGGTCTTGCCCGTGAACGAAGCCCGTTCCATACGCAAGGTCCACTCTGTTCCCAGCTGTAATCACCGGGATACCGCCAGCGTCTCGCTGGATACTTACATCTGCGGTGATACCTTCCGTAACGAATTCGCCGTCCAGTCGAGGCAGACTTTTTAGCAGCACCGTGTACACCAGCACGCCAGCGATCAAAGCAAGACTTGCCGCCGCTATAAAGAATCTGGCCAGAATTCGTTTCATACTTTTACGCTTCGGGAATCATTGTCAGATGGAGGTGTTGACCTCGACAATCTGCATTGAGTTAGTGCTGCCGGAGACGCCATCCAGATCTCCCTTGGTGAAAATCACGCGATCGCCCTCTTCGACAAGTTTGTGCGAAAGCAGCGTTGAAAATATGTCGCGGTACAGCAGGCGTGTATCAGTGGACTGTATAGTAAAGGACACCGGGTAGACCCCACGGCAAAGTGTTACACGCCGGCTCGTTGCATCGTGCGGCGTGAAGGCATAAATCGGAATGTCGGAGCGAATTCGTGACATCCAGAGAGTGGTGGACCCGGACTCCGTCAGTGCAATAATTGCCCTGACGTCGAGATGATTCGCGGTGTACATAACGGCCATGGCGATCGCCTCATCCACTTCCATGAATCGATCGTCCAGCCGATGGGACGTCCGGCCACGTGCAAGCAGGTGCTTCTCGGCACCCACACAGACATCGCTCATCGCCTTTACAACGGCAACCGGATATCTTCCAACCGCAGTTTCCGCAGATAGCATGACTGCGTCCGTACCATCCATTACCGCGTTGGCCACATCCGAAACCTCTGCCCGTGTTGGAATTGGACTGAGAATCATCGATTCCATCATCTGGGTGGCCGTGATCACGATCTTGTTCATATACCGGGTTCGGCGAATGATGTGCTTTTGCATGCCTGTCAGTTCTGCATATCCCATCTCAACGCCGAGATCTCCTCTCGCGACCATCACCGCGTCGGAGGCTTCAATAATTTCATCGATACAATCCAGCGCTTCGACCCGTTCAATCTTGGCGATGATTTTGCCCTTGCCACCGGCCTCCTCGAGGAGCCTGCGGGCTTCACGCACATCCTCGGCGCTGCGTACGAACGAGATGGCGACGTAGTCCATGCCCACCTCGGCAGCGAACCGGATGTCTGACCGATCTTTGTCAGTTAGGGCCGGGGCAGACAATCCTCCCCCCTCACGATTGATTCCCTTGTGATCAGAGAGCACACCACCGATTACCACCGTCGTGTGGACCCTGGTACCTTCGATGCGATCGACCTTAAGCGTCATCTGCCCGTCGTTGAGCAACAGAATGTCGCCACTTGCCACATCGATATGCAGGTCCTGGTAGGCGACACCGACACCTTCGTTATTACCCGCGAAATCTTCCAGCGAAGGATCAAGGAAGAACTTGTCGCCCTTGCTTAGGGTGACGCTTTTGTTCTGGAAGCGGCGAATGCGAATTTTCGGCCCCTGCAGATCCCCGATTACGCCGACAACGCGATTGCAATCTGCGGATACTTTGCGGAGGTTCTCCAGGCGCGCTCTTTGTTCATCCAGATCACCATGAGAAAAGTTGAATCGCGCCACATCGAGACCCGCCTCGATCACTTCGCGAAGTACAGCCGGGTCATCGGTTGATGGTCCGAGAGTGGCCACAATCTTGGTTCTACGTTGCATGGGCGCGATTATTGCACAGCTTTATGACAACCGGGCTGTAGTTTCCCCAATGAATCAGCAGACCAAAAAGGCTATGCTTCGTGATTGCCCCCTGCCAACAGACCGGATCCACAACGATAATGATCAGTCGTCGAAACTTCCTCAGAGCACTGGCCGTTGCTGCCTCAACCCCGACAGTTGCGGCCGCACAGAACGAAAACAGCCGGTCGGCCGGATTCGGCGTCCTCGTTCGGGATCCTGACGAAGTCATCGATTTGCCGGAAGGTTTTTCCTACACGATCATTTCCCGCCAGGGCGAAGAAATGGACGATGGCCTGCTCGTGCCGGCGAAGCACGATGGCATGGCGGCTTTTGCCGATGAAGATGGCACGATCAGAATCGTCTGCAATCATGAAATCTACCCGTCGCGACAAGACGAAGGTGCATTCGGCAGGAATCGCGAAAGACTGGGTCTTGTCGACAAGAATCGAGTTTACGACTATGGCAATGGCGTGACACCGGGAACCGGCGGGACAACGACAATTCACTACAATCCGGCAACGCGCGAAAGACTCAGCATTAACCTGAGCCTGGCCGGCACCGAAATAAATTGCGCCGGCGGCGCCATGCCCTGGGGCAGCTGGCTTTCCTGCGAAGAGACTTTCAGGGATCCGGGATCGAGTTTTGAACGTGCAAAGATTGTGCGCCGCGAGAAGAAGCACGGTTATATTTTCGAGGTGCCGGCCTACGGCGAGGGTCTCGCAGAGCCGGTGCCATTGACCGCAATGGGTCGCTTTGAGCACGAGGCGGCGGCGGCAGATCCGGGCACCGGCGTCATCTACCTGACTGAAGATCGGCACCAAAGCCTGCTCTATAGATTTATTCCAAACAAAGCCGGCGTATTGCGCGAAGGCGGAAAACTCCAGGCACTTGCCGTCTCCGGCAAACCGAAATTCGATACCCGGAACTGGGAAGCCCAAACAATGGTGCCCGGCGAATGGCTGGAAACCGAATGGATCGACCTGGAAGACCCGGATGTTGACAGCAACGATTTGCGGTTGCGTGGTCAGGAAAAAGGTGCCGCGTTTTTCGCCAGGGGTGAGGGCCTCTGCTATGCGGCCGGCGACATCGCGTTCACCTGCACAATTGGCGGCTCATCAAGACTAGGTCAGATTTTTGCTTACCGTCCCAGCACGGCCGAAGGAACGGCGGGCGAAAAAGCGAAGCCGGGACAGCTCGCGTTAATTGCAGAATCAAATGCGGACAGCATCCTGCGCAATGGCGACAACCTGACTTTAAGTCCCTGGGGAGACCTGGTGGTCTGCGAAGACACGTCCACTCCGTGCGGCCTTGTCGGTGTTCGGCCGAACGGTCAGCAGTATCCGATTGCCAGGAATTCGTACACCAGCGCCGAGCTGGCCGGCATCTGTTTTTCGCCGGACGGTTCAATCATGTTTGTGAATATTCAACAACGAGGCCTGACACTCGCAATTACCGGGCCCTGGTCGAGGTCGAGCTAGAAGCTCGCCCGCTCAGGCGCTGGCGCGCTCTTCCAGAATGGCCACTGCAGGTAGCTTCTTGCCTTCGACAAACTCAAGAAATGCGCCGCCACCGGTTGAGATGTAAGAAATCCTGTCGGCAACTCCATATTTTTCGATCGCAGCAAGTGTATCGCCGCCCCCTGCAACCGAAAATGCCGGGCTGTTCGCAATTGCTTCTGCCAGTGACTTCGTGCCATCTCCAAACTGATCGAACTCGAACACACCGACCGGACCATTCCATATGATTGTCCCCGCGTTTGCGAGGAGGCCGGCAAAACTCTTTGCTGTTTCCGGGCCAATGTCGAGAACCAGTTCGTCGTCGGAAACCGCGCTGACGTCCTTCACTGTCGCCGTGGCATCGGCAGAAAACTCGCCCGCAACCACAACATCCAGAGTCGGCGGAATATCCGCCCGATCTTCATTGTTATTGGCGAGTGCCAAAGCGGTGTCGAGCATATCCGGTTCATGCAGGGAATTGCCGACGTTGTGACCGGCTGCCGCAATGAACGTATTTGCGATGCCGCCGCCAACGATGAGGTGATCGACAATACCGGACAACGCATCGAGAACGGTAAGCTTTGTAGAGACTTTTGAACCACCAACAATCGCGACCATTGGCCGGGCCGGATCGTCCAACGCCTTTGCAAGAGCTTCGAGTTCACCGGCCAGCAGTGGCCCGGCACAGGCGACCGGCGCATATTTCGCAACGCCGTAGGTACTCGCCTGGGCGCGATGGGCGGTGCCAAAAGCGTCCATCACAAATACGTCGCAAAGCGCCGCCATCTTTTTGGCGAGCACATCGTCGCAGGCCTTTTCGCCAGCGAGGAAACGAACATTTTCCAGCAATACAACCTGCCCGGGAGCGATGCTTACACCATCGATCCAGTTGTCAATCAACGGAACCGGGGTATCCAGCAACTCGGCTAGCCGCTTAGCAACCGGGGCCAGCGAAAATTTCTCTTCGGGGCTCCCTTCAGTCGGCCTGCCCAGATGCGACATCAACATTACTGCAGCGCCCGAATCGAGCGCGGCCTTAATGGTAGGCACCGCCGCCCGGATGCGGACGTCGCTCGTAATCACTCCGTCCGTAACGGGAACATTGAGATCTTCGCGAATCAGGACCCGCTTATCTGCCAGGTCCAGCTCGCTCATGTTGATCACAGGCATTTCCTTTAACCTGGTTTACGCGACTACTTCGCGTTCATCAATGCAACGGTTGTATCGAGCATGCGATTCGAGAAGCCCCACTCGTTGTCATACCACGAGCAAACTTTGACCAGCGTTCCGTCGATTACTTTTGTCAAACCGGCGTCGTAGGTGGACGAAGCCGGGTTGTGGTTGAAATCAATCGATACCAGTGGCTCATCGTTGTAATCCAAAATACCCTTCAGTGGGCCTTCACTTGCCGCACGAACGATCTGATTGATCTCGTCAATCGACGTCTCACGTTCGGCCACAAAAGTCAGGTCCACGACAGAAACGTTGATCGTCGGCACACGCATCGAAAACCCGTCCAGTTTGCCGTTCAGTTCCGGCAATACCAGACCGACAGCCTTCGCAGCGCCCGTACTCGTCGGAATCTGGGACATTGTTGCGGATCGCGCGCGACGGAGGTCAGAGTGGTAGACATCGGTCAGCACCTGGTCGTTCGTATAAGCGTGAATCGTTGTCATGATGCCGTGTTTGACGCCAATAGCTTCGTGAATCGGTTTGACGAGAGGCGCCAGGCAATTTGTCGTGCATGAAGCATTGGAGATGATGGTGTGCTCAGCCGTCAGCTTGTCATCGTTGACACCGTAGACGAAGGTACCGTCAATGTCGTCGCCGCCAGGTGCCGAAATCACAACCTTTTTCGCGCCGCCCTGAATGTGCTTGCCGGCAGTCTCGCGTGTACGGAACAGGCCGGTGCATTCGAATACAACATCGACACCAAGGTCTCCCCACGGTAGTTTCGCAGGATCACGTTCTGCAAAGACACGAACACGATCACCATTAATGATGATGTCGCCGCCATCGACCTCGACTGTGCCCGGAAATTTCCCATGCGCGGTATCGTAGCGAGTCAGATGTGCATTGGTGTCCGCGTCGCCCAGGTCGTTCAGTGCGACGACGTCAAATTCGCCAGCGCGTCCTGATTCGTGGATGGCGCGAAGAATATTTCGTCCGATTCGTCCGTAACCGTTAATGCCAACCTTGATAGCCATTGAAATCTCCTGAAATGTATTCCGGCCACGGCCGGTTTGTTAATTATTGCGCCAGGGTCTCCCTGGCAATTTTTGAAACGTTGGCAACAGAGAACCCGAAGTATTCAAACAATACTTCTGCCGGCGCAGACTCACCAAAACGATCGAGACCGATAACCTGTCCTCTTGTCCCGGTGTAACGCCACCATCCGGACGTAACGCCGGCCTCGACTGCAACCCGGGCTGTTACTGCTGCAGGTAGCACTGCCTCCCGGTAGTCGTCTGACTGTTGATCAAACTGATCCGTGGACGGCATTGATACCACCCTGACTTTGACGCCGCCCGCTGCGAGTTCGTCGGCTGCGGCGACGGCCAGTGCCACCTCCGAACCGGTAGCGATCAGGATAAGCTCCGGCATACCGTCAGAGTCCTTAAGGACATATCCACCGCGACCTACATCAGCAAGTTGTACAGCGCTGCGCTCCTGGTGCGGCAGTCCCTGTCGGGTCAGGATCAGGCTGGTCGGCCCATCCCGGCGCTCGATGGCGTGACGCCAGGCAACAGCAGTTTCCACGGCATCGCAAGGACGCCAGACCGACATGTTCGGCATCAGGCGCAAACTCTCAGTGTGTTCAACCGGCTGATGTGTGGGTCCGTCTTCGCCCAGGCCAATTGAATCGTGTGTGAACACGAACACATTCTGCAACTTCATCAGCGCGGCCATGCGCAAGGCATTTCTTGAATAATCAGAAAACGTGAGGAACGTACCGGAATAAGGAAGGACGCCGCCGTGCAAACCAAGGCCGTTACACATCGCAGACATGCCGAACTCGCGAACTCCAAAATAGATATAGTTGCCGGATGCATCGTCACCGCTGATCACCGTCGAGCCGTCGTGTTTCGTGAGGTTCGAACCGGTCAGATCCGCAGATCCGCCAGCCATCTCGGGCAATGCCGGTGCTAACGCGTTCAGTGCAACCAGCGATGCCTTGCGCGTGGCCATGTTTGCGCCCGCCTCGTTGATGGTGGCAACGGCCTTGTCGGCGAAATCACTCCAGCCTTCCGGCAACTCCCCTTTCGTGCGGCGTTCAAATTCGGCGGCGAGTTCCGGGTGAGCTGCGCTATAGGCATCCCACGTCTTCTGCCACGCTGCTTCCGCGGCAGCGCCTTTGTCAGCGCCGCTCCAGGCATTTGCGATCTCGACCGGAATTTCAAATGGCGGGTACTCCCAACCGATTTCTTTACGAACCGCGGCAATTTCTTCGTCGCCGAGCGGGGCACCGTGGGTGCTGGCAGTTCCCTGCTTATGAGGTGATCCAAAGCCAATGATGGTTTTGCAGCAAACCAGGGTCGGGCGCTCGGCATCGGCCGTCGCCAATTCGATCGCCTTCGCCACGGCCGCACTGTCGTGGCCATCGACATTGTCGATAACCTGCCAGCCGTAAGATTCGAATCGCGACGCGGTGTCATCCGTGAACCAGCCGTCCGTCTCTCCGTCAATCGAAATTCCGTTGTCGTCATAAAGACAAATCAACTTGCCGAGTTTCAGCGTTCCGGCGAGTGAACAGGCTTCATGCGAAATACCCTCCATCAGGCATCCGTCACCCAGGAATACCCAGGTCCGGTGATCGACGATGTCCATGCCGTCGCGGTTAAATGTTGCCGCGAGCATTTTCTCTGCCAGCGCCATACCGACGGCATTGGTAATGCCCTGGCCAAGCGGGCCAGTGGTCGTCTCGATGGATAATTCGGCTTCGCGCTCCGGGTGACCCGCGGTGCGATATCCAAACTGCCGGAAATTGCGCAGCTCGTCTATTGAAAGCGGATAGCCGGACAAGTGCAGTAGGCTGTAAAGCAGCATCGAGCCGTGTCCGTTGGAAAGCACGAAACGGTCGCGGTCCGCCCACTCCGGGTTACCCGGATTGTGCTTCAGGTAGTCGTTCCACAGCACTTCGGCAATATCAGCCATGCCCATGGGCATGCCCGGATGGCCGGAATTGGCCGCCTGTACTGCGTCCATACTAAGTGCGCGAATGGCGTTTGCTAGCGTGCGACGATCGGGTTGACCGTCTGCGGTCGAGCGGCTGGTTTGTGATGACATGAGTTGGCGTGGACCTTTGCGGCCGGGTTTTATAGTTAAATTCTTAGGTATCCGGAGGTGGGTGTCTCCTCCTGACGCCGCGCATTTTCCCTGTTTAGCAGGGGTGCCGCAAGCAATACCTCGGAACCGGTCGCAGAGTTACAAACAGATACCGCCACGCCGTGGTGTGGACACGCGTCTCTAATGTACAATCCCGGGCTCGCAATACAACAAAGCGCTATTATCCATGAGTAATTCCTATCTTTTCACCTCGGAATCCGTCTCCGAGGGCCACCCTGATAAAGTATCCGACCAGATTTCCGATGCCGTCCTCGACGCGATCCTCGCTCAGGACAAGAAGGCACGCGTAGCCTGCGAGACCATGGTCAAGACCGGCATGGTCATTGTTGCGGGGGAAATCACTACGTCGGCGTGGGTTGATATCGAAGAACTGGTTCGCGAAACCGTCCTCGAAATCGGATACAACCATTCCGGGATGGGGTTCGACGGGGCTTCCTGTGCCGTTTTGAACGCACTCGGCAAGCAGTCGCCGGACATAGCGCAGGGCGTAGATCGCGAGGACCCGGAATCCCAGGGGGCCGGCGACCAGGGCCTGATGTTTGGCTATGCG
>CAJQPR010000187.1 GCA_905480255.1 uncultured Woeseiaceae bacterium | reverse complement strand
GATTGGCCGGGTTTCGCAAAAATCGCCCGAGACGGGAATTTCTATTTCGCGGCGCAACCGTCAGAGGCAGCCCTGCGTCAGGCGCCCGAGCGCGACATCAAGGTCGTCGTTAACCTGCGGACCGATGCAGAGATGGCCGATAGAGATAAAGTTGCTTTCGACGAAGCGGCGCTCGTCCGCGACTTGGGGATCTCGTACGTTACGATCCCCGTAACGCCGAAGACGCTTAGCATAAAAGATGTCGAGAAACTGGAGGAGGTACTGCGCAATACCTCCGGTCCGGTGTTGATTCACTGCCATTCCTCGAATCGCGTGGGGGTGCTGTTTGGCTTGTACCTGAATCAATTCCGGGGTTTCGATCTGCCCGATGCGATTGATCTGGGAGTCAAAGCCGGCGCTAAAGAGACGGGCGTCGCGGCCATCAAACAGGCTGCTGCCGCCTGGTCGGCGACCTGGCACCTCCACTAAGCAGATCAAGCAATAAATCGGCTTCGTGCACTACTGTAAACGCCGGTTGAAAAGCGCGGCGGTAGCCGGGGCGGTCGAAAAGTGCGGCACCCCTTGAAGGACCTCTGAGAAAGGACCGACGTAGGATCGGACGTTTTGGCGGTGAAAGTTCTCGACGTGCGCACGCCCGAGGAATACACGTTTGTCGGACACGCGGAGATGGCCCGGAATATCCCGTTGATCTTCGTGTTTTATCAATGGAATGAGGAAAAACACCATTATTCCATGAAACAGAATCCGGTATTTGTCGCGAAAGTCAAAGAGTGGGCCAAACCAACAGATACGATCTTGGTGATGTGCCGCTCTGGCGATCGCAGCAAGGTGGCAGTCGATGAGCTCGCCAAGGCTGGGTTTACCAACGTCTTTACCATCTTCGATGGTATGGAAGGCGACAAGGTCACAGATCCCGGAAACCCCTTCCACGGAAAGCGGATGAAGAACGGTTGGAAAAACTCGGGTTTGCCCTGGATCTACAAAGTCGATCTGGGGCTGGCGTGGCTTCCGCTTCCTGAAATTGAAAAACCTTAGGCAGAGAGTGGATTGTCTTCATAGAAGAATGCCTTGAACACAAAAACACGACGTTTCGCCATCAACACGATATCGAATCTTAATCCTGAAAAGGAAAGGAGTTCCACCTCGAAGAGGGCACTTCCAAACAGACACAGTGATAAAGGTGGTTAGCCGCTATTTTTGCTTCTTTTTCCCTGTTTTTATGAGGTGAGGGGAAAAAGCGATTGGCGTTTTAACTTCGGTTTTGAAGAACCGGAGTAGATAACGTAAAAATATTTAGAAATTGAAGTGGATTTTTTTCATAGGAGAATTCCATGAACACAAAAACACGACGAATAGCAATCAATGTGGGTGGCGGTTTCGTCCCTGGGATGAATACCGTAGTGGCCGGTGCGGCCCTGGCGGCGGATACCTTGGGATGGGAGCTCATCGGCATCCGCAATGGATTTGACGGATTGATGCACCCCGATCACTATCCCGATGACGGACTGGTAGTTCTCGACCGCCAACAGGTTGAGAGCCTGGAACCGGCTGGCGGGGGAGTTCTGGGCCAGTCAGCCCGGGTCGATCCCTTTCATGTCCGCCATGTGAATGACGATAATATGGTTGAAGAAGTGGACCTGTCCGATTTTCTGTTGGAACAGCTTAAGGAAAAGAAGATTGATGCATTGATATCAGTCGTCGATGCTCGGGGCATGAGTGTTTTGTATAAGCTCCATCGGAAAGGGCTCAATACGGTATGCATCCCCCGTTCAATCGAGAACGACACCACCGCCACTATGATATCCTTTGGGTTCAACAGTGCGCTCAGTTTCACAATCGAGATGCTGAGCCGGGCACGCCAGGCGGCACAATCTGCTCGGCGGATCGGGGTGGTCGAGGTCCAGGGAGAGCGTGCCGGATGGCTGGCCCTCCAAGCGGGTATTGCAGTCGGTGCCGATGCGGTGCTGATTCCCGAGATTCTCTGCGATCTTGACACGATAGCGGCGAGTTTGAAGCACAAAGTGACCCCCAGTCGGCCGTGGGGCCTTGTGGTGGTAGCCGAAGGAACGCAGTTCGTCGGTAAGCCTCAAGTGCAGACGGATAAGCAAGACAGGGGTTCTCTCAAAGATTCTCTGTCGCCGTTGGCAACAGGTGATTCGAGTGAACACGTCATCCAGCAATCGGGTCAGGCAGCTAAGACAGTGGCGAGACAGCTGCAATTAATGCTTCCTGAGGAAACCTACCCGCTGGTACTGGGTCCCTGGGCGCGAGGCGGTCCTCCAACTGCGGTTGACCGGCAACTGGGAATGTTCTATGGGGCTGGCGCGATAGAGGCCATGAGAGCAGGTAAAAATGGGGTGATGGTGGCCTTTGCCCCGCCAAGTATGAATTTTGTGCCACTGACGGAAGCGATCAATAAAGTCAGAACCGTACCGGTGAACAGTGAATTCATACACATCGCTAAGTCCCTCGGCATCTGTCTGGGAGGTGCGCTATGAGCAAACAATCGAACAATCCATTGACACTTACCGGGACGGTCCTGAACATCCAGCGCTATTGCAGCCATGATGGTCCAGGCATCCGCACGACCGTTTTTCTCAAGGGCTGCTCATTGCGCTGCAAGTGGTGCAGCAATCCCGAAAGCATTCGCCCGAAACC
>CAJQPR010000186.1 GCA_905480255.1 uncultured Woeseiaceae bacterium | reverse complement strand
AATGACTACGACCGGCCGGCGCGAATCGTCACTCCTGATGACGCGAGCAGAGCCGCGCTGCAGGCAGCGGTCAATAGCGCCCTCGGCACGAACGTCATCCTGTCCGACAGTGCGCTGACGGACAGCAGCGTGCTGACCATCGAAAACATGCCGCCACCGACGATGGAAAACCCGATGCCCCGTGGTCGGGTGATGAAGCTGCCAATCCAGTTCCGCCTTGTGGTTAACGGAACCGACTGCGTTCTCGTCAATCAACAGGACCGTTCACGGTATTTGGTGTCCAATACGAGCTGCGAGGCGGAATAGTCTGCAAAACTGCGAAACCAATGCAAATTACAGTGGTCTGACATTTTCCGCCTTGGAATATAGAATAGCGCCCAAATATTGTAGTTACTGTGCATGTTCCGCACAGGCCAGACCACCCTGCAACGAGACCGGACTGCGTGAGAATGCGACGAATTGAAGGCATAAATAGCAATTGGCGCCCGGTGGCTACAACGGTCCTCCTTCTCCAGCTATCTGCCTGTGCTCATCAGCCAGTTTCTACCGACGCCAAAGTTGGTCCCGAGACGACCA
This sequence comes from uncultured Woeseiaceae bacterium, assembly GCA_905480255.1. Classification (GTDB taxonomy): domain Bacteria; phylum Pseudomonadota; class Gammaproteobacteria; order Steroidobacterales; family Woeseiaceae; genus SZUA-117. The sequence continues at coordinate 5,820 of CAJQPR010000186.1, read as the reverse complement.
CCGAAGTGAGTCAGTGCCGCGATCTGCTCGCGACCAACTGGGTCACCGACGACGAACTGGACGCCTCGAACATCAGCCTTTTTAACTGGAACGTACACAAGACCCGTGAGCGAGGTTGGCGCGATGATTTTGACGCTCTCGCAGGGACGGCTGACCTGGTGTTATTTCAGGAAGCGTCCATTCGCGAGGAGACGATCGCGGAAATCGACAGCTCACGGCACTGGTCATTCGCCCCCGGGTACACAAAACTCGGTGAAGTGACGGGCGTCATGACACTTAGCAGCATCAAGCCGCTTGCACAGTGCAGCTTCACTCATGCTGAACCCTGGCTACGAACGCCGAAAGCCACCAGCGTCACGCAATATGCCCTGAGCGATACGCAAGAAACCCTGGTTGTGGTCAACGTCCACGCCGTGAACTTTTCGTTCGGCACCGCCGATTTCGAAGAGCAATTCAGGGAGATTGGCCAGGTTCTCGAGGATCATGCCGGGCCGATCATTTTATCCGGAGACCTCAATACCTGGCGTGCAAGACGGGTTCAAATTGTCAACGAGGTCGCAGACTCGCTTTCATTGAAAGCCGTCGGCTTCGATATCGATAATCGAGTGCAGATCTTCGGCAATACGCTCGACCACATTTATATTCGCGGACTCCACATTCTGGATACCGGTACTGAAATCGTCAGCAGCTCGGATCACAATCCAATGACAGCCATTTTTGGGGTGACGGAGTTGGCATCAGGACCAGCGGTTACGGCGGAGTAAAGCGATGACGCGGTTCGGACTGACATTGTTTTTATGCGTAGCGCTTGCGACCTTGTGCGTCGCAGATGATGCCACCATGAACCTGGAAATCGATCATATCCTCGATACGGTTGCTGCAAGCAACTGTGTCTTTATTCGGAACGGCAAGGAACACGGCCCGGCAGATGCGAAAGATCATCTGAATCTGAAACGTCGTCGCGGAAAGAAGTACTTTTCCAATGCCGATGAGTTTATCGAAAACCTGGCCAGCAGCAGCAGCTGGAGCGGCAAGCCTTACCACATTCGCTGCGGTGACCATGAACAACAGCTTGCGTCAACCTGGTTCAACGCCGTTCTCAGCAAGTATCGCGGCACTCAGTCAGATTGACCGAACGCATCGATCAATGCCGCGGAAAGCGCATAAATCCTGCCCCAGCCATCACTTTCACCATCTCCATCGGCCCTTGGCCAGCTTGAGTAAATCGCGATAACCATTCCATCCTTCGGTGCGACATGCAGATACTGGCCATGTACGCCAAGACCTTTGATGTCTCCGCCCGGATTGCCACGTCCCCACCAGAATGAACGGTAGTAGGGTTTCCAGTCCTCCTGTTCGGCATCATATGGCCAGTTTGGATCACCAGGATGCGTCTGGATGTCTTTTATGAATCCGGCCGGCACGATTTGCTCGCCGAACGCCCTTCCATCGTTCAGTACCAGCAGCCCAAATCGCGCGAGGTCCCTAAGCGTTGAATTCATTCCGCCATCGGCGAGCACAAATCCAGATGAGTCCACCGTGATACTGGCATCGAACTCCGCTCCCATTGGTTGCCAGATGTGCCTGGAGATCAGTTCGGCCAGGGGGTCCCCGGTCGCTGCTTCGAGGACCCAGCCCATGACATCGGTCGAACCAGACTTGTAGACAAACTTACCCAGGTTTTCTTCGTTACGCCCGACCGAAGCGAAGAATTCATAACCACCTCGCGGCCCGGCGTCGGAACAGTAGTCAGCGTCGGTCCAGCCTACCGCACAATCCTGCAGTCGAACTGTGCTGCTCATGTCCTCGTAGTCCTCGGTGTAGTCAGCCCCGTCACGCATGTCGAGCAGCGTTTGCAGTGAATCCGGCCCCCATCCGCCGCCAGCAAGTTCCGGCACATAAAACGAAACAGGCTTCGCGAGGTCGATTACCCCCTCTGCCGCCAGTTTTCCGGCAAGCGCTCCGACAACAGACTTGGTGACTGACATCATCAGGTGCGGACGTTCGGGGGCGAGATGACCGTAGTACTTCTCAACCAGCACCTTTCCATCTCTAATAATCAGGACTCCGTCAATGAATTGATTCTTTGCAATTTCATCCAGGTGCAATGTCCTGCCCTGAAAGTCGATCGAAAAATCATTCGTCGCACCCGCGCCTCTTTCGAGCGGCAGGACGCGACTCCCATCATGCGGAATATTGACCGTTGGAAGTACTTCCCTGATATGGCTGAATGACCATCGATTGTGTGGACCGAATTGAAATTCGGCCAGCTTCATGCCCGCCGGTCGGCCACTTTGATCGGCAAGACACCAACCCGAGATACAAAAGCAGGCCAGAATGCCCGACACGAATTTTGCCTTTCCAATCATTAACCTGCTCCAGCAATGACCAATCGCTTAGAATCTCGTTGATTCTATCTTTGCTGGGTCGATACAGACAGCACAGGTTACAATGCCACGGCACTAAACCAGGTGGGATAGCACGTATGACAGAAATGGCCGACCAGGCACCGGACAACCGGGTCGACACACAGCTTGTTTACGCACACGGAATTGCGGCACTTGTAACACTCTTGATTGCGGTGACGTTTGGCATCATCGTGGCTCTGCAATTCATCTTTCCGGACATGACCGGAAGCTGGCTGCCACTTGGATGGGGACGGCTTCGTTACGCGCACACCCAGGGAATCATGCTGGGCTGGCTGGGCAATGCGTTCATTGCTTTTCTCTATCACGCCGTTCCCATACTGACCGGTTACCGCGTCACGAGTCACAAGCTGGGGCGCTGGCTGTTCGGCGTCTGGAATTTCGCGGTCATGGCACCAGGCTGGATTCTCGTCTTGAGCGGCGTCAGCCAACCGCTGGAATGGGCTGAATTCCCATTGATTGTAGACGTCTTCGTTGTGATTGCTTTTCTGATGGCGGCGGTTCAGTTCCTGCCACCGTTCTTCAAACGCAGTCTCGAAAAGCTCTACGTGTCGAGCTGGTACATCATCGGGGCGATCGTTTTTACATTACTGTCGTTTCCGATGGGAAACATCGTTCCGGAATTCGTGCCGGGTGCCGCGGGAGCAGCAATCAGTGGCCTGTGGATTCATGATGCCGTTGGCCTTTTCGTCACTCCGCTGGCGCTCGCGATTCTCTATTTTGTTATTCCATCCTCAACCGGCCGACCCATATACAGCCACTTCATTTCGATGCTGGGATTTTGGGGACTGTTCTTTTGGTACCCATTGAACGGCACTCACCACTACGTGTTTTCGGTGATTCCAATGGAAGCCCAGATCGGGGCGATCGCCGCATCAACGTTACTCGGTGTTGTCGTGGTATTTGTTGTCGCCAACCTGATGCTTTCGCAAAGAGGTTCGGGGCTGCTACCGAAAGAAGTCGGACTGCGATTCGCCTCGATGTCGGTCATCTTCTACCTCATCGTGAGCCTGCAGGGTGCCTCACAAGCTCAAATGGCTCTGAACCAGAAGATCCACTTTACGGATTGGGTGGTGGCTCATTCGCATCTCGCCATGCTTGGCTTCGCAACATTTGCGGCAATTGGCGGAATTGTTCATGCATGGCAGAGAATTCCCTGGGCACGCTACAACGCCCGCGCCATTGAATGGGCATACTGGTCACTTACGATTGGCATCACGATCATGTTTGTCGACCTGACGATTGCGGGCCTGCTTCAGGCTGAACTCTGGCAAGGCGGTGCCCCATGGCTGGAGTCGGTGCAGGCGTCACGACCTTACTGGATCATTCGAATACTGTCGGCTATTCCGATCGGTGGCGGCTTTGTCCTTTTGCTGGTTGGCATCACCACCGGGCCCCGCGGCGGTGGTGCAGCGGCGATTGATGAGTCCCTTACAGGGAAGCCTGTTGCCGAGGTCATGCCGGAACGGGTCGCAGTTTCAGCGGCAGTGAACGACAGGGACATCCGCCCGGCGGGCCGCGGCCTGGTGATGGCCTACATCGTGGCATCAGTTGCCGGCCTCGGATTTTTTGCACTGTCTGTCTCGCTGCTGGGTGTCTGGCCCGGACAGGTTCTCGCAGAGCAGACCGCCTTAATGCAACCGGAACACCCGCTTGTCCCGAGCGCATCGGAAGAACGGGGTCGCGCGATCTATGCACGCGAAGGTTGTGCGTATTGCCACAGCCAGCAAATCCGCTACACCGAGGCTGATATCGCCCGGTTTGGCGCCCCAACACTCGCCTGGGAGACCCGTTTCGACTACCCGCACCTGATGGGGACCCGAAGAATCGGGCCTGACCTGTCCCGTGCAAGCGGCACACGTACCGAAAACTGGCACTTCGTGCACCTTTTTGCGCCCCGCGCGGTGGTGCCGCTCTCCGTGATGCCATCGTATGCCTCGCTGTTTGACGGGTCTCCGGATCAGCCATCGCAGGAAGCGCGTGACCTGGTTGCCTATCTCGAATCACTTGGCCGAGCTCGCGAACTTGCATGGCCCGAGGGAGACGAAGCTGCCCGCCTGGCGGCTGGCGACGACAAATGGGCACTAATGTCTTTTGATGCCCCGCTTCTGAATGCTCACCCGGCACGTACACGGGCTGATGGCGAAGTACCTGAATTGGGTGAGCCGGCAGCCCCCGATGTCGGGCTGCAGCTGTGGCATGACAACTGTGCAGGATGCCATGGAAACGACGGGCGGGGTGACGGTCCGGCAGCTGCCTGGCTAAGCCCGCAACCGACGAACCTTGCGGAACGCGAATACACCCGCGCCCAACTGGCCAGGGTTCTGTGGAATGGGGTTGACGGCACATCCATGCCGGCATGGCGGGATCACCCGACCGAAAATATTGCGGCTTTGGTCGACGTCGTCCTAAGTCAGTCAACGGTGTCCGGTGAAACAGGGGCCGCTACTGCGGACCTGCAGCTTGGCGAACAAGTCTATGCTGCCAACTGTGCCGAATGTCATGGTGACGCCGGTGGTGGCGACGGGTATGCGGCAAACGACTTGCCTATCAGACCCACGGATTTCCGGGGCGAACGACCAAGCCTTGGGGAAAGTATCAGGGTGCTGAGAAACGGTATCGAAGGAACGTCTATGGCGCCATGGACTGATCGCCTCAACGATGAGGAGCTGGTTGCGGTCGCGCATTACATTCGCGACTTTTTTGTCGCCGATAGTCAATTGCAGGGAGCTGATTAATGATTACGAACTTCATTATTGGCTCTTCCGTCATCCTTGCGCTTGCTTTCGTAATTGCCTGGATCGTCAGTCCTGAGCTGCGCCGCCGGATTGAGAGTCCGAAACACGCTTTCCAGGATCAGCTTGAGAGTTATAATCGACACTGTCACGACGAAGTGACGGAGCGTGAAGTGGAGTCCAATGAGCCTCGATAAAGGACACATGCGACTGCTGATAACAGCAGCCGCAACCGCCGGTGCAATTGTAGTCGGTGGATTAATTATCGCCGAGCGATCTGCGACGAATGAGCTGGACGCTGCACCTGCGGCGGCAACGGCGGAATACGGTCGTTACCTGCTTCGCGAGACCGCCGCTTACCTCGGACCAGATCATGAGAATCCGGAAATGCGTTATACCGGTACCCACCTGGCCTGCGCCTCCTGCCACCTGGATATCGGCGAAAAACCCGGCACGCTTTCATTGCTCCAATCATCGACACGTTACCCCCGCGATTCAGGTCGTGACGGCGGGATGCGTGACCTTCGCGATCGAATCAATGGCTGTATGGAACGCAGCATGAACGGCCGCAAACTGCCTCGTGACAGCGTCGAGATGATCGCGATGGAGAAATACATTACACGTCTCGGCGATGAATATGCCGCGATGAGCCCGACCCG
>CAJQPR010000185.1 GCA_905480255.1 uncultured Woeseiaceae bacterium | reverse complement strand
CTGCATAAGCCACCGGCCATATTTCCCCTCGCTGCTGAACGCATGCCGATGCCCGTAAAAACCCGGCGGCCTGTCGCGCTCGAACTCCTGCCGAAGTTCATCCTCATCCACCTCAGTCAGGGACTGTGCGCGTCGGACGGAGAGAAAAATCTGGTACCAGCGCTCGCGCTCCTCAGCTGACTCTTCCTCCGCAAAAGCGGCATATTCAGCAGACGCCACGTATCTCAGATCGCCGACCAGGTTCATCACCTCGTGATTGCCCAGGGTGAGGAGCACCATGCCGCCGCTCTGCGGCGCCTGCGATTCAAGCCGCATCACGAGGTCCATGATCATGCGTGACTCGGCCCCGCGATCAAGCAGGTCCCCGGTGATCACAAGGTGGGTCGTTCCGCCCGACCAGTTGCCGTCTGCATCGATTACGCCGGCGTTGGCAAGCGTCTGTTCCATCGAGGAATAAGCGCCGTGAGGATCGCTTATGGCCACAATCCGGTCCACGTCAGACCAACGGTACTGAGCCGCCATAGCGCCTGTTGCCAAAAACAGGCTGAATAACGGTAAAATAGTGATTTTCAACGCGGACCTAAGCATCCGAACCTCCGGTGGCGTGTCTGAACTTTGTCAATTCTAAAGGACCAAACGCGAATTTATCGCATGGTATTATCAGCACATCAGCCCGTCCGACGCCTGAAGGTAAAAAAATGACGCAAAAACATCCTCTGGTATATCTGACTATTGCACTGTGCTCAATGTTCCTAGCGATTTCATCGCCCGCAAGCGGGCAGACCGACGTTCAGCCGCTGTTCGCCAGCAATTCCGTTCTCGACGTTCGCATCGATGCGCCGATAACGAGGTTGATGAAGGAGCGCCCCGATGAGGAGTATCTGGATGGGACGTTCTCGTATACCGACGCCGCAGGGCAGAACAACACATTCGACCTCAAGCTGCGGACACGCGGCAAATTTCGACGCCAGCCCAGCACCTGCAAATTCGCGCCCATTCGTCTTAATTTCAAGAAAGGGCAGCTTGAGGGCACCGACTTTGATGGCCAGGACAAACTCAAGCTCGTCACTCACTGCCAGACAAAAAAAACACGGTATGAACAGCTCGTCCTGCGAGAATACCTGACCTATCGAATCCTGCAAACGCTTACCGATCACAGCTTCGGCTCCCGGCTCATGCGGATTACGTATGCGGACAGCGAAGGTGACGAACCGTTTACGCGTTACGGATTCGTCATTGAGGATGAAGATGATATCGGTAAGCGACTTGGGCTGACCAAACTGAATACCTCAAAGCTCAGTTACGGTGAGCTCGACGACCCGCATGCCAATATGGTGATCATGTACGAATACCTGATCGGAAATACCGACTTTTCGCTGGTTCGGGGCCCGACAGAAAATGACTGTTGCCACAATGCGAGTCCCTTTTCGGACGGCACTATCGTGAAGTCAATTCCCTACGATTTCGATCACGCCGGACTGATTGATGCACCATATGCAAAGCCGAACCCGCAATTCAAAACAAATTCCGTTCGGACTCGCGTCTATCGCGGTCGTTGCTCAAACAATGAAATCCTGCCGGACACTCTAAGTTACTTCCTGAGCAAACAATCCGAGATCATGGCGCTCGTCGATGAACTTACCGATCTGGACGACAAAAACCGAAAGCAGGTAGTCGGTTACCTTGACAAGTTTTTTGAAGAAATAGCCAACCCGAAAAGGGTTCAGCGCAATTTGATTAAAAAATGTTCTTAGGTAAATAGTCGTTCGGACCCTGCTGCAGCCATTCTGAAACAATCTGTACTGTCCGCGGATGGATCAGGTAACCGATAGAACTGTGCGGGTTTGACTTGCCGTAGCGAACAGCCATGTTGTAAATGCGATAGTCCCGTATGCAACTCACCTGTTTCTGTCGCAGCATTGGTTTGAAATCATCGGCCAGCGTATTGTCATGGCTTACGAAGTCATCTTCTGCCGCAAAATTATGCCAGGAGACTATATTGGATGGGTATCTATCCAATCCCTTGTTTTTGGCACCGAGCAGACGCTTTTTCACCATTGAGTCCCCAAGCGGCGCACCCAGTGTGAGCCAGGCGTCAATCTTTTTGTCCGCGTAGGCGCCTGAATATTCCCGATCATGGGATAGTTGCCACAGGACGTCATAGGTAACAATACAACCGGTGCCGTGACTAATCAGAAGAATGTCATGACCATCATCAAGCGCTTCACAAATTGAAGATCGGACCCGCTCCCGGATTCTGTCCGAAAAATAACTCTTCTTGTTCCAGTACTCACCCAGGTCAATTCCGACTTTCTCAATAAGTTTGTTCGACAAGCCGATATGGGCCAGCAGAGGAGCGATGACGTCAGCGGCGAATTCCGCGATAGCAGTCTTGCCGGGCAGGCGGTCGTAACGGGCGACACCAAAGTTCTTCTTCTTGGTAATGGCGCGCAGCGCAGTCAGCGCATTGCGCCGGTCGCTGGCGTCAAGTGCCTCATCATAACGGGCGCCCTGGCTGGTCAGAAACTCGCCGGTTACATCGCCGTAATAGGCAAGCTGTTTTCGTAGCGCAAAGAAAAGGTCGACGCTTTCAGGATAGTCCCGCTCAAGTCCGGACGACAGAGCGCTCAAACTCAAATCCATGAACTCTTCCGGCGCGGGTTTGAAATCCCGCCCGTGTACAAATAGCAGCGTGCGATTAGTATCTCCGCTGATATCACCCGGGATATTCAATTTTTGTTATTCCCCGTTGTTGTTGAATATACGGACAGCCGTGCCCGTCCTTTTCCTGCTTCATCAGCAATGATGATCCGACCGTCCTGTGTCACCGCTATTCCTTCTGCTTGTCGATGCCTTTCCTTGTCGAGACGCATTATAACGCCAATCAACTCGCCCTCGTGGCTCAGCTCCAAAATCGCATACTGCTTTGCTGCTAACACTAACCAGTTCCCTGTTACCGGAGCCACTGCCAGTCCGGACGGGTTCATGTGTTTCTTGTCGACGGCTTTTTTCATTTGCTTGACCGGCAATGCGAAATCAGCAACCCGCTGTATCTCATCATTCACCAGCCGCCATTCAAATACGCGCTTCTTCTTATTTTTCTTGCTGTGCTTGCAGATCAGGGCCAGCGACTGGCGCGACGGTACTGCAGTCAAACCCTCGAACTCACAGTTATCGTCAAGCCGGGTATCGAATCGCTCGTAGTCAACGTACGTGCCATTCTCACCTTCCGGCGAACGATACAAATTGCCATCGCTCGTCATAAGCCACACATCGCCGTCCAGTACCGCAATTCCCTCGAAATCACCCTTTACCACTTTCTCACCAAGCGCGAATGCTTTTACCAGGTGTCCGTCGTTGTAGTCGATTTCGTAAACAATGGCCCATTCATCTGCGACGGCAAGGAGCCTCTCGTCTTCTGTCAGCGCCAGCCCCGAGATTTCTCGCAATTTATCCGGCAATGACCACTGGCGAAACGAATCGTCAGTAACCGCGCCCGCTGGCGTGGGCTCACCACTGCACGCGACGGTAAAAATAAAAAGGGAGACGAAAACGATGGAGCGCAAACTAGTATTCTTCTTCGGTCCTGTCGCGCCTGGTAAGCATGGAAAAGAATGGCCCCGACAGGACCTTGCCATATTCGAGCTTCCAGATGATCAGCGTGGCGAAAACAAAGGCCGCCGATATCACTGCGGAAATTCCCAGCGCACCGATTCCGGCGCCAAGGCCAACACTGATCGCAACAAAAATATACATCGCATGCCCGGGTTGTCGCAGCGTGAAGCGAAACCGGACGGCGGCAACGATTCCAGCCAGGCTGAAGGCCAGCGGAATACTGTTCATGACGATCATCGAAATGCCGGTAACAACGATCGGCATGATAATAATAGTCTGTACAAATGACTGATCGACTTCCTTGGACCGGCTGGTGATGAAATAGGTCCAGGACACCGGGACAATCAGAATTGCGGCTCCCAGGCTGGCACAAGCCAGCTTGATCGGCCCGTAAGGGGCCCAGACCGTTTCCTCAACGCTGGAGTAGATAGGTTCGAAACCGGCGTCGCTGCGACTAGCCAGCTCACCCAGGCCACCGACAGGAAAGAATTCATTGATCATCGGCATCCGGTCCAGCAGGAATGCCATAAGACCAACCCAAAACCCGTAATAAAGGGTGATCAGGGTGATCGGAATCATGAAACTGGCGGCTTTTCGCATTGCTTATTAGGTGATTGTCAGAATCGGTGCTAACCATACCGCCGCACGGTCAGAATGGCTAATTTCTGTAGCGAATTGAACCGCATAAGCCCTGGTTTCGTGTACGCTATGCCGCGTTTCGTTTTCGGACCACATATTCATGACCAAATCGATCAAGCTTTTAGGTATCAGCAACGCCATTGTCGATGTGCTTTCCCATGTCGATGAGGAATTCCTCGCCAAAATTGGCGCGCCACCAGGGTCTATGACGCTTATCGATGAGGACCGTGCCCACGAAATCTACGACCTGATGGGTCCGGCGACCGAGATGTCCGGCGGATCGGTCGCCAATACCGTGGCAGGGTTCGCAAACCTGGGCGGGGCGGCCGCCTATATTGGGCGCGTCAACAACGACCAGCTGGGTGAAATATTCGTCCACGATATGAATTCGCTGGGCGTCGATGTGCGGCTTCTGCCAACCCCTGCAAAGTCTCCGACCGCGCGATGCCACGTACTGATCAGTAGTGATGGCCAGAGAACGATGCAAACCTATCTGGGCGCCTGCACCGAGTTATCAGTCTCGGATGTGACCAACGAGACGGTCCGTGAGCCGACAGTGATTCTTCTCGAAGGCTACGTCTGGGATATCGCTGAAGGGCCGGCACTGGCAGAAAAAGCGATCGAGATAGCGGAATCAAATGGCAGCAAGGTTGCGCTGTCTCTGTCAGATTCGTTTTGTGTCGAACGCCATCGTGATTCATTTCATGACGCCGTCAAGAATGGCGTCGACATCGTTGTCGCTGACGAAGATGAAGTTAATGCGTTACTGCAGACCGACAACTTCGACGACACAATGAAAGCGCTGGACGACTACGACAATCTGTTTGCGATAACGCGCTCGGAGAAAGGGTCCGTTATTGTCCACGGCGATGAGACGGTGGTTCAGTCAGCATCCCCCGTTGAGAAAATCGTTGACACGACCGGTGCTGGCGACGCCTACACCGCGGGATTCCTGTATGGCTGGACGCACGGCAAGTCGCTGAAAGAAAGTGCTGAATTAGGGACTTTTTGTGCAACGCGGGTTATCCAGCAGGTCGGTGGCCGGATCGAACGGGGTCTTCTCGATTCATTCCAAAAATGACATCCGGAAGAATCCGAACAGGTCGAATAAGTCTTCCACGCCGATGAAGTAGCCGGGAGGCCTGAGAACCCTGGTGACGATGACATAGGCAACTTCCAGCGTGGCAGACGCAACGATGAGCGCCTTCAGCCCGAGTAACACGTAGGAAATATATTTCTCGATCTGATCGAAGAATTTCCCTCTCAACCCCTAGGGAATCTGAACCGGGTCGCGAAGATACGGATAACGTTCACGAATAATCTCGGCCCACGGCAGCTCCTTACCTTTCTTGCCACCAAACGCGAAATCGCAATACACGATGTTTTGATCGAAAGTCTCGAATGCCCATCGATTGACGACGCTCGGATCATCCATCACCCGGAAGCAGGAGCCGTCACCAAGGCGCAAAATCGTCCGTCCCAACTGGTCTTTCTCGACGCTGTCCCACATGTGTAATTGCTCCGGCGCCATCGACGCTCGGAATCTCACCGATGCTTCCCGGCGCGCGTTCTCAAATGCCGGGTTAATACTGTAATTGGCTTCGCGCTCAAGCGCATCCAGCACCTGGATGATCGCCTCCATCTTGCGAGCCTCCCAATCCTCCGGCTCACCGGGACCGATAACATCCTCCGCGGTCACCGATTCTGCCGCGCGCTCGGGCGAAACGGGTTCCGGGAAAATCTCGTCAGCTGACTCCGTGACCGGTGGTGGCGGCAACACAGCGGGCTCCGGCAACACCTCTGGCTCGGGTTGGATGACCGGGCTGGGTCGCGTGAGTTCGACCACAAGCTCCAGTAGCGGCAGCACCTCTCGCGGGGCCGGCAGCTGCACCAGGCTCAACATGGCAACAACAGCTGATGCCGATAACAACATGCTGATTTTTAAACGTTTTTCCGAATCTACCTGCCACGCCGGAAAATCGCCTGGGGAGTGAGGTATCGCTTCCATGGTCTCTCTATGATGCACGGAGACCCGGCTTTGTTGCAGTTTTTTGCTAGTTGCCGGAGAAATACTCGCGAGCGAAGCTAAAGGCGTCGAGGCCAATTTGCTCACCAATAATCCGGCCAGGAATGTCATCGGCGGGTGGATGGATGCCACCCCATAGCCTCGACAGGCTGGTCTGGTCGGATGCATCCCTGTAGGTGGCCCACTGCAAAGTCATGTCCACGCTTGGCCCTTGCTCGAACACGAGGAAGTTGTTTGCCTGAATTTCAAAACTACTCATTCCACCGGGAAAAAATGCATCACCGGTGAGCGCAGTTAAAACTTCTGCCGCAGCCCTCGAGTAGGTTGAATGCCCTGAGACGTAGCCGGCAAATGGCGGAGTCACAAATGTCGGTCTCTGGTATGGCCACCAGTTCTCGGCGAGTATCCAGCCCACTCCGGCCTGATCCGTTTGCGGGTTGTTAATGAAATCAGGACCGCGCCATGCGTAAAGTTTGATTTTGTCGACGTTTTCGCCGTTTGCTCCGGCCAGCGGATCGCCCGGAGCCAGCAGTTCGATGAGGCCCGGCACCAACGGCAAGCCATCCACGGAATAAGATGGCAACAAAGGGTCACTACTCTGACCACGATCGGCCATCGCACGAATAGCGGACAGCGGGCGCAGGTAGTCATACCAACCCTTTATTCCCCATGCTGCAATCGCAGAGTCGTGCATGGCACCGCCGAGCGCGAAGTAGGCTTTGACATCCCATTCGAGCGGGCCAAGCTCTTCGCCAGTGCCTTCCATTCTGCGTTGAAACATTGGATGGTCCTGCACCGAATTGAGGATGACGAACCAGTGCCCCGGCGGCGTCTCGGAGTCCGGGCCATCAGCCCAGAATTCGGCCAGTACGCGGGCGTAGTCACCGCGCGGAACGATTTGTGGTGCATAGGGCGCGCCGGTCACCGGGTTGCTGGTATGGCCCGTGCTTGCGTCACCGCCATTCGGGAAGTCATAGAAATTCCGATAGTCCGCAATATCAGTTGGCAGCGACTGAATGTTGCCAAGTGACGCGGGCGATATGTCGACCATGACGCCATCGGCCGGATCAAGATGCGACGACCACGCTGAAACCAGCGCGAATCCCCACTTGTATTCGTCGGCCAGCGTTCCGGCAGACAACGGTGGCAGACCGGGGTCGTGATAAACGTAATAATCAAATCCGCCACGCTGGAATACTGAAAGGTCATTCGTGGAAAGCGCGAACGGTTCGACCTGCCCCCACTCGGGGCTCAGGAATTCAGGGAGCGTACTTACCGGGTTGCCGGCCTGGTCAATGAAAAGCGTCAGAGATATCTGTTGCCAGCGATCAAGGTCGACAATATCCGGATTGCCGGGACTTTCCGGCTCGACAGGCGGATTTACCGGCGAATACGACACGTTAGCGTAGTCATTTGCTTCGTTCGCACCGTCCTGCAATCCAAAGCCGATGTAGCAGGACGCGATGTAGTTGCCCATAGCTGCGGCGGAGCCGGCACGAGTGGCAGTGCTGGTGTCTGTTGCGTCATAACCAAGCGTAAGCATCAGCGCATCGACGTCACCTTGTATCGCAGCGAATCCTGGAGCCAGGGCAAACCGGTGCGTGATCAGGCGATATGCGGCAAAACTGATTGCCTCTTCCCTGGCCGCCACAAAATCCCGGTTGTAAGCGACATAGTCGAGCGGGCAACTGTAGCCGCCAACCTGCTTGTCCAGGAGAAAGGTGCCCGCCGTGACATCGAAAACTGCCCAGGCGTCATACATTGCCGCAGATATATGAAACAGGTTGCGGGCGTGCACAGTTGGCCTGGCGAAGTCGTTGCGAATTGCCTCGAGCAGAACCTCGTTCCAAAGACGTGCGACGGACGGGTCGCGCTCATCTGTCGTTTGGGAAACGTCTGCGCCGCCCGTACATCCCAAAACCGGGAATACGAAAACCACGGCGACAGCCAGCTTAAGTCTGTTCATATTGATCTGGCAGCTTGGCGTAAGACAAGACAGAATTCCCAGGAAAGCGGAGTGTAAATGCAAATACATGAGCACTCTGAGGAAATTCTAACGGCGTATCGAGCGGGCTGAGGCATTTTCGATTACTGCTAGCTGCCGATGGGGTGCCAGGTGGTCTTGGTTTCCTGAGTCTCTTTTATCAGGTAGGGATTTTGTGATTTTTCTTTTGCCCAGTCTGCATCAACCCTGGCGATAACACGCTTAATGTTGTCCGCCGCCTGTTCCTGAATATCCCGGGCCACCTCCGCGTCACCGTCGCAGAATACGACAGCGTTCACGTCCATGTGCGACGCAAACTGGCCGACCAACTCCTCCCGGTAACCGGTGAGGATATTGACCACGCCGCCCGGCACATCTGACGCGTGCAGCACCTCGGCAAAACTTACGGCACACAATGGCATCTTCTCAGAAGCCAGCACAACGCAGGTATTGCCACCGACAATGGCCGGTATCACGTTGGACACCAGTCCCAGCAACGAGCTGTCGTTTGGCGCCAGAATCGATACAACGCCGGTCGCTTCCAACACGGAAAAGTTGAAGTGTGACGAGCTGACAGGATTAACCGCGCTGAAAATCTGTTGATATTTATCCGACCAGCCGGCGTAGTAGATCAGCCTGTCGATCGTTGCTTCCACTTCCTTTTTTGCGCGGCGCTTCGATTGCCCCTGCAGCACAAGCTCTGCAACAAACTGATCGCTCCGACCTTCCAGCATTTCAGCGATCCGATACATGATCTGCCCGCGCAGATAGGCACTCGCCGAAGACCACCCCGGAAACGCCTTCCTTGCCGCGACCACGGAGTTGCGAAAATCCTTGCGACTGCCCCAGCACATATTGGCTATAACGTTTCCGTCAGAATTTTCCAATGGAAAATAGCGGCCCGATTCCGTACGCGGGAACTTCCCGTCGATATATATCTTGTAGGTTTTGGCAACCGGTACTCTCGATGATGATCCGACCATCTTCAGGACTCCAGTGTCACGTATGCGTCGAGGCCATGCAGCCCCCCTTCCCGACCGACACCGCTTTCCTTGTACCCGCCGAAAGGTGAAGTGGGGTCGAACTTGTTGAACGTGTTTGCCCAGACAACGCCAGCCCGGATGCTCTGGGTCATTTTGAAAATCTTGGCACCCTTGTCGGTCCAGACACCACCCGATAATCCATACGGGGTGTTGTTCGCCTTGGTCAGGCCTTCTTCGAGCGTACGAAATGTCTGAATCGCCAGAACAGGACCAAATATCTCTTCCTGCACGATGCGATGCGACTGCGAAACGCCGGTAAATATAGTCGGCCGGCACCAGTAACCTGTCTCGGGAACCTTACAGCTGCTCTGGTACATTTCGGCGCCTTCTTCCCGGCCAATGCTGAGATAGGAACGAATGGTGTCCAGCTGCTCGGCCGAATTGATCGCACCGATATCCGTATTCTTGTCCAGGGGGTCGCCAACAATCAGGGTCTCCATCCTGTCCTTCAGCTTCGCAATGACTTCCTCTGCGACGGATTCCTGGACGAGCAATCTCGACCCGGCACAACACACGTGCCCCTGGTTGAAGAAGATACCGTTAACGATGCCTTCGACGGCCTGATCGATCGCGGCATCGGCAAAAATAATATTCGCCGCCTTGCCGCCCAATTCGAGCGTGTACTTTTTGCCGGTGCCTGCGAGAGATCGCTGGATGATGCGCCCCACATCCGTGGACCCGGTGAACGCAACCTTGTCCACATCGTCGTGATTCACGATCGCTGCGCCGGTTTCTCCGGCACCGGTAATAATATTGACGACGCCGGGCGGAAGATCCGCTTCGCGTATCACTTCAGCAAGCCTCAAAGCGGTGAGCGGCGTCGTCTCGGCGGGCTTTAGAACGACCGTATTGCCGCAGGCGAGTGCCGGCGCGATCTTCCACGATGCCATTAACAGCGGGAAATTCCAGGGAATGACCTGCCCGGCCACGCCCAGCGATTTTGGCGTGCGTCCCGGAAACGCATATTCAAGCTTGTCGGCCCAGCCTGCGTAGTAAAAAAAGTGTGCCGCCGCGAGAGGGATATCAATGTCACGCGATTCGCGAATCGGCTTGCCGCCATCGAGAGACTCAAGCACTGAAAATTCCCGGGCGCGTTCCTGCAATATGCGCGCAATCCTGAAAATGTACTTGCCGCGTTCAGCCGCTTTCATTTTTGACCACGCGCCGCTGTAAGCTTTGCGCGCCGCTTTCACGGCCCGGTCTACATCAGCGCTGCCAGCGAGTGCGACGCTGCTCAACCGCTCCTCGGTTGCCGGATTAATCGTGTCGAAATATCGCTCTTCTTCAGGCTTTGAAAATTCGCCACCGATGAACAGTTCGTATTGCTCATCAATGGAGACATGATCGGTACTCTCCGGCGCTGGCGCATACTGCCAACCGTCGTGGAATGCGAGTTTTGATGGGTCTGAACTCAAGGCTTTAGTCCTTCGAGAAATAGTCGGCTGACTGGTAGACACCGGTCGCTTGTTTCTGTAATTGCATCAACACGTCATTCGCCAGTGAGCTGGCGCCAAAGCGATACCATTCCGGCGTCATCCATGCATTACCCAGTGTTTCGCGGAGCATCACGAGGTAGTGAATTGCCAGCTTCGAGCTTGAAATACCACCCGCAGGTTTCATCCCGACCATGCGCCCGGTTTCATAGAAGTAGTCCCGTATTGCCTGCAGCATAACGAGGGTAACCGGCAAGGTTGCTGCTGGCTGAATTTTTCCGGTCGACGTTTTGATAAAATCTGCGCCGGCATGCATGGCAAGGACACTGGCCCGACGCACCCGGTCCAGCGTACCAAGCTCGCCAGTCTCCAGGATGACCTTCAGGTGTGCATCACCGCAGGCTTCCTTGATAGCGGCAATCTCGTCAAAAACGAAACCGTATTCACCCTGCAGGAACGCGCCACGCGAAATCACCATATCGATTTCATCGGCGCCGTCATCCACGGCGATACGCGTTTCCTCAAGTTTGATCTGCCTTGGTGCCATGCCACTCGGAAACGCAGTCGCAACCGAAGCGACATTAATATCGTTGTTGCCAAGCGCTTTTTTTGCAACACCAACCATCGTCGGATATACGCAGATGGCAGCGACGTGCGGCAAGCCCGGCAATGCATCATGCAGGTGGATGGCCTTCTGGCAAAGTTGCTTTACTTTGCCCGGCGTGTCCTGACCTTCGAGCGTTGTCAGGTCAATCATCGAAAGCACCATGTGGAGAGCCTCGATTTTGGACGCCTTCTTAATGCTGCGGGTCTGGAATCGCGCCGCCCGTTCCTTGACGCCCACCTCATCAACGAGCGGGACATGACTCAGATCCGGCATTCGACCTGTCGCTTTTACCGCCGCCAGGCTCATGACTCACTCATGCGCACAGTTTCCAGTGCGACCTTGATCATTTCATCGAATGTGGTGGCACGCTCGTCAGATGAGAGTGCATCACCGGTACGGATGTTGTCGCTGACCGTACAAATTGCGAGCGACTCGACACCATGTTCTGCAGCGATCGGAAATATACCGGCGGCTTCCATTTCGACGCCGAGTACATCGTATTTGGCCATGGTTTCGAACATGTCCGGGTCCGGTGTGTAAAAAAGATCTGCCGAAAATATATTGCCAACGTGATAACTGACCGACATCTCCTCCGCAGCCTTTACAGCATTCTGTACCAGCGAAAATGTCGCCAGTGCCGCGAGATCATAGCCGCCAAATCGCATGCGATTAACGCCCGAATCCGTTGACGCTCCCTGCGCGATCAAGACATCCCGCAACTTCACTTTTGGATGGCTCGTCCCACAGCTACCGACACGGATAACCCGTTTGACGTTGTAGTCAGTGATTAGCTCCGTGACATAAATAGAAACGGACGGGATGCCCATCCCGTGCGCCATAACCGACACGGGAATTCCCTCGTATTCACCCGTGAAGCCCCACATGTTGCGCACGTCGGTAACCCGGCGCACACCGTTCAGGTAGGTGTTGGCGATATATTCAGCACGCAGCGGGTCGCCGGGCATCAGTACGGTTCCGGCGAAATCGCCAGGCTCTGCATTCATGTGTTTGGTAGCCATAGCTGGGCAATATTACCACCTGGACACAGCGGACATCCCACCATCGACAACGAGATTTGCACCACTGATCCAGCCTGCTGCCGAACTGAGCAGGAACAGTACGGCGTTCGCCACGTCGTCGGCTGCACCGATCCGTCCAAGCGGGACCTTGTCCTCCCAGCGTGTTACCCCGTCTGGCCAGGATTCTGACAAACCGTCGCGATCAATCAGTCCGGGTGAGACAGAATTGAACCGAATGCCGTCACGGCCGTATTCAAGTGCGCAGGCGCGTGTAAGCATGAGCAGGCCCGCCTTGCTTGTCGCGTAGTGGCTGTGTCCGGTTGCCGGGTCGGATCCCTCAATCGACGCAATATTAACTACTGCGCCTGACTTTCCCTGCGCTTTCAGATAGCGCGCGACCGCCTGTGTCACGTGAAAGGCGCTGTCAAGATTGGCGGCAAGAACCTGCCTCCATTCCTCGCCGCTCATATCTTCGAGGTCAGTTACTGGTTGAGCTGCCGCGTTGTTGACCACGCAGCTAATAGTATTGCCGCCTTCACATAGTCCGGCGAAAAGCCGCTGCACCTCTTCTTCTGACGCGAGGTTTGCCTGCACAGCAACGGCCCTGCCACCCGCTGCCGATATTTCGTCCACAGTCCTTGCGGCGCCATCGGCATCGGTGAAGAAGTGCACCAGGACTTCGGCTCCTGCATCTGCGAGCCGCAGTGCTATACCTCGACCGATATTGCCGCTTGCGCCCGTAACTAGCGCTCTCTGCCCGCGCAGGTTCAGCATACTGTCGGGGTTCTCGGAATTTTGCTTTGTCATTGTTTTCGTACCTGGTGATCGGCTGGCTCGTCTGGGATATTGTCACCCCTTGGCGATCGAAACGGAATTGGGAATGAGCGACGAGAACGTAATTGCGGCAGACACCAGTGAATTCTGGATTCCCGAACGGTGCTTTATTCGTGAACTCGTGAACGACAAATCTATTCCGGATTTCTCGCTGGCCGAAACCAGGGTCGAACCCGGGGTGGTAACCGAACTTCATAAGCTCGCCGTTCGGGAGTGGTACGTAATTATGCACGGGACCGGCCAGATGGAGGTCGGCGATGCGGCTCCGCGGAACGTCGGGCCGGGCGATATCGTGTCTATTCCGGCCGGTGTTGCGCAGCGAATCAGGAATACAGGCGACGCCGATCTTGTATTTCAATGCGTGTGCCTGCCGCGCTTTACTCCGGACGCCTACGAGTCCCTCGAAATCGAATAGAAACGCACCGCTCTGTGACCGAAAAACCACAGTTTAAACAGCGGCATGGCCAGTGGCCTGCTCCGAAAATACTGGTCAAAACGAACAGGAACAGCGTTATACTTCCGCCACAGCTCTAGGGAGACTTCCAATGCGTGGTTCAAATCCAACAACGAACAAAATATCACGCCAGTTCCTCGGCGCAGCACTCACAACCATCGCTTTCGGTGCGCTGCCATTTGCAGGCAGTACAGTGCTCGCCCAGGGTCTGGAAATTGAAGAGATCATCGTAACGGCACAGCGTCGTGAACAGGCGATCGAAGACGTGCCAATGTCGGTAACGACGATGTCCGGTGAAAGACTTAACGCGTTATTTGAAGGCGGCGAAGATATCCGTGCCCTTGCAACTCGCATGCCGGGCCTTTACGCAGAATCATCGAATGGCCGCCTGGCGCCACGCTTTTATATGCGCGGCCTCGGTAATACTGATTTTGACCTCGCAGCATCACAATCGGTATCCGTTCTTTTTGACGAAGTCGTTCAGGAAAACGTCATTCTAAAGAGCTTTCCATTGTTCGACGTCGAAAGAGTTGAGGTATTGCGTGGACCGCAAGGCTCTCTTTTCGGCCGCAATACGCCGGCCGGTATCGTCAAATTCGATTCGCGGAAGCCATCCGAAGATTTTAACGCGTATGGCCTGTTAACCGTCGGTTCGCTGGGCCAGTTCAACGCCGAAGGTGCCATTGGCGGGGCGCTTAACGAAAACCAGTCGATCATGGGTCGCTTCTCTGTTCTCAGTCAGAACCGTGAAGACTGGATAGACAACGGATACACCGGCGTCGACGACGCGATGGGCGGATTCAATGAACTCGCATGGCGAGGCCAGCTCCTGATCGAACCGTCTGACAATTTGAGTGTGCTGATAAATGTACACGGGCGGGACAACGAGGGCACTGCATCGATTTTCCGCGCGAATGTCCTCGATACATCCAGCAACAGATTTAATGAAAACTACGATCGGGACACCGTTTGGTTCGACGAAGGCAACAACAACCCGCAGGAAGCGCAAGCCTATGGCGGATCGCTGAGACTTGAACTCGGATTCGACAACGGCGTCACCTTGACCTCGATCACCGCGCTCGAGACCGTCGAGAATCGCAGTGAAGGTGATATCGACGGCGGCTTCGGTGCAGTTTTCCTCCCGGAAATGGGACCCGGATTCATACCGTTTAATTCACATACTGCAGATGGTCTGGAAGAACTTGAGCAGTTTACGCAGGAACTTCGTTTTTCGAGAGAAAATGACGACGGCATGTTCTGGCAGGCCGGTATGTTCTACTTTAATTCGGACTTTACGGTATTCACAAATCCGTTCTTCGTTGCGGAATCCAAGTTGAATCACACCAACGAAGCCTGGGCCGTATTTGGTCAGGTCAGTCTTCCACTTAATGACAAGCTTACGCTCGTCGGCGGCATGCGTTACACGGATGATGAGAAAGCGGTGTCGGCCATAAACCCGCCATTGCCAACGGCGCCGGTACAGGTTAAAGGCGAGCAGACAAGCTTTGATGTCAGCCTGATGTGGCACCTGAACGACAACGTTAACCTCTACGGCCGAGCGGCCAATGGCTTCCGCGCGCCGACCATCCAGGGCCGCGACGTTGCATTCTTTGGGGGCACCTCAACGGCAGGTGCGGAGACAGTCACATCCATTGAGGCCGGCTTCAAAATCAGCTCAGACAGCCGACGAGCGCTAATCAATGGTGCATTCTTCAGCTATGCCATCGATGACATGCAGCTCACCGCAGTTGGTGGCGCCATGAACACGGTGCAACTGGTCAATGCGGACAAAGGAACCGGCGTCGGTTTTGATCTCGATGCGTCATTCGCAATTACGGATAACTTCATCGTCACAGCCGGCTTGAGCATCGTTAATACCGAAATCAAGGATGAAAACCTGACTGTAACGCCTTGCGATTCGGGATTGTGCACGCCTTTGGATCGGCCCGACATAAACGGCAACGTATTTGTCGACGGCAACCCGTTTCCTGGCGCACCTGACAATACCTTTAACCTGACTGCGCGTTACGGAGTACCGACCGATTCCGGTGAGCTCTTCTTCCTCGCCGACTGGGCTCGCCAGGGGAAGACAAACTTCCTCCTGTATGAATCTGCCGAGTACTATAGCGACGGCAACCAGGAAACAGGCGTTCGGGTGGGCTACATACACGGCGCGAATGAATGGGAGATCGCAGTCTTCGGCCGTAACATCACGGATGAAGAAAACCTGAAGGGCGGTATCGATTTTAACAACAACACCGCCTTCGACAACGAGCCCAGAATATGGGGCCTGACATTCAGGAAGAACTGGGGATACTAGTTCTCACATTGGGGTGACCTGAAAAGGCCCGGTGAGCAATCACCGGGCCTTTTTCCTTTCTCGGAGCAACGCATGAATCAAGCAACAGTGGTTCTGTTAGTCGCACTCCTGGCAATTTTCGGCTGCTCACAGCCGGAAGCGCCAGCGGCGCACTCCGTCACGATCATGACCTTCAATGTCGAAAACCTGTTCGACAATAAAGATGATCCCGGCAAGGATGACCGGGACTACCTGCCGATCGCGCAGAAACAAAATGAAGAGCACCAGGCCGCATGCGCCAAAGTCGCGGTCGAGAGCTGGCGCACCCGGTGTCTGACCATTGACTGGACCGACGCAATTATCGAGCGAAAACTTGGCGTTGTAGCCGCTGCAATTCAGCAGGTTGACGACGGTCATGGGCCAGACATCATCGCGTTTCAGGAAGTGGAAAATATCGGCATCCTGGAACGCCTCAGAAGTGAATATCTCGCCGACTCCGGCTACCTGCCCGGCGTATTAATCGAGGGCAATGACACTCGCGGCATTGACGTTGCATTCCTGAGTCGCCTGCCGCTGGTCAGCGAACCGCAATTGCATGATATCGAATTCGACGAGTCGTTCGCGGAGAGGGGTGGTGACACTCGCGGCATACTGCAGGCCGACTTTCAATTGCCGGACGGCTCGATTCTAACCGGATTCTCCGTGCATTTTCCTGCGCCCTATCACCCGACCGAAATGCGGGTCGCCGCATATAGCACGCTGAATAATCTGCTGGCCGAATTGCCCCAGGGCAGGCACGTTTTTGCGGCCGGTGACTTCAATACGACCTCAGCTGAAGATGCGGCCATGAACATGCTGGATCGTTTTGCGCGAACAAACTGGATTGTAAGCAACGACCTCTGCGCAGGCTGCAAAGGCAGCTCCTGGTACGGCGTTGATGACACCTGGTCATACCTCGACATGATTCTCTGGCGCCCCTGTTGTGGCGATAACACAACATGGCAGGTTCGCGCAGATTCGGTGCGGATCGCGAATGAGACCGACGCACAGGTAAGGGATAACGGGACACCGAATCGCTTCAGCCTGCCGGATGGCACCGGCGTTTCAGAC
>CAJQPR010000184.1 GCA_905480255.1 uncultured Woeseiaceae bacterium | reverse complement strand
GGGGCTTTCACGCCTGACTGGCAAAGCCGCCTACACGCCCTTTACGCCCAGTAATTCCGAACAACGCTAGCCCCCTCCGTATTACCGCGGCTGCTGGCACGGAGTTAGCCGGGGCTTCTTCTCTCGCTACCGTCATCATCTTCGCGAGTGAAAGTGCTTTACAACCCGAAGGCCTTCTTCACACACGCGGCATTGCTGGATCAGGGTTGCCCCCATTGTCCAATATTCCCCACTGCTGCCTCCCGTAGGAGTCTGGGCCGTGTCTCAGTCCCAGTGTGGCTGATCGTCCTCTCAGACCAGCTACGGATCGTCGCCTTGGTGAGCCTTTACCTCACCAACAAGCTAATCCGACTTAGGCTCATCCAATAGCGTGAAGTCCGAAGATCCTCCACTTTCCCCCATAGGGCGTATGCGGTATTAGCTCGAGTTTCCCCGAGTTGTCCCCCACTACTGGGCAGATTCCTAAGCATTACTCACCCGTCCGCCACTCGTCGCCAAGGAGCAAGCTCCTTGCGTTACCGTTCGACTTGCATGTGTTAGGCATGCCGCCAGCGTTCAATCTGAGCCAGGATCAAACTCTTCACTTAAAAGCTTTGAGCTTTCTAGAAGAACATGAAACCCGTTTAATTACTCAGTAATTACTAAGAAATTTAACTATGGTTCTCACGTTTGATTTTGCCTATTGCAAACTCCAACGCGAGCACCCACACAAATTATCTGATTAAATTTTTAAAGAGCGTTCCCTCGCTAATTCTCCCAACCGTATTCTCGCCGGCTTTTCGATCATCGATCAAAGGCCAACAAGCGGCGGCAGATTTAGCTAGGCAGCCCACAAGTATACAGGCGATCAGGGCTTAAATGACAGCCCAAGGTTGCCTGCAGGTAATGATTGTCTTGATTCTCGTGGTCTGGCCAAGGGACACCGTTCCCTCAGCGAGCAGCGCATTATAGCGACGAAAGCCGGGTCGTCAACATCTAATTTCAATTATTTTCAGGCGCCTTTCCCGGCCAAGATCCAATGGCCCGAAAAATGCCCTGGATCGCTAATAAGCTATTGATTTTATTTGATGCTCAACTCAATTGAACGCGAGCGAATTTGCGCTTGCCAACCTGGTACACATGATTGCTACCCGCCTCAACTTCCAGACTTCGGTCCTCAATGCGCTCACCATCGATTCGAACAGCGCCCTGCTTGATCATCCGGAACGCCTCCGACGTGCTGCTAACCAGGCCAGCCTCCTTCAAAAGATGGGCAATTCCGAGCCTTCCATCCTTGCTGGCGACTGAAACATCGCGAATTTCCTCTGGCATCGCGCCTTTCTGGAAGCGGGAGATGAATTCCGCCTTGGCCGCCTCCGCCGCCTTGTCATCGTGAAACCTGGCAACAAGCTCCATTGCCAGTTCAAATTTGACGTCTCGCGGGTTCTGGCCACCGTCGACGGCTTTCTTCAGGCCCTCGATGTCAGAAAGGGGCCTGAAACTCAGCAACTCGAAGTACCGCCACATAAGATCGTCCGATACCGACATCACTTTGCCAAACATCTCGCCAGCCGGGTCGGTGATACCGATGTAGTTGCCATAGGACTTGGACATCTTCTGCACACCGTCCAGGCCCTCAAGCAACGGCAGCGTAATGACGATCTGCGGCTCAAGGTCATAACTCTGCTGGATATGCCGGCCAACGAGCAAATTGAACTTCTGATCGGTGCCGCCCATCTCCACATCCGTCTTTAGCGCAACAGAATCATAGGCCTGGGCCAGCGGATAGAGAAATTCGTGAATGGAGATCGACTGACCCGATGCGAATCGCTTGCTGAAATCATCGCGTTCCAGCATCCGCGCCACGGTATACCGCGATGCCAGCTTAATCAGTCCGGGGGAGCCGAGCTCCGTCAACCAACGAGAATTAAAATCTACGGTTGTCCTCTCCGGATCAAGAATCTTGAACACTTGATCTTTATAGGTCGTGGCATTCTCTTCTATCTGCTCAACCGTCAACGGTGGGCGGGTTGCGTTTCTCCCGCTTGGATCACCAATCATCCCGGTGAAATCGCCAATCAGGAAGACAACATTGTGGCCAAATTCCTGGAATTGCCGCATCTTGTTAATAATCACGGTATGACCGACATGGAGGTCCGGCGCGGTCGGATCGAATCCCACCTTTATATTGAGTGGTCGTCCCAGCTTCAGTTTTGCTTCGAGACCGCCATCCGGCAGAATTTCGTCCGTTCCCCGTGAGAGCTCGGCAATTTGTTCTTTAATGCTTGTCATTTTCAGTCTGGGCCCTTGATGCGCCGCGGAACTTTATCACTCTAAATGCGCCGTGTTGACCAATTTCGGTCGCCCATCACCTTGCTCCAGATTTTTATTTACATTTCTGCGTTAAGATCATGAGTTATAACAGATTTCTTTGACCCCATGAAAATCTCGCTGTACAGTAGCGGCGTCGAGCGAGTGGGGAGACGCAGGCTTGGATCGTCCCTTGAGACCAATACTTCACGATTACAAACCGTCTACAGGAAAAAAGGTCGAAAAACGGAGCGCATGGCCCTGGTTTGCAGCCGGGCTCGGAATTCCGCTGATTGGCATTGCCCTGATTTTGTCCTGGCCGGATACACCGGCGGATGACGCGTTTGTCGCCGAGGAAGATGTCACGCTCGAAGCTGCGCCAGCTGCTTTCGATACGGACATTGAGCTTGCCGAGGACCCTGTCGATCCGGCACCCGTACCCGAAGATGTGCTGGTGCAGGTCATCGAGGTAGCGGACGAATTTCCGGACTTTCATCCGCCGCTCGCCTTGCCACCGGAGTTCGATCGACTTCAGCTAACTATCAAGCGTGGCGATACACTCGATCGTCTGTTTCGCCGAAATAAGCTTAGCCTCTCTGATCTTTCCGTAATGGTGCAGCTCCCGGAGGCTGCGCCATACCTGAAAAAACTGATTCCGGGTAATGAGCTTTCGATCGAACATGACGAGGGCAAACTGGTAAGCCTTTATCGTGAACTCGACCTGACCACCGCACTTGCAGTGACCAGGGAAGAATCAGGTTTCATCGCTCAGATTATCGAACGGCCCATTGAGATTCGAAAGAAACGCGCCTATGGCCGAATTGAATCATCATTGTTTGAGAGCGCTCAGGAGGCAGGCCTGCCGGACAAGACGGTGATGAATCTTGCGGGAATTTTTGCCTGGGATGTGGACTTCGTGCTCGACATCCGTTCGGGCGACGACTACTACGTCTTGTTCGAGCAAATATTCCAGGATGGTGAATACGTCAGTGACGGCGAAATCATTGCCGCCGAATTCAATAATAACGGACGGACCATTCAGGCGATTCGCTACACAGACAAGAATGGCCGTGCCGACTACTTCACGCCTGACGGACAGAGCGTGCGCAAGGCCTTCCTTCGTGCGCCGGTCGATTTTCGTGTGAGCTCCTCATTTAACCCAAACCGACGCCACCCTGTCCTGAAGACAGTACGCCCACACCGCGGCACCGATTACGCTGCACCGAGCGGGACACCGATCAAAGCAGCCGGTGATGGCAAAGTCATTTTTCGCGGCGTGAAATCAGGCTACGGTAATGTCGTCATTTTGCAGCACGGCGGCAATATCACAACGCTCTACGCGCACATGTCAAAGTTCGCATCAAAAGTGCGTAATGGCACACGCGTCCGCCAGGGTCAGACCATCGGCTATGTGGGCAAGACGGGACTGGTTACCGGTGTACACCTGCATTACGAGTATCGGCTGAACGGCGTGCACCGCAATCCACGCACAGTGAAGCTTCCCCAGGCTGAACCTATTCAGGATGAATACCGCGCTGACTTCTTGTCATCTGTTGAGCCTATCCTCGACGAATTGCTGCAATACAAGCGTACGCAAGTCGCCGCGCTGTCAGCGCAGTAGGCCATATGTCGGATTCCGCTGAATCCACCCTCTCCTATATAGGTTTGATGTCGGGCACCAGCATGGATGGTATCGATGCCGCACTGGTTGCGTTTGGCGACCACGAGTGCGAGGTAAAGGCTACCCAGGCAGTTGATTACCCAAAAGACTTGCGAGATGAGCTGCTGACGGCATCCCGTCAACCCGCGCAATGCACTGTCGACAAGATTGGACAGCTCGACCGGTGGATAGGCGAATGCTTCAGAGACGCGACTCTGCAGCTACTAATGAACGCCAATGTCGACTCGAGATCTGTTGTGGCAATTGGCAGTCACGGCCAGACTCTCAGACATCAGCCTCGTGGCGCCCGTCCTTTTACGCTACAAATCGGTGATCCGAATATCATTGCATCCGGTACCGGAATTACAACGGTTGGGGATTTTCGGCGTCGTGACCTCGCGGTTGGCGGTGAAGGCGCGCCGCTCGCTCCTGCGTTTCATCAATGGCTCTTCGCTGATACCGATAAAAGTCGTGCGGTGCTGAATATCGGCGGAATCGCCAATGTGACGATGCTCAGTAACACAACAGACCGAGTGATTGGTTTCGATACCGGACCTGGCAATACCCTGCTTGACGGCTGGATTCGCGCAAATCTCGATAAACCATTTGACAGCGACGGAGGCTGGTCCCGAAGCGGAACCGTCAACGAGCCGCTGCTCGGCCAGATGCTGGCGGATCCCTACTTCGATCAACCTCCCCCCAAGAGCACGGGATTCGAGTATTTCAACGGCGGTTGGACACGCTCGCGACTCGCATCGCTCGGAGGATTAACGATCCCGGCCGCAGACATACAGGCAACGCTTGCGGAATTGAGTGCACGGACGATCGCAACATCAATCCTAAAATTCGCACCAGACATTGATGAGGTTCTTGTTTGTGGTGGCGGCGTCCACAACGCGGATCTGATGCAGCGATTACGAGGCTATCTCACCGGCGCACAGGTTTCTTCAACTGACCTGTACGGCTTGCATCCTGATTGGGTGGAGGCCGCGGCGTTTGCCTGGCTTGCAAAGCGCCGCCTCGAGGGAAAGACCGGCAACCTTCCCGAGGTGACAGGCGCATCCCGGGCCGCGGTCCTCGGCGCCATTTATTGGGGCGCCGGTTAACCGCTCTGCCACGCTGACGTTGCTATACTAGTCGGTCCGATATCCTGCGGATCTGACCTTGAACGCACCGGCAGCACCACCCATAGATCGGTTCATCAACCGAGAACTCAGTTTGATCGAGTTCAACCAACGCGTGCTCGCGCAAGCGAGCGATGCTTCTGTTCCTCTGCTTGAGCGGCTGAGATTCCTCTGCATCTCCTGCACAAACCTCGACGAATTTTTCGAAGTGCGTGTTGCCGGCCTGAAGCAAAGGCTCGAGATTGGGGCGCCGTCCGCCGGGCCTGACCAGGCATCTCCGCAACAACTGCTGGACGAGATCCGGCGCCGCTCCCTGATGCTGGTCCAAAGGCAATACGAATTGCTCAACAGCGTTTTGTTGCCGGCGCTTGCCGAGGAGCACATTCACTTTATACAACGTGCCGACTGGACCGACGATCAGCGGGAGTGGCTCAGCAACTACTACGCTCGTGAAGTCAATCCTGTCCTGACGCCGCTAACCCTGGATCCGTCCCGTCCGTTTCCCCGCATCCTGAACAAGAGCCTTAACTTTATCGTTCGCCTCAAAGGCAAGGACGCGTTCGGCCGCAGTCGCCATCGGGCTGTCGTTCAGGCGCCAAGATCTCTGCCGAGAATTATTCAGCTTCCCGATTATCTCGTCGAAAGCGGGACAACCAGTTATGTATTCCTGTCGTCCATCATTCACGCGCACTTAGACGATCTATTCCCGGGATTGCAGGTTGATGGTTGCTACCAGTTTCGCGTGACGCGAAACAGCAATCTCTACGTGGATGACGAAGAGGTAGAAGACCTCATCAGATCATTGGAAGGTCAGTTGGCGGCAAGTCGATACGGCGCGGCCGTTCGGCTCGAAATCGCCGACGGTTGTCCGTCAGATTTATGTGACTTCCTGCTCGATCACTTTCATCTTGATCACGCGGATCTTTTTACAGTCGACGGGCCCGTCAATCTAAATCGACTTATGCAGGTCTGCGAGATCGAAAGCCGGCCCGAACTCCTGTATCGCCCGTTTACACCGGGCGTCCCTGAAGAACTGAAAACTGATCAAAGTATATTTTCGGTTCTGCGGCAGCGAAACGTGCTACTCCATCATCCCTACCAGTCGTTTTCCCCCGTGGTCGATTTTATCGGTGCAGCGGCAGAAGACCCGAACGTGCTGGCGATAAAACAAACATTGTATCGAACAGGCTCGAACTCCCCCATCGTAAACCACCTCGTGAATGCTGCCCGGAATGGCAAAGAGGTGACCGTAGTAGTTGAGTTAATGGCACGCTTTGACGAGGCCGAGAACATAACCTCTGCCAATCGACTGCAGGAAGCCGGCGCGCACGTCGTCTACGGATTAGTCGGCTATAAGACTCACGCGAAGATGTCGATGGTGGTTCGCCGGGAACAAGACGGCATACAACGATATGTCCACCTGGGTACTGGAAATTACCATCCGGGCACGACGCGGGTTTACACAGATTACGGCTACATGAGCAGCAACAAAAACCTGGGTGAGGACGTGCACAAAGTGTTCATGCAGCTCACAAGCCTGACAATGACTCAGAATCTTGTCAAAATTATTACAGCACCTTTTGATCTTTTCGATGCGATGATCGAAAAAATAGATCGCGAAATAGAGCATGCCAAAGAAGGAAGAGACGCCAGGATTGTCGCCAAACTGAATGCGCTAATCGAACCGCAGATCATCGACAAGCTTTATGAAGCATCCGGTGCCGGCGTAAAAATCGATCTGATTGTTCGTGGCATTTGCTCGCTTCGACCCGGAATCCCCGGGCTTTCGGAAAATATTCAAATCAGATCGATTGTAGGCCGCTTTCTTGAACATTCCCGTGTCTATTATTTCGGAAACAATGGTAAAGAAGAATTCTTCTGCGCAAGCGCCGACTGGATGGACAGAAACTTCTTCCGTCGAAACGAAACCTGTTTCCCGATCAAACAAAAACCACTGAAACAAAGATTGTGGTCAGACCTGGAATTATTCCTGGCCGACAATACGGGAGCCTGGATACTGCAGGGCGATGGCACTTATGAACTCCTACGACCAGGAGACGACGCTCCGGTTTCCGCTCAACGGATTTTCCTCGATCAATTTGGCGCCGCTAGCCAGGATCAGCCGGACCAAACTGCAGGTCGTAATCTATCTCTCCAAGATATTCCCGCTCCCGTTCAAGGTCAGCAATAGTCAACGGATTTACCTCGAGCCACCCATTGGGAAACTTCAGATGCAGACCATTTCTGTCTGCAGCAGCGGCCACTCCGGACAGATCGATTGCGGTCCTGCTTCGATTGAGAAGCACCGCGACGCGAAGCAGTATCGCGAGCCTGAGAGCACTTTCGCACCATTCAGAGGGCAAGGAACGAAACCGTGATTTCTCGAATTCTGATCGCTGTGTTGCGATCAGATAACTCAGGAGCTTTTGCTCGGATCGTGGAAATCCCGGCAGGTCGGCATTCTCCGCAATATAGGCGCCGTGCTCCTGAAAGCTGTTGTGGGAAATATCCAGTCCAATTTCGTGCAGTATGGACGCCCAATGAATGACGCTGCCTGCCAGTGTCGATTCGAGCGCCCACGCGGATGCAACCTGCTCCAGCAGCCGATGTGAAGTCTCCGCGACTCTTCTCGCCTGATCGTGATCTACGTTGTAGCGCTTGGCCATCGCCTGCACGCTGCGCTCACGCGCGTCTTCATGCTGAAGCCGCCCCAAATGATCGTAAAGCAGGCCTTCGCGCAAGGCGCCGTCCGACACTTTCAGATGGTCTATTCTCAGAACATTCATTAACTCAATCAGGATCGCCAGGCCGCCAGGCCAAACCTGAGAGCGACGTTCCGACAGGCCACGAAGGGACAAATCGGCGATATTGTTGAATTCAAGGACCCGATCGATGAGTGACTCGACGGATGCGGGCGTCAGATCATTCAACTCAATCACACCAAGCGCTCTGGCTACGGCTTCTGTGGATATGATCGTGCCGGAGGTGCCCACTGCTTCGATACCAGCCGCATCACGAAAAAATGCCTTCACCGGTCGCAGTTTCAGACGCGCAGCCATCCGTGCAGCATCCATATTTTGCCTCGAGATTTGACCGCCACCAAAGAATCTCTCGGTCATCAGGACGCAGCCCATGCGCAGGCTTTCGAGCGCCTTGGGGGTCTCCCCATTTCCCAGGATCAACTCAGTACTGCCGCCACCGATATCCAGCACCAGTCGAAAACCATCGTTCGGCGGCAGGCTGTGAGAGACGCCCGAATAAATCAGGCGCGCTTCCTCGATGCCAGAGATAACATCTATCGGGTGACCTAACGCTTTTTCTGCCTCCGCCCTGAAGTCTCCGCTGTCTGTTGCTCTTCGAAGTGCGCTGGTCCCGGCTGTTCTGACGCTCGACGCGTGCATATCGCGCAGGCGCTCTCCGAACCGACCAAGGCAGTCGAGCGCTCTATGCCGCGCGGCATCGGTTAGCGTGCCTTTGTCCTTTAGCCCTTCTGACAGGCGAACCGTTTCTTTCAGTCGATCAATAATCGCGAGCTGGCCATGGCGCAACTCACCTACGATCATGTGGAAACTATTCGAGCCGAGGTCGACGGCGGCGAGAACTTCTGGAGTCGGATTTTCATCCGTGACGGAGTTAGTGCTATTTGCGGGCCGGTTACTTATCGCATCAGCCCTGCTACTTCACTCCGCCCGACTAAACGGAAAACGAAGAGCCACAACCGCAGGTCGTTGCTGCGTTGGGATTTCGAATGACAAACTGCGCGCCCTGCAGATCTTCCTTATAGTCAATCTCGGCGCCCATCAGGTATTGCACGCTCATGGGATCCACCAGCAAGGTCACGCCCTGGTTCTCAATACTCGAATCGCCATCTTCAACGGCATCGTCAAACGTGAACCCGTACTGGAATCCGGAACACCCGCCACCAGAGATAAATACACGAAGCATCAGGTCGGGATTTTCCTCTTCCTGAATCAATTCATTGACCTTGGTAGCTGCGGCGTCCGTGAAGACGAGCGGCGGCGGAGCGGCAGACGTGCCTATCACTGGTATTTCGGTATTCATAGTTTGTCGGATATCAGGGTTAGTTAAGGAATCTCAAGTAGCAGACGCAAGACTAACAGGTGTTTCCGCCCGTTTGTCCTTTGTTTCCAAAAGCGGGACCTGCCCTTCCGGCTGGTGCACTAGCTTACCGTTAATTTCGGCACCGATCGCCATTTCAATCAGGTTGTAATATACATTACCAATTACCCTGGCTGTTGGCCCAAGCTCAACCCGCTGGCTTGCGACGACGTCGCCCCTAACGATGCCATTTAGAACGACATACGGCACATTCACGCCGCCTTCAACCGTTCCATCTTCTGAAATACTCAGCGCCGAATTCGAATCGGATGCCGCGCTGACGTTACCCTTGACGGTTCCATCAATATGACAGCCGCCCGTAAAATTGAGGTCGCCATTCACCTGGGAATTCGATCCGACTAATGTGTCGACTACGCTGTGCCTGCGTTGTTTCTGCCCAAACATATCCTGGTACTCCCTTTTGTTAACTCGGTCCCGCGAGCCAATCGAAACTTTCCGAAATACTCGCTATTGATTTGGTATTTGATTTGACTTCGACATTGATCTTTTCCGGCAAAAACCCATCCGGCAGAACCAGTTCTTTGTCAAAATCCTGAAAATATCTGAACGCAAATGGCCAGCTACTGCTGACGCCCTCCGGCAATAGCTGCGGCAGCTTGAACGTCGTCGCCACGCCATTCAGAGCACCGTCGAGGCTAAAGGCAACCTCACCTTTGACGCTGCGATCGTGCTTCATAACCTGAACCAGAACCAGTCGCACATTAAAATGCCGTTCGTCCTTACCCCTGGTCAGCTTCAAGTCCTGAACACGGAGCCCACGCCCGCCGTCTTTCGGTGAAACGATGCCTCGATAAAACGCAATGGCATCCGACTGTTCCTGAATCTTTCGCTGTAAGTCGGTGAGATTTGTTTCGACAACCTTATAGGCCTCTCTATCGATCTCACGATGCGTCTCAAGCAGCGCAATCTCCTGTTTAAGCCCGGCTATCTCGCCTTCGAGCCCGTCAATCTCATCGTACAGGTCTTGTTTTTCAGCAATTGTGTCGACAATGTTGTAATCGGCCTGAAGGCGCCCGAACTCGAATAACAGGTAGCCGCCGACGAGCACCGCAATCGCTATCGCGGCGCGGAATCCGAAGCTCAGGCCGGTACCAGGCATGTGAGATCGAGGTTTCATCGGTAACTCATTGGTTTTTTGTAAAATCCAGACGCGTTATGTTACGCGGGGAAGATGCCAAACAGAAGTGCGGCAGGTCACGGAATTGGCTATAAATCGGGTTCGGGAGCCACATTACTGCTCAAACCCTGATTAACGGAGAACTCGCCAAATGCAAATATCGTCAGCTTATCTCTGGTTCAAGGCGCTGCATATCGCGTTTATGGTGACCTGGTTTGCGGGGCTGTTCTATCTGCCCCGCCTCTTCATTTATCACGCGGAAGCAACTGACGACATCTCCCGCGAACGCTTCAATGTTATGGAGCGACGCCTGTTCATCATCATGACCATTGGTGCCGCTCTGACCGCAATATTCGGACTGTTCCTACTGTTGATTAACCAGGCACTGTTGTCGCAGGCGTGGTTTCACGTCAAGTTGGCACTCCTGGCAGGACTGATCATTTTTCACCTGCGCTGTCATCACTGGATACAGCTACTCAGGATTGGTCAGATTCCGGACAATACGAAATGGTTGCGTTGGTTTAACGAGATACCGGTGATCTTCCTGCTAGGAATTATCTGCCTGGCGGTCGTCAAACCCTTCTGAATCTGCCGGCGTCTTCTCTACCCGTTTCCTGTCCTTTTCGAATACGGCTCGCCAGCGATTCGGCCACCATCGTGGCTCGGGTGGCAATCCGTCCGGATAAAGATGCGGGCCCAGCTCATTCAGCGCTTGCGCGTAGACGCGACGTTTGAAATAGATGACCTCTTTTACGGGGTGCCAGAAATCTACCCAGCGCCAGCGATCAAATTCAGGCGAATCCGACCGATCAAACCTGAGTCGATCTTCACCGCTAACCAGTCGTAACATGAACCATCGCTGCTTCTGGCCGATACAAAGCGGTTGACTGTTGCGGCGCACAAACCGGTTTGGCAGGCGGTAACGGAGCCAGTCGTCAGTTTCACCAAGCACCGCAACGTCATCTTCTGTAAGGCCGACTTCTTCGTGCAGCTCACGATACATCGCGACCTCGGGGCTTTCGCCTTGCAACATTCCGCCCTGCGGAAATTGCCATCCTTTGCTGCCAATCCTGCCGGCAAGCAACAGCTCGCCGTCATCATTTGACAAAATGATGCCGACGTTGGCCCGAAAGCCCTCGGAATCGATGTGATCGCTGTTCATCTGGAAGTATTACCTTTGTCCTGATTTTGCACTATTAATGTGGCGTGTCCAGATAACGGCGCCATTCCTTTACAATGCTGCCAGCCTGCACTTGGCAGGCCGTGAATCTTCAGGGGAGAACTTGTTGCGTGTAATCCGTCCAGGGCTTCTGTTTCCGAGCCTCGCTGCACTCTGGCTTATTGCCGGTATAGCAGCACTGGCCTCCGGAAGTGCAGATCTGAGTGCCAATGACGTATGGCAGTCTTTGACTGGAAGTGCGCCCGACAATATTCGTCGACTGGTCGTGGATTTGCGCCTACCTCGGGCGCTGACAGCATTTGGCGTCGGCGGACTGCTGGCTGTCTCGGGTGTCCTCATGCAGGTCCTGTTGCGCAATCCACTTGCCGAGCCATACATCCTTGGCAGTTCTGGTGGCGCGGCGGTTGCGGCACTCCTGGCAATGATCTTCGGTCTCGGCGCGGTCGTTGTTGACCTCGCCGCGTTTGGCGGAGCGATGGCTGCGACCGTTCTCGTCTTTTCGATAGCCCAGGGCAGCGGCTCCTGGACTCCGGCCCGGTTGCTTTTGACCGGCGTGGTTCTCGCGGCTGGATTCAGTGCGGCGACCACCCTGCTGCTTGCGCTAAGCCCCGACCAGAATCTGCGCGGAATGCTTTTCTGGCTTATGGGCGATCTGAATTACGCCTATGCGCCCGCACAGAGCCTTTGGCTTCTCGGCCTGATCACGGTGCTGGGCATGCTGTCTGCGCGGCACCTCAATGTGCTCGCCCGGGGCGATCTGCAGGCAGCCATTGTTGGTCTTCCTGTCGCGGGATTCCGCCTGCTGGTTTTTGGCGTCACCGCGCTGGCGACGGCAATCTCCGTAACCACGGTAGGCGTCATTGGATTCATCGGCCTCGTCGTTCCGCATCTTATTCGCATTATCGCGGGAAGTGACCATCGCATCGTGCTGCCCGCATCCGCCATTGCCGGAGGTGTATTGCTGGTCATTGCAGACACGCTCGCCAGAACCTTGTTGGCGCCGCGACAATTGCCGGTTGGAGCGCTCACTGCAACCCTCGGCGTGCCACTTTTTCTCATCCTGATGAGCAGGTCTCGCGTGCGAGACAGTTAGTATTCAGGGATATCGAGCCCGCTCGATTAACCTGTCAGCGTCCTCAAGCAAAAAGGCAAGTTCGGATAGCGACGCGGGTTCCATTACAAATTCTGACCAGGCGGAAATCGCCGCGCCCGTCTGCGAATCTGAATTGGCCGGAAACTCGAAATTCTGGGCTGCAAACAACGCATTCGGCGTGACAGTGGTAAGCCACTCAAGCAACGCTTTCGCTCCGTCCGGATCGGCCGCATGTCGGGTTACACCGGCCCCGCTGATGTCGAACAAGATCGTGTCCGGCGATTCAAACCAGTACGCTGCTACGGGGGCGTCGGATCTCGCTCTGGCATATGCTGCGAAAACATTACTATCCAGTATCCCAACGGCGCACTGGCCGGACGCCACAGCGTCGATTAATTCCAAATCGTTCGCAAAAATAAGTTCAGCCAGATTCTCGCGCCATCTACGCACAGTGATTTCCGCGTCGCGCACACCCAACTGTTTGATCAGGAAAGCAATGAGTGCGCGATTGCCCGGAACCGCGGACGATGCCAGGCACAGGCTATCCCGCCAGGTCTCGTCGCCAAGCGATGTGTAATCGCTGACGGAAGCGATCCTGTCCAGACTGACGAGATCGGTGTTGTAGGCAACAATTCGCGCCCTGCTGGACAGCGCGATCCAGCGAGACTCCGGATCCCGCATCGCGTCGGAAATATTTCCGGCAAGCAATTCCGAAGAGACAGGGCGCAACGCATCTGCCTCGGCAACCGCCCACAGCTCGGCAAGACTTCCGCCAACAAACAGGTCGACCTTCGGCATCAACAACGGGTTTGCGAGCCGTGAGTCCCGTTCAGCCATGTCGTCGCTTCGCAGCTGAAATCTTGTGCCTGTCTCGGAGCGATAAGCATCGAGAGCTGAGGCTGTTCTCGATGCATCATGAGACGCATACACAAGCAACGGACCACTTTGGGCAGGCTGTTCCTGTGCGACCTCCGACGTCGGATTCTCATTTCCACAGGCGGTCAGAATGCCGAGCGTCATGAAACCAAGTAAGCAATTTCTGATCATCAGCTGTACTCCGCTCATCTCCGTGTCGCGAGGTAATCTCGACCTTTCTCCATAAGCTCGACGAATCCATCTTCATTACCCGACGCAACCAGCTCCCGTATTCGTGCAGCCGATTCGCAAAGTGCGTCAAGCGGACTGAGGCCGAAGTCGTTCAGGTGCTGAATCTCGAAATACATATGCGGATTATCATGAGCAACCGCGCCTGAGACCAGCAGTTGCGCATCGAATGTCGTGGACGAGAGCTTTGCAAGTTTCGGTGCCGCCTCCCCGCTTTCCGCCAGGGCAGTAAAGAAGGCGATATTCAGTGCGTGGGACAAGCCCAGTACATAAGCGATCAGACGATCGTGATCGTCCAGGCTCATATCGAGCTCTTCAACCATCGTCGCCGCAAAGAGCTCTTTCGCCGCAGTCGTCGCCTCCGGACACCCGGCATCCACGAAAATAAGGTGGCGTCCGGAAAGGAGCTCAGTATCGGGGCCGTACATAGGATGGACGGACGCGATCTTGCAGCCAGCCTGGCGACAAGCCTCAAGACCTTTTTTCAGAGGCGATTTCAGGGAGCCAATATCAAAGATGAGCCCTGCCGGCTTGAGTCTTGCCAGCTCCTCCAGTATTTCGCCAGAAATCGCCATGGGCGTCGCTACGACAATGACGTCGTAGTCAGTGCCTGCCTGCCGCCAGTCTTTGCATCTGCCCGGCCCCGGCTGGACACCCGTATCAGCGATAACAGTCAGAAAACCCTGCGAGCTGAAATAATTGACGAACCAGCCGCCCATTTTTCCGGAGCCACCAATTATCAATGCGCGACGTCCATCACCTGCCGCTTCGGCGGCGACACGACTACGTTCCTGGTGTGTTAGCGATGCCCTGATCAGGGTTGTCAAAATCTCCTCTGCGAGATTCGGGTCGACACCCAGCTTTTCGGCCTGCTCCCGCGCCATATCCAACACGTCTTTTTCCCGCTCGTAGTCACGGGTTGCCCTGCCGGTATTTTGCTTGGAACTGCCGATTTCGCCAACGATCTGCTGGCGCTCCGCGATCAGCTCGACGATCTGCTCATCGATCGTCGACAATTGTTTGCGAAGATCTTTAAGTGTCATTTATAGCGTTCCATTGAGATGCGGGTGAACAGGTTGTCTTTTACCGCAGTCAGGAATTGAACACCAAATTAATTGTTTCCCGCAGAAGCGACGGGCAACTACCGTCGCCCCGCCATTCATGCGAATATTCACCATCGATATTGACTGCAGAACTTGAGGATCGTAAGAAAATGAAAACTCGTGCCGCTGTCGCCTGGGAAGCAGGCAAACCGCTCGAAATTGAAGAAATCGAACTTGACGGACCGAAAGAGGGCGAAGTTTTGCTGCGCAATGTCGCAACGGGCGTTTGCCACACCGACGCTTTTACCTTGTCAGGCGAAGATCCGGAAGGAATTTTTCCGGCGGTCCTCGGCCACGAAGGCGGTGCGATCGTTGAGGAAATCGGTCCCGGCGTCCGCAATCTGAAAGTTGGCGACCATGTCATCCCGCTATACACGCCGGAATGCGGCGAATGCAATTTCTGCACTTCGGGCAAGACCAATCTATGCCAGGCGATTCGTGTAACGCAGGGCCAGGGCCTGATGCCGGATGGCACGTCACGATTTTCAAAAGGCGGCAAACAGATATTTCATTACATGGGTACATCTACGTTTAGTGAGTACACAGTACTGCCAGAGATATCGGTTGCCAAAATCAGCAACAAGGCGCCGCTGGAAAAGGTCTGCCTGCTCGGTTGTGGAATCACGACCGGCATCGGCGCAGTCCTGAATACAGCAAAAGTCGAGGCAGGCGCTACGGTGGCGGTTTTCGGTCTTGGTGGAGTTGGTCTAAGCGCTATTCAGGGCGCAATGATGGCGAAAGCCAGTCGCATCCTGGCAATCGATATCAATCCGGACAAATTTGAACTGGCCATGCAGATGGGCGCCACAGATACGGTCAATCCGAATGATCACAGCGGCCCAATCCAGGAAGTCATTGTTGAAATGACCAACGGCGGTGTGGACTACTCATTCGAATGTATTGGCAATGTAGATCTGATGCGCGCCGCTTTGGAGTGTTGCCACAAGGGCTGGGGCGAGTCGGTCATCGTCGGCGTCGCCGGCGCCGGGAAGGAAATTTGCACGCGGCCATTCCAGCTGGTGACGGGGCGCGTCTGGCGCGGCACGGCATTTGGCGGCTGTAAGGGCAAATCGCAGCTTCCCGGCATGGTTGATCAATACATGGACGGCGGGATCAAGGTCGATGAGTTCATCACCCACACCATGGGCCTCGAAGACATCAACAAAGCTTTTGACCTGATGCATGAAGGCAAGAGCATCCGCTCCGTCATTCACTTTTGAATGGACGGGTCTGAGCCCGCGGGTCAGGCCCGGTAATTTATGAGTGCGACAGCGAACAGAGTCGCCGTAGCTACAACCTCGGAGCTCGCGGCCGACGCTGCTGCAGAAATTGCCGATCTCGGCGGGAACGCCGTTGACTGCGGAATTGCTGCGGCAATGTGTTCCATCAATACACAACCCGGAGTTTGTGCCCTGGCGGGCAGCGCCTACGTCACTATCTGGGGACAGGGCGACAAGCCCATAACGATTGACGGTAATGTCGCTGTTCCCGGAGCCGGCCTTCCGGCGGGCACTAAACCACTTCTTGAGACTGTTGAACTCGAATATGGTGGCGGCATTGAAACGCTGGTCGGTGCGTCTTCAGTCGCTGTTCCGGGAACGTTGGCTGCTCTTTACCGGGCCTCAATCGACCACGGCAGCTTGCCCTGGCATGATTTGCTACAGCCTGCTATCCGCGCGACACGCGATGGATTTCCATTCGCTGCGGCCTGTCACTACTTCCTCGGATATGCAGGCGACGTAATTTACGGTCGCAGTGAAGACGGCCACAACGCCCTTCACAATGCCGACGGATCCCTGCGTGACGTCGCCAGCACGATCCTGATACCGCATCTTGCAGATAGCCTCTCGGCCATTGCGGACGAAGGGGAGCAGATTTTTTACGAGGGAGAAATAGGTCAACTGCTCGTCGACCACGTTCAGTCCCACGGCGGACTCCTTACTCGCGAAGACCTGAAGAATTACACGCCAGTTGTGCGCGACTGCCTGTTGGTTAGTGCGGGTGACTGGCAAATTGCCACGAATCCACCACCCGCCATTGGTGGAGCAAACCTTGCAGCCATGCTGCTCGGTTTCGGTACAGACAAACTGAATTCGTGGGACGAATCATCCCAGCGACGCCTGATCAGGACGCAAGAGGCTGTAATGCGTTTTCGCCAGCAGAACCTGGACCTGGCAGATGACGTATCGAAACCTGTCGCCGAAATGCTGAGGCTCGCAGCTGCTGGCGAGCTGCTCTCAAGATATTCGTCTGGATCGACTGTTCATACTTCTGCCGTTGATGGAGCTGGGATGGCCTGTGCTATCACGGCGTCGTCCGGCTACGGTTCTGGAGAAATGCCAAAGAACACCGGGTTGTGGCTGAACAACTGTCTCGGAGAACTTGAATTAAACCGGCATGGACTCAATGCTGGTCCTCCCGGTAAACGCTTGCCGTCAAATATGGCCCCCTGCGCCGCGCGGTCAAATACCGCAGTGCTTGCGATTGGCTCGCCAGGAGCGGACAGGATCACGACAGCACTGCACCAGTTCCTGGTCAATTTCCTGCAACTGGGTCTTGATCTCGAGCAGGCTGTCGCACGCCCACGAATTCATCTTAGAATCGGCGAGTCGGATGCGGAGCTTTCTGTTGAGCCCGGAGTCGACATGCCTGACACTGCCTTCGCGCTACGGCAGTACGAGTCGATTAACATGTACTTTGGCGGAGTTGTGGCGGCGCTTTATGACGAGCACAACGGATTCGACGCTGCCGCTGATCCACGCCGCGAAGGCGGCACGTTTATCAGTCCAGACAATTAAATTCCGGAGACGATATTGACTGACAATGAAACACTGGAACGTCTGCCTGATTCACTTCCTGATGACCCGATGCATTGGGCCGACGCATGGCTAAAGGAGGCGACTGCTGCAGCGCTTCAGACCAACCCCAATTCGATGATTATCGTTTCAGTCGATGCAAACGAACAACCGTCGGCTCGCGTCGTGCTTTGCAAGGAGTTTGTACCTGATCCTGGATATCTCGTTTTCTATACCAACTACCAGTCAAGGAAAGCTCGCGAACTCACGAGCAATCCAAAATCCGCCGCCCTGTTTCACTGGGATGCGTTTGGTCGCCAGGTCAGAATCGAGGGTATTGTTGTCAGGTCGCCGGAAGCCGAAAGCGACAGGTATTTCGCCAGCCGTGGCTGGGGTAGTCAGCTTGGCGCCTGGGGCAGCGATCAAAGCGAGGCAATCGACTCGAAAGAGCAACTCGTCGCACAAATACGGCAACGAGGTGCGAATCTCGGTCTGTCACTCGCCGACGGTACTCAGCAACTTACCAACGACACGATACCGGAGATTTCCCGACCACCCCATTGGGGCGGATTTCGACTCTGGGCCAACGCAATTGAACTCTGGATTTCGGGCGAAGACCGGATTCACGACCGCGCTCGCTGGACTCGCGATATCGTTCGATCGTCGGAGGACAGGTTTGCGACGACTCCGTGGTCGGGCACAAGACTGCAGCCGTGAACCTGATTCGTGAACCTGTCACTCATTGAACGTCAAATCAGCTGCCCATTTTGTGCGGAAAGCATTTCGATACTGCTGGACCTATCGGCAGGAGATCAGTCTTATATAGAAGACTGCCAGGTTTGTTGTCGTCCCATGCAAATCACCTTCGAAACAGACACCGTTGAAACTTTCAATTTACAGGTGGAATGTGCGAGTTAGTTTACCCGTCATATTTTTCTGTTTTTTGTGGTCGCCAAGCCTGTCTTATGGTGACGATGCCTTCGTCACGACCGATGACAAGTTCGCCATCGATGTATCAATGGTGGACGGACGGATTGCCATGGATCTTGGAGGGGATATATGGACATTGCCTGCAGCGGGCGGCCAGGCAACCCGCCTGACGGACGGCAATCTGACCGAGACCCGGCCTCGCTGGTCGCCGGATGGCGTTGAAATTCTCTACGAAGTGAAATCCCCGGATGGCTCAGAGCTTTGGCTTTTCGATAGATCCACGAATGTGTCCGCAAAAATCGGAAGCGGCGACTTTCACAATCAGAACGCGTCCTGGCACCCGTCAGGTGAAAAAATTGTATTTGCATCCGATCGACACGGCACCGGCCTCGACATCTGGGAACTTGATCTTCCGACCGGCCTTGCCTGGAGGATCACAGATCATGCCGGAGAGGATAGAGAGCCGGTCTGGACAAAAGATGGCAGGCACCTTGCCTGGATAAGAAAAACGGAAGACACATTCGCGCTAATGCTGCGGCGACACGGAGAGCCAGAGATCGTCTTGCTAGAGTCCGAGTCACCGCTGTCATCTCCGTCCTGGCGACCCGACAACAGCTTGCTGACATATCTGCGGCATGGTGAGGAAGGAACCATCCTGGAAATGGCGATTCTTTCGGAACCCATCCTCGTGCGCTCTCTTTCAGTTGACGAAGAATTGATTGCCGCGCCCGTGTCCTGGGGAGATCGGATGACCATGTTTTATACCGCCGATAAAACGATACGCACACGCGGATTCGAGGAGCGACGATCCAGACCGCTGCATTTCAGGGCATATATTCGGCCGGTTGAGGCCAAGCCACCTGAAGA
Source organism: uncultured Woeseiaceae bacterium (assembly GCA_905480255.1). Taxonomy (GTDB): domain Bacteria; phylum Pseudomonadota; class Gammaproteobacteria; order Steroidobacterales; family Woeseiaceae; genus SZUA-117. The sequence goes on along the minus strand of CAJQPR010000184.1, from coordinate 14,397 downwards.
AGTCGTCCGGCGCGAACTGGAAGTGTTGAACCCACCGGAAGACCGGCTCGTTATTCGGGGCGCACGACTTTTTGACGGGATCTGGAAGGGCTACCGGCAAAACATGGACGTAGTGATCGAGGGCGGTCGGGTTGTTGCCGTCGAGGCGCGCCAGGAATGGGAGGGGGACACGATTCTGGACCTCGGAGACGTCAGCATCATTCCTGGCCTGATTGACGCCTGGTCCGGGGTGGAGGACTCGTCAACGGCCGGTGCCGCACTGCTGGCGTATGGCGTTACGACCATTGTTGTGAATACAGAAATATCAGCCTTCCTGCCATCTCTTTGGGAGGGTGAAGCTATGCCGGGCCCGAGGTTGCTATTCACCACAGACGACCCCGCCCGGTCTACGACCAGCATTGCCGATTCAGCGACTGCCGGTGTTGCAGGCCTGATGGCGTCCCGCCAGGCGATCGCTCTGGATCAATCGAGCCGACCCGCCCGCCGATTTGCTGAAACTCCGTCGCTGGGCAACAGGCCCTCTCCCATCGTTGCGGGAAGCAAGCCCAATCGAATGCCTTCCGGCCTGGCCTTGCATGCTGAGTTGCGGGGATTAGTTGAAGCGGGGTTGGACGGCGAGCAAACCCTGCACGCTGCCGGAAAAAATTCGGCGAAAGTCCTGGGACTGGAAAATCAGGTTGGCACGATTGCGCCGGGCGGGCTTGCGGACCTGGTCCTGGTCAGGGGAGACCCCCTGGGCAACATCGAAGACACGCTAAATATCGTCGCCGTCGTCCGCAATGGACGTTTTTTCAGTCTTGTCAGTCTCCTTGAACGCGCGCAGACTGCAGCGAACGTCGAATAATTCAACAAAATATGGCCAAGACCGGCCGGATTGTCGAGATTGAGGACACTTTTGCATCGATTACATCAGGTGCAGACATACGGCATTGGCTTGTTCCGGCAGTGGACAAAACAAAGCGATTGGTTTCAATCAATTACATGACGTTATTTCGCACCACTTTACGAAGAGAAATCACGATTCGTCGGTTTTTTTTACAGGAATAGACTTATTGTTAAACCGGCTGAATCAAGAAATTGTTTAAACCTTTGAAATCATTTGTCTTATTCGCATGTGGCATAGGACTTGCTATATATAACTTGCCCAAGCGAAGTGTAACTGAAGTCGGAAACCACAAAGAAATACAAACAGGATTTAGACGCCAGAAGAAAAACAACAATAAAAACAAGAAGATCCAGATCCAATAATAATAATAAAGTCTGTATTTGGTTACCGATCAAACAGTTACCTCTTTAATAATAAAAAGAGTCTTCAGCCCCGCCGTCAAACGCGGGGCTTTTTATTTAAAGCCCCGCCAATAGACAAACCGCTTTTTATTTAGAGCCCCGCCAATAGACAAACCGCTTTTTATTTTAAGCCCCGCCAACAGGCAAACAGATGTTCATCCTGATTTGTCGGCACTAACGATTCAGTGCACAGTCTATAACCCGCATTCAATGCCGGTTCCGGAACAACTAATGAAACAAACAATCACAATAATTGCTCTATTGGGTCTGCTGGCAGGCTGCGGAGATAGTGAAGTGCCTGTGGAAAACAATTCGCTGGTCTACGAACAGGCGGCCGCCAACGAAGGTCGAACCGATGCCGACCGCGCACGGGATGCAGGCCGCAAACCTGCGGAGGTACTCGAGTTTTTTGCCATTCAACCCGGCATGACCGTTCTCGACATGTATTCCGGTGGCGGTTACTACACGGAAATGTTGTCTCACATCGTTGGGCCGGAAGGCAGTGTCATTGCTCATAGCAACCAGGCGTACGCCGGTTTCGTTGGCGAAGAAGCTACGAATCGCTACGCCAATAACCGGCTTGGAAATGTTGAAATCCTGATGGCAGAAAATAACGAACTGGCACTACCCAATGCATCGTTCGATGCAATTATGATGGTTCTTGCCTATCACGATATTTACTACGTTGACCCCGACAATGGCTGGCCGGAAATTGACGGACCAAGGTTTGTTGAGACGCTTTATAACGGCCTGCGCCCGGGCGGAATTCTCGCCGTCGTCGATCACTCAGCAGCACCTGGCTCACCGAGCGAGACTGGCAATACGCTACACCGTATTGATCCGGACATCGTTACCGCCGAGCTGGAAGCGGCAGGCTTTGTGCTGGAGGCAAAAAGCGACGTGCTTCGAAATATGGATGACGACCACAGCGTGAACATGGGCGCCCCGGAAGTGCGTGGCAAGACAGACCGCTTCGTGTTCAGGTTCAGAAAGCCCGAATAGCGACACCGCGGCATTTATTTTGCGGAACTGAGACCGGGACACTGTTTACAAGTCGCCCGACGCGGCTAAATACGTCTTTATGATTCAATGAGTTACAAGACGGTACACGATGTTCAAGGCGATTCGCATTGCAGTGTTACTGCTAATACTGGTTTTCGTTTCTCTGAGCACCTGGCTCACGCAGGCTCGGAGCACGGATTGGAATGGCAGTCTCTGGGTAAAGGTTTACCCGATCAATGCCGATGGTAGCGTCGAAAGTCAGGAATACATTCAAAGCCTCGATGTCGATGACTTTTCTGCAATTGAAACGTTTATTGCGAAAGAAGCGGAAAAGTACGGTCGGACACTAAGGCGGCCCGTGCGCATGGAACTCGGCGATGAAATTCGAGAACAGCCTCCTGTAGTTGGCGAGAACCCGAACACACTGGATATTATGCTGTGGAGCATTCAGATGCGTTGGTGGGCATCGAGTGTTGCGGGTCCTCAGGATAACCCTGATCCCGACGCCAGGGTGTTCGTTCGCTACCACGCGCCAAAGGATTTTGTCGTTCTCGAGAATTCAGTCGGCCTGCAAAAAGGAATGGTCGGTCTAGTAAACGCTTATGCCGGGCGCCGTCATTCCGGATCCAACAACGTCGTGATTACGCACGAATTTTTGCACACTCTCGGTGCGACAGATAAGTACAACCCGGCAACTGGCATTCCGGAATTTCCGCTTGGTTTTTCGGAGCCCGAGCGCAATCCCAGATTCCCACAACGCTTCGCAGAAATCATGGGTGGCCGAATTCCGGTTGCAGACAATGACGCAGTCATTCCCACGAGCCTCAAGTACGTCACTATTGGCGCGGCGACCGCACAAGAAATCCGGTTGACGGACTAGGCAGATCATCCTGGCATTCAATTTTGGCTTTGGGGTCTGTTAATCTGCCTCGATGGCTGTCGGCGAAATTACAAATCTAAGTTGCGAAAATCTCACGATTTCGGTGCCCGGTCGCCGACTAATCGACTCGCTAAAAATTGAAGTCGTCAAAGGTGAATTTATCGCCGTACTCGGCCCCAATGGTGTCGGTAAATCGCTGGCGCTTCACACACTCGCCGGAATTCGGCCGGCAGAGACAGGGTCGATCAAACTTAACGGCAAGAATCTGGACGAACATTCGCGTCATCAGATTTCACTCAACCTGGCCCTGCTCCCGCAATATACAGAGGATATTTTTCCTGCGACCGTCCTGGACACCGTGATGATCGGGCGCCATCCGCACATTGGCCGCTTTCAATGGGAAACGCCGGCTGACCGGGAAATTGCTGAGGACTCTCTCCGTCAGGTAGACCTGGGCGACTTCCGCGACCGCGATGTACTAACGTTGTCTGGTGGTGAACGCAGGCGACTCGCGGTTGCACAGATCCTGACGCAGTCGCCTGGTACCTACTTGCTCGACGAACCCACCAATCACCTCGATCCGCAGCATCAGCTGGATGTCCTCAAGATATTTCGCCAGAAGTCGGACGCCGGCGATGCAGTGCTGGCCAGTTTGCACGACGTCAATCTTGCAGCGCGCTTTGCCGATCGTTGCCTGTTGCTTTACGGCGATGGCCGTTGGGAAATTGGGTTGACTGGCGACGTCCTGACCTGTGAGGCCTTGTCCGAACTTTATGCCACAGCCATTGAATCGGTCCCATGGCGAGATACCAACCTGTTCGTTGCGTCGGGTTAGCCAGCTTAGATCTCGATTACACCGGCCAGGAAAAATACAGCATATCCGCGAAGCTTTACGCGGTCGCCCAGGTCTTCACATTCGAGGAGACCGACCCGACTCGATATCTGCCGGGCTTCCATCTTTTTCTTTCCCAGTCGCTCTGACCAGAATGGCGTAAGCACACAATGGGCTGCACCGGTTACGGGATCTTCATCGATGCCAAGTCCCGGCGCGAAAAACCGGGAGACGAAATCGACCTCGTCGCCTTTCGCGGTAGCAATAACACCGTGTTCAATCATGGTGCCGAGTGCCGCAAAATCTGGTTGCAGGGCGGCGACAGAAGCCTCGTCAGGCAGAACAACAAGGTAAATATCCCCACCAATATGTGCCTCGCTCACCGCCGCTCCCAATGCGGTTTCGAAACCAGTCGGCAAGTCCACTGCCTGCGGCTTGTTAGCGGGAAGATCAAGTACGTATGCATCGCCGTCCTTATCCACAGATAAGGGGCCGCTTGCTGATTGGAGCGTTATCGGCCAATCCTCATGTGTCAGCTTTGCATCGATGACGGCCGCACTTGCCAGTGTGGCATGACCGCATAACGGCACTTCAACCGCGGGAGTGAACCATCGAATATGCCATTCGCCGTCACTAACCGGCACGAAAAATGCCGTTTCGGAAAGGTTGTTCTCTGCAGCGATCTTCTGCATTAATGAGTCGTCAATCCATTCATCCAGAGGGATGACTGCGGCCGGGTTCCCGCCAAAAGATTGATCGGTGAACGCAGCAACCTGAAATATTCTGAGATCCATTAGTCGACGAAGCCCTTAAGTCTGGCCAGCAATTTTTTGTGCAGCCCCGGATTGGCGGCCAGTACAGACCTGGTTTCGAGGCCGGGAGGATTGCCATTCAGATCAGTGAAAACACCACCGGCCTCTTGGACGATCACAGACAATGCAGCGATATCAAGAATATTCACATCCGACTCAATGACCGCCTCGATCTTGCCGGCCGCCAGCAGATGGTAATGATAAAAATCGCCGTACCCTCTGATGCGCTCGGATACCGCCACAAACTCCGCCAGCCTCGCCCAGCCAGCTGACTTTGCCAGCGATTTCAGGTTGCCCGTCGAATACGCTGCCCTTGCCGGGTCATCCGTTTCGCTTACTTTGAGCCTCTCACCGTTGAGCCATGCGCCGGAACCCCGCTCCGCATAAGCGAGCTCGTCAAACATTGTGCCGCTGGACACTCCAAGAACGATCTCACCGCCACGCATCAGTGCGATCTGGGTAGAAAAGAACGGATACTGGCGAACGAACGCCTTGGTGCCATCAATCGGATCAACCAGCCACAGATATTCAGCATCCGCCTGCGTCTGGCCGGTCTCCTCGCCGTAAAAACCGTGATCCGGAAATGCACCCAGAATGATCTCGCGAATAACCTGCTCGCACTCCACATCGGCCTGGGTAACCGGCGTCATATCTGACTTCGTGGTGACAGTAAAATTACCGTGATAATACTTGCGGCTGAGCTCGGCAGCTGCGGCCGCCGCATCAATTGCCGTTTTCAATTTCGGCGACATTTGGTTGGTGTCGGTCATACAGATTTAGCTTTACGACGGTCACTGGTTGGCGAGCGGCAACTATGGCTGGTCCGGCAATGGGAAACAAGTCGAGCTCGACTAGCCATATCCTGACGATCGAATTTGCGTTGTCATGCAACGAACAAACAGCCCGCCGTAATCGCTGCGGATGATGTACGATTGCTGCGCCGTAACGGCGTTATTGATTACGCCAAAATCTGGCGACCACTCGTGAAAGGGTCGCCAGTCCCCGCGTACGGGCATTCAGGAATTTGGTGGAATAGACACTTTGTGTAGCGAACTGAGGAATTATGGGAAACAGACTGAGCAAAATCTACACCCGAACGGGAGATGACGGTACAACAGGCCTGGGTGACGGAAGCAGGGTCAACAAAGATAGTCTCCGGGTTGAATGCTACGGAACTGTCGATGAGGCCAACAGCGCGATCGGCATGGTCCTCGCTACGGAAAACGTGCCTGCCGACATTCGTCGATGTCTCACCGAAATCCAGCATGATCTGTTCGAACTCGGCGGCGAACTTTGCATCCCCGGGCATGCGGCAATCCAGGACCCTTTCATCGAACGACTGGAAGCGGAGCTCGACCGACTCAATGAAGATTTGCCGCCGCTTAAGGATTTCATCCTGCCAGGTGGTGGACCCGCTGCTGCTGCTTGCCATCTCGCGCGAACCATCGTTCGTCGTGCAGAGCGAAGAACAACTTCGCTCAGGAACGAAGAACCAGTGCGCGAAGAAGCGATCCGTTACCTGAATCGTCTCTCGGACCTGTTATTTGTGATCGCCCGTGTTCTTGCGCGAACAGAGTCCGGACAGGAGCTTATCTGGGACCGCTCACGCGTCTAGCAAGCAATCCGGCGTTAGAGTTTCTTCATCATCAGGAATGCATCGCCCGGACAAAGATCTGAAAACTCATCTGTTTCGCGGATGACACCTGGAGCTGTTTCGCGATGCACAATCGTGAATCCCTGCTGCTCGAAGAACCGTTCTGCGTCGATTGTCAGCAACCAGAGCTCTCTGATTCCGGCAGTCTGCGCCGCCGACTCAAGCGCGCCAACCAGCTTTCCACCGAGACCAGCGCTACGCACCTGCTTCGCCACCACCAGTGACCGAAGCAGGCCGGTCGTGCCATAGACTTGAAGTCCAATCAGTCCGGCGAGTTCGTCGCCGTCTTCGACGATAAGAAATCCGTCAAGTTTATCCGGCCCAAGATCTGCAGTTGGCAAACCAGATTCCTGCAGCAACTGGTCGATTGATTTCCAGTCTCCGTCTCTAGCCTGGCGCAGTGTCGGCCTATGCAGATCAGTCACCCTGATATTTCTCCCGATTGAGCCGTCCTGCAGCCAGGGCGTTACAGACCGCCCTCGCTGCGATAAGCAATCGAGGTGTTGGGCGCCCGATTTCATTTGCTGGCATCAGAAAACGATTTCCGTATTTGTTTGCAGCGATGTCCGTCCAACGATCCCATTCAATAAACGCATTCGGTCCCGCATCCGAACTCGCGAGTAAGATTTCCGGCTCACGTTCGAGAACGGCTTCGACGGAAACCAGGGGTGCCAGCCCGTCGAGATCAGAGAAAATGTTAAATCCACCGCAGGTTTCGATTAACTCACTGATGTAGTGATCACCGTTGATGGTGTACAGCGGGCGAGCATCTACCTGGTAGAACACGCTGATCGGGGTGAGCTCGCGAGACTCTTCAGCCAGCGTTTGTAGTTCGTTTTCAAAACTGTTTGCCGCAGCATTGGCCAATACCTGGTGGTCGGTAAGTTCGCCCAAAGTTCTAAGCGCAGAAGGCACACCTGCAAGCCCTTTAGTCGGGATAACTTCAACACGAAACCCCCGCGCACTCAGATCGTCAACGACATGCGCCGGGGTTCCAGTTTCCCAGGCAAGCAACAGGTCCGGCTCAAGTATCGTCAGCTGTTCCTGATCAATATTAAATGCGTCGCCGATTACAGGCAGCTCTGTCGCCGCCAACGGATAGTCCGAATAAGCGCTGACGCCGACCAGCAAATCATCAGCATCAATGGCGAACATCAGTTCTGCGAGGTGCGGTGACAAGGTCACTATTCTTGTGGCTGATGCCGGAGCCGCGTTCTCCGCCGAAAGATTCGGCTCCCGATCGCTACATGAGATCAGTGAGGTGCAGCTAAAAAAGAGGAAAAGATAGCGTGCCAGTCGGCTCACACAGACCAGCCATACAATGTCATCGCACCAATAACCGCCGCCCAGATAAACAACAGACGATAGACCAGCCCATTGGCCGAAGTCGCACCACGAATACCTCGCTCTGCAAGACTTTCGCCCTCCTCATCCCGCAAACCAAGTGCGCCGGTGCCGACTCTGGCCAGCAATCGCTCGCTTTGGCCGTGTGAGGTCGATGGAACGGAGTCGTCTGCTTTTCGCCACGCCGACAAAGCCCCGTCAAAGCTGCCTGCCATCGCGTAGCCAATTGCCGTCAGGCGAGCCGGAATCCATGCAAGCCAGCCATGCAGCATTTCTGAGGCCGCTGTCACCGGCGTTTCGTCACCCAGGTCCGCCCGCAGCGCATTGAATACGGCGCGACGCCGAATAAGGTCTGTCACGCGGTAAGTCCACGCACCAACCGGGCCCAGCAAGACAAACCAGAAGACCACAGCAAACAGGCGATTGTTCGCCTGAATACAAACAGACTCCTCGACCATGCGGATACGCTCGGCAGCGTCCTCCGGCACATCTGATTCGATCAGGGCCCTCGCCGTTTCCTGAATCCGTACGGGATCGTCTTCCTCGATGGCGCGACAGTACTCATCGACATCCTCACCAATGTCTTTGGGACCAAGCGAAAAAAACAAAACCAGGATTGCGAGAATCAGGTACGGAAATCCGTAAAGCGTATCGCCAAGGCCGATGCGCGCTAAAACAACCGGCAACACCAGCACAATGACAAGAACAGTGACCGGAATAAATGACGGCCAGTTGGCAAACCGGTCGCCCTGCCTGAAACCGAAATCGATGGCGCGATCCAGCCAGCGCAATGTACGCAGATGGAAAAGTTGCGTTGCAAGCCGCTCAACAACGAGTCCGATCAAGAGTGCCAGTAGTTTCATGCTTTCCCGGTGTTTTCGTCATTTAAACGAAGCCCATCATACAGTCGCAGCCAGTTGAAAGCAGGACCGGGGTCCGTTTTTCGGCCCGGCGCGACGTCGCAATGTCCTGCAATCCTTCGTGCCGAAATTTTCGGGTATGTGGCTATGATCGCCTGAATAACCGCAACCAGCTGCTTGTACTGTTCGTCGGTATAAGGCGTGTCGTCCGTACCTTCAAGTTCTATGCCGATCGAGTAATCGTTACAACAACTTCTGCCGCGAAATTGTGAGAGCCCGGCATGCCAGGCGCGTCGCTCAAAAGGCACAAACTGAATCAGCTCACCATCACGCCGAACCAGCAGGTGCGAGGAAACCTGCATTCCTTCAATCTCCCTGAAATAGGGATGGGCTGTGCAATCAAGACAATTCGTGAAGAGCGATTCAATATAGGGCCCACCGAACTCGCCCGGTGGCAGGCTGATTCCATGGATGATGACGAGTTCCGGCTCGCTTCCCTCAGGACGCTCATCCTGATTGGGCGACGGGCATTGTGTCGCCGGGCGAATCAGTCCGGCTCCTGGGCTGACTGCATATTTGACGGCATCGGGTGAATTCAAAACCTTGTGTTCCCGGCTGGTTCAATCGCTACTACAAGTTCAAACCTAACAGCGCTTGGACGCGGTAACAACGATTAAGTACTCTCTGCCAATGTCCGAAACACGCCTGTACATCGAAGGACCTATTGCTGTTGGTAGCGAGGCTGAAATTCGTGACGAGCAGGCTCGTTACGTAAGCCGCGTGCTGCGACTGAAGCCAGGTGATTGCGTCACGCTTTTTGACGGCGCAGGAGCTGAGTATCCGGCATCCATTGTTTCACTGAGTAAAACCCGGGTACTCGTTGCAGTAACAGATGAATTACACCGTGATACCGAATCATTACTTCGCATCCACCTCTTGCAGGGCGTCTCACGGGGCGAACGAATGGACTTCGTGGTGCAGAAGGCGACTGAGTTGGGAGTGCATCGCATTACACCGGTTCTGACCGAGTACTCGGTGGTGAAACTTGACGAAAAGAGAGCGGAAAAAAGAATCCGACACTGGCGCGGTGTCGCTGCAAGTGCCTGTGAGCAGTGTGGCCGAAACGTACTTCCTGTTCTCGATCCACCGATCGCCCTGCGAAACTGGCTGGGTGAAAACCTGGATACTGCCGGGACCCGGATAATCCTGAAGCCAGGGGCGGATGGATCACTGAAATCCATCCGGCCGGATGGCGGCCAACTGACCGCCCTTATCGGGCCCGAGGGAGGACTCAGTGATGAGGAATATGAACTCGCCGAGGCAACAGGGTTTCAGTCGATTGGGTTCGGACCGAGAATTCTGCGGACGGAAACCGCCGCGCTCGCTGTGGTCGCAGCAGTGCAGGCCCTGTCGGGAGATTTGGCGCCAGGCTAACCGGTCGGCAAACTGGCCGAGGCGATCATTCCTTCCAGCACTTCCAGGTTCGGGATCAGCGGAAACTCGTTGATCATTTTGACGCGGCACAAAACGGGGGCCCCTTCGGGCCAGCCCTTTGCGGAATCAAGTTGCAACACTTCCTCATTCACTCTTACAAGCTGGGGGAAGCCCTGCGTCAGGATGCCAAAAAACCCGCTCCGAACTGCACCGGAAGTAGAGTAAAAGACCACAACGCGCGTCCGCCCGGTCGGGGCCGGTACTTCCTTGCCTATGGCACCTTCGAAAGCAACAACCGGTAAATCCCTGCCATTCCAGCTGATTGAACCGAGCATCCACGGATGTTCGGTTTCTTTTTGCACGGGCGGCGTATAGCGCACCACTTCCGCGACACAGGCGCGCGGCACAATGAGACGCTCGTCCGCGAGCGGCACGAGAAGGCTATAAAGTTCTTCGTCTGCGGCGCTCACTGCAACGCAATTCCTTTTTCATCCAGCAATCTTCGAATAGCCTCAAGAAGTTGCGAATCCTGGTAAGGCTTGCCGAGATAGTCGTTGACGCCGATTTCGATCGCACGTGCGCGATGCTTATCGCCAACTCTCGATGTAATCATGATGATGGGCACGTCGGATACGCGACCGTCATTGCGAACATGTGTCGCAAACTCGTAACCGTCCATATTCGGCATTTCAATATCGAGCAGGATGATGTCCGGTTTCGCCTCCTGAAGAACGCTGATGGCATCAATTCCGTCTTTGGCTGTCACGACGCGAAGACCGTTTCTTTCGAGGAATCTCTCCATGACACGACGCACCGTGATGGAATCGTCGACGACCATTGCAAGCGGACGTTCATCACTTGGTGTCGGCGCCGCATTTTTAAGCTCAACGACCGGCGCACCCGCCCTGACCAGCGCATTAATATCAAGAATCAACACAATTCGCCCATCGCCGAGAATCGTCGCGCCCGAGATGCCAATAATGCTCGCAAGCTGTGGGCCAATCGATTTGACGACGATTTCCTGGCTCGCGATCATCTCGTCAACCAGCAGCGCTGCCGAATACTCGCCCGCTCGGACCAGGATAACGGGTACAAAAGAATCATCCTCGGGCAACTTCGCTGACTGCCCTCCGAGATACATTCCCAGGTGCCTGAATCGATAAACCTGTTCGCCATATTCGTAACGCGGCTCACTTTCGCCCAACAGATTTTCCAGCTCTGCTCGCGCAATCCGAACAACGCCCTCAACAGTTGGCAGTGGCAGTGCATACACCTCGTTGCCAGTTCGAACAATCAACGCCTGGGTTATCGCCAGCGTAAACGGCAATCGGATGGTGAAATTTGTTCCCTGGCCAATTACCGAGGATATCTGCAGCGAGCCGCCAAGTTGCTTGATCTCGTTTGCCACAACATCCATGCCAACTCCGCGGCCTGCCGATTGCGTAACCTTGTCGGCAGTGCTGAATCCAGGCGTCAGGATCAATTGCATGATGGCCTCATCGGTCACCTTGCTATCAGCCTTCAGCAAACCCTTTTCGAAGGCTTTTCTCCGAATGGCCCCAACATCGAGACCTGCGCCGTCGTCCGCGACGTCGATAATCATCTCGGCACCTTCGCGGTGCAAACGAATCGTGATTCGGCCACTAGCTGGTTTGCCGGCGGCCTGCCTGACATCGGGATTCTCAATGCCATGCACAACTGCGTTTCGCATCATATGCTCGAACGGCGGCAACATCTTGTCCAGCACCTGCCGGTCGAGTTCACCGGATGCCCCTTCAACTGCCAGTTCGGCCCGTTTGCCTGCCTCGGACGCCGATTGGCGAACGAGTCGCGTTAGCCGGGCCACATGGCGTTGGAATGGCACCATGCGAGTGCGCATCAGGCCATCCTGCAATTCTGCCGTTACTCGCGACTGTTGAACCAGCAGAGTGTCGGCCTCTGACGTTACCGATTGCAGAAGATCCTTAAGGCTGTCCATGTCGCTGGCCGATTCCGCGAGCGCCCTCGACAACTGTTGAATATTGGAATAACGATCCAGCTCAAGTGGATCAAAGTCCTGGGCGACCATCGTGTCTTGATGGCCGTGCATGATTTGCGCTTCTGTTTCGATTTCCAGCTTACGCAGCTGCTCGCGCAGCCTCGCGCCGGTCTGCTCCATTTCCTCAAGGTGAAACTCGATCGTATTGATCTGCTGACTTAGGCGCGAGTGATAAATGCTGATTTCGCCTGCAGCGTTCAGTAAATCCTCAAGCAATTCGGCGTCGATTCGCGCGAATTCCTGTCTCTGGTCCCCACCGCGCTGCGCCGGCATTTGACGAGCCGGAGCTTTCTCCGGCTCAGCCGGGGTATCGTCGGGAACCATGACAGCGGGCGCTGCGGGTTCAACTGCGGGCGGTGTCGGGATCTGATCCTCAATATCGGGCAGCGGCTCGGCAGGCTCGTCCGCCAATTCAAACGACGGTTCGACGGGAGCCGGTTCCGACGTCTTTTTGATTTCGTCCAGCTCGTCATTGAGCGGCGTATCGACGATAACCATGCTCATCGAATCTTCAGGCTCAATCGTAAACTCGACCGCTTCGCTGTCTTCGACGTCGACCGGCTGATCCTCCGGAACCAGAACCGCAGCCTCAATCGTCAGGTTGCCCGCGTTGATTTCGTGGATTTTTTGCTCAAGCTCGGTATTCGCCGTTACCGCCTTGCCCGCGATAACGCTGTCTCGCATCCGATGCAACTCATCGATGCTTTGTTGCAGGAGATCGTCTATCTGCGGTGCTGTTTCGATGCGGCCATCGTCGACATTGACCAGAAGAGCTTCGATCTCGTGGCTGAGATTACCCATCGCCGATATTCCGGCCATCCGTGCACCGCCCTTCAGCGTATGCAGATGCCGTTTCAACTCCTCGACGTGATCACGGGAATTGCGGTCCTTTTTCCAGGCATCCAGCGCCTGATCCGCGGATTCCAGCAGTTCCGCTGCTTCCTCGGAAAAGATCGCCGCAATTTCTGCGTCGTACGCAGCCTCGTCAGGATCTGCGGCTTCCACTTCGGGTTCGGCGGTGACGGGTTCCGGCGCTTCTTCCGCATCCGGAATTAGCGGCTCTACAGCATTTGTCAGATTCGTCAGGTGCTCAATTAGCACGGCAAAATCTGTGCGACTACGTTCCGGCTGGTTGATGTCGCCCACGATTGTTGACAGCGCTTTTGCCGCCGCCCTCAACGCATCTGTGCCGGATTTCTGCAGCCCGATTTTGTAGTCATAAACTCTTCTGACAAATCGATTCAACGCACCGGCGACTGCAACGCCACGATCGACATTCGCCATGTTGGCGCTACCATGCAATGTATGGCAGGCGCGGTAAAGCTTATCGGTGACATGGTATGGCGGCTGATGTCCCTCGCACGCGTCGAGGTAATCGAGAATAACCTTGAGATGACCGGTGGTTTCTTTCGAAAATATGTCGAGAAGGACAGGGTCCATCTCCAATGCCGCCGCTTCTTCCTGCTGTTGAAGTGCCGGCGTGCTAATGGTCAGATCGGCCGCATTCGGATCGCCCTCCGCAAATGCGTTCGCACGCGCCATAAGCAAGCTGATGTCCTTTTGCGGTTCGGTGCCAACTTCGAGTTGTTCAACGAGATCCGGAACGGCATTTGCCGCTTCCAGGATAAACTCAACCATCGGGGGCGTTCGTACGAGTGTTTTGTTAATGAGCTTGTTGAGTAAACTCTCGACACTCCAGGCGTATTCGCCAATTCGCTCCGCACCGACCATCCGACCACTGCCTTTAAGCGTGTGGAATGAACGGCGCACTGTAATCAGTGTTTCCATATCGTCGGGCGCGTCGGCCCAGGCCGGCAGGTTGCGACCGATCGTTGCTATCTCTTCCTTGGCTTCCTCGATATACAGCTCCAGCAACTCCGGATCGAGGTGTTCCGCCGATGCGGCGACAACCGGTGCCGGTGCCGGCGGCATCACCGTTGTTAGTTGCTGTTCCGGCTGGGGCGGCGGTGGTTGTCTGTCTGCCGCCACGATCTCATCGAAATCAGGGGCCTCGATTCTCATCGTCTGCGAAACTGGTGCAGCCGACTCTTCCGTCTGTTCAGCTGCCAGGCGCGCTTCCAGATCGCGCAACACAGAGAGGCAGGCCTCGGCATTGTCGAGCATGTACCACGGCTCGCTCCGACCAGCCTTGACCGTTTCCATGTAGTACTCAAGACTGACGATTGCGTCCGCAAGTCTGTCTGTTTCTTTTTGCGTAAGCCGGCTCGGCCCGGCACCGGCCAGTGCAAGCGTA
>CAJQPR010000183.1 GCA_905480255.1 uncultured Woeseiaceae bacterium | reverse complement strand
CAGCACTATATTGTTACTAAAGGCAAGCATACTGTTGAAGTTGATACAACTGATGGTACTACTCACGCTTTCCTTGATTATCCGAATATCTGGGGCTTCACACGGGATATATATCAGATGCCCGGCGTCGCAGAAACCACCGAGATGGCGCACATCAAGAGCCATTACTTTGAGTCGCATAAGCATATTAACCCCTTTGGTATCGTTCCTGACGGACCTGAAATCGATTTCGAAGCGCCACACGGGCGCGCGTGATGGGCGCTCGACCAGAAACAGTTTGGCCGGATATACCCTATACGGATTGGGCTGATAGCTGTGCAACACTGCAATTATGGACGCAGATAGTCGGCAAGATTCGGATGACGAAGATGCCCTGGGTCAACCACGGCTGGCACGTCACGCTATACGTCACGATTTTTGGGTTGACGACCTCACCCATCATTGACGGTGATCGTTATTTTCAAATCGATTTTGATTTTAATGAACACCGTTTGCGTATCCGCACCAGTGATGCTGAGCAGCAATCATTCAAACTCGAGCCGATGACCGTCGCCGAGTTCTACACTCAAATTATGCGGGCGCTGGCTAACCTTGGCATTGACGTCGTAATCAATACACTGCCCAACGAGGTTCCGGAACCGATCCGGTTCGAGGATGACCGTGTTCACGCCTCCTATGATGCCGATGCTGTAAATCGCTACTGGCGGGCGTTGTTGCAGATAGACCGGGTCTTTAAATATTTCCGCGCATGTTTTGTCGGCAAGTGCAGTCCAGTGCATTTATTCTGGGGTAGCTTCGATCTTGCGGTGACAAGGTTTTCTGGCCAGGGTGCGCCCGAGCATCCTGGCGGTGTACCGAACCTGCCTGATTCTATAACCCGTGAAGCCTACGACCAGCAGCTGTCGAGCGCCGGTTTCTGGCCCGGCGGTGGTCCAATTGACTACCCTGCCTTTTATTCCTACGCGTATCCGGCACCCGAAGGGTTTGAAAAATCGAAAGTGCAACCGAGCGCGGCATTTTTTGATGCGGATTTGGCTGAGTTTATATTGCCGTACGATGCCGTCCGTAACTCGGCTGACCCGGACGCTGCATTGCTGTCATTTCTGCAAAGCACCTACGAAGCCGCTGCTATTGCTGCGGGCTGGGATCGAGAAAACCTGGAGCGCGACCCGGTATCACCATACACCGGGCCGATGATATGAAAAATGTAGTGCACAAAGCAGATTCACGCGGTAACACTGAACGAAGTGAGTAGCGCAGGCTTCTGGCCCGAAAAACTCACCTCGAATGACTGCACAACAGGAGCCAACAATGAAAATGACGTTGCACAAATCTGAGACGCGCGGCGTCGCAGAGCATGGATGGTTAAGTTCCCGACATACTTTTTCATTTGCTGGATACCATGATCCGGAGCGAATGGGATTCGGTTTGCTGCGAGTGATTAATGACGACGTGGTTCAGGCTAGCAAGGGATTTGGAACGCATTCCCATGAAGACATGGAAATCATATCCATCCCGCTTGCCGGTGAGTTGCATCACAAGGACAGCATGGGCAACGTTGAAGGGATAACGACGGGTGAAGTTCAAGTCATGTCTGCAGGGACAGGGGTCACACATTCTGAATTCAACGGCTCCGAGTCGGAGGAGGTAAATTTCCTGCAGATCTGGGTAATGCCGGAAACTCGTGGCATAGAGCCTCGCTACGATCAAAAACGATTTTCTACAGATGAGCGGCAAGGTCGATTTCAGAATATTGTGTCGCCTGATCGTAACGATGACGGCATCTGGATCAACCAGCAAGCCTGGTTCTGGCTGGGCGATTTTAAGGCCGGTCAATCGGAAACTTATACAATTCAGAAATCCGGAAATTGCGTATATTTTTTCGTGGTCGAGGGCACTGTCTCTATTGCAGGCGAGCAGTTGGAGCGTCGTGACGGATTGGGTATCGAAGACGCGCAAAGTGTCGATTTCGATGTCATTGAAGATTGCCAACTACTGGTGATGGATGTTCCAGCTTAAGTAAATACTAAATTCCAAAGAGCTTGAGATAACTATGTCCGATATGACAAAAATCCGTGATCCAAAAACTGATTCTCTGCTCACGCCGCAAAATGCGGTGCTGGCTCTCATAGACTATCAGCCCGAGCAATACACCGGCGTGGCTTCCGTTGGGCACGAAGAATTGGTAGCGCACGTCACCATGCTAGGGCGCGTTGCTACCACTTTCGAGCTACCCGTTGTATTGAGTACGGTTTACGTGAAACACGGCATGTCCGGCACCAATGAGGAATTGCTCGAAGCCCTGCCAGGGGTGCCGGAAATTGACCGGACAACGATGAATTCTTGGGAAGATCCGGAGTTTCGAGGGGCGATTGAACGAAGCGGGCGTAAGAAGCTGATCATCGCCGGACTCTGGACGGAGGTCTGCGTTACTTTCCCTACCCTCGACGCACTGCGCGAAGGTTACCAGGTGTTCGTTGTTGCAGATGCTATCGGTGGAGTTAGCCCGGCGGCTCATGATTCTGCCATGCAGCGCATGATTCAGGCCGGTGCCATACCAATTACGGTGCTGGGTCTTGCTTGTGAACTTCAGCGGGACTGGGGGCGACCTGAAGCGGAAAGATTGCGGGTGATCATGCGCGAGTATTTTGGAAAGCTAAAACACTTAAATAGAAACAAGTAATCATCTGTTTCTCAGGTGTTCACAAGCTGTTTAAGAAATCTGATTGGTGCCCAGAGCGAGACTCGAACTCGCACATCCAAAGGACACAGCCACCTGAAGGCTGCGCGTCTACCAATTCCGCCACCTGGGCATTTCGGTGGTCAATCAGATTTCAACCAATACTGCCAAACCGGAGATACGACAAAAACGATACCAGTCGAATTGCCCGTGGTTGGCCTCATCTTGTAACCTCGTGATTCTCCTGCAGATAATCATTAGAAGTCACGTAGACCCACTAGCACCTGAAGCTCCAACAAAGATACCGTCGGAGCTGCCGACGGAGATTCCACCACCTTCCGAGCGCTCGTCGGACTAGTCCAGACGCGTCGCTACAACCCGATCGAAATAACAGCGAGTGCCATCATCGAGCAGGATCGAATCGTAATCTTCCAGGCCCCCGGCCGCCGGCGTCACGAAGGAAATAACCGTGGCTGACTCCAGTCCCGGGCAAGGTTGGGCGAATGTCGCACGCCAACGCATGCGATTGTTGTCGAACAACAGAAGGGCGTCGTTACCTTCGGGTCGCCATTCACTGAAAGTACCCTCTCGAACGAGGCGGAGCGTCTCCCTGGTGGAGTCCTGTAGCGTCGGCTCGCCTATCGACATGCGCTTGGTTTCAGCCGCCTGTCCCTCACTAATCTGGGTTATCTTCAGTTCCCAGGCGACATTCCGGGCTACGATGGCGATCTGATAGTCGCCACCCTCTTCGAATAGCTTAAGGCCGCTCCCTGTGCCATGCAGTTCGACGAGGCTGCCTATGTAGTCACCAGACACGCCTTCGTGAAGACGCATTTCAAAAATAGCCAGCGATGGCATGTCGCTATGTATGCTCCAGTCGAGCATCCACGGTCCGTCTGTCTCAAACACAGCTGTCCGCCCGTTGCCCTCTCCTTCAAATCGCACGTGGTCGGTGTCTGCGGCCGATGCCATACAGAACTGCACGGCGAACAGGCCAATAATTAATTGGCAATATCGATTTCTCGTAAACATGATCCCGCTCCAAATCGACACGGTAAGGTGTTGCGAGACCGGACTCGCAACACCTTCATGTTAATGGTGTCGCAGCGTGCGACAAACAATACGTATTAGCCCCGGTGTCTGCACCAGGAACAGTGAGCCGAAGTTCAGAACAAGGCCTTCGGCTCCAGAGACCCATTTTCACTGCGGTTTGTGGGAATATCGACCTTTGCCAATTTCAGTGGGCCGTGATTCACGGTTAGGAATTCAGATGGATCCAGTGCTAACAGCGATTTCCATGCAGGGGCTGATCTTCGCCATTCTGCCAGTGGCTGTCGTCATCGGAATAATGTTCGTCTGGTCCGCAGGCGCCAAAACTGCGATTTACGCTACGCTGCGAATGCTGGTCCAGCTGCTGCTCATTGGCTATGTGCTCGTATATATCTTTGACACGGATCAGCCTGCGATCATCATTGCCGTTTTGCTGATCATGCTGGCCACGGCGAGTTGGATCGCTATTCGGCCACTGCAGAAAAAACAGCCACGGACATATCTCAATTCGCTCGTTGCCATTGCCGTCGGCGGCATCCTGACTCTTGCGTTGGTTACGCAGGTGGTTATCGGCGTTGATCCATGGTTCAGTCCGCGCTATGTAGTACCGCTCTCGGGAATGATCTTTGCGGGCTCAATGAATGCTGTCAGCCTTGCGGCCGAGAGGTTTCAGTCTGAATGCGACAGAGGAGCGCCGTACGAAAAAGCTCGACGAATCGCTCTGCACGCTGCGTTGATACCGATCACCAACACGCTGTTCGCAGTCGGCCTCGTGGCATTACCCGGGATGATGACCGGCCAGATATTGTCCGGCGTTTCACCCTTGGTGGCAGCGAAGTATCAGATTGTTGTCATGACCATGCTGTTTGGTGCTTCCGGAATCTCGGCAGCGCTGTATCTGGTGTTGGCCAATCGCAGCCTGCAGAATTCAAAGGGGTTGCTAAACTAGTGTTGCGAATGTTGTTCACGGTCGTCCTGTTGTTGCTGTTTTCGGCATGTTCGCAGCAGCCCATTATCACTGACGAGATGATTCGCTTCGAAGGTAGAATGCCGGCGAATTTCGGTGGCTCCTGGGAACGAAACTACGCGCGTGACGATGACGTAAATGCAGTTCTTAACGATGCGTACAACAGACTTATCCGCACCGTGCCAGATCAACGACGCCCGGCGATTGCCGGCACAGAGCAATCGGCGTCGAAGCAAATGAACTCGCTCGTGGCACTCGCTCGCCTTGCCGAGTTAATTACACGCCCTGACGTCCTGACGATTTCACAGACCAGGCATGAAATCAGCATCGCAAGAAAGGACGACTTCGACATGTTGTGTGCGTTCTATGACGGTGTCGCGAAAGCCATAGAGAATAACAACGGCACCGAGATTTGCGGTTGGGATGGCAGCCATCTGGTTTCCAATCTCGTGCTGCAAGGTGGCCTGCAAGTTACGCACCGTTTCACAATATCTGCGAATGGCCAGCAGATGCGAGTTGTGACAACTGTTTCTTCCACGACGTCGCGAACTCCGTTTACGCTGCGACGCTTTTACAGCAAATTCAAGCGCCCGACCTCTGGCTTCAATTGTATCGAGACGTTCAGTATGAAGCGCGTGTGCAGCACTACTGAGATTGTGCGATGACCTGGTTCACCTTGGAAACTCGCACGTTACTGGTATCGAGATTGATCATCCTGTTGATGTGCATTCCGCTAAGGTTTGCCGAGGCTGATGCGTTTCTTGTCGAGGATACCCGTAAGTCATCGGCACTCAATGTATCCATTGTTGTATTTGATCCGGGCGTTCCGGAAGATTTGTCATTGCACCGAGACCTGCAGGTATTTCCGCAGATTCGTGAGATCGAGGCGATGTTTCTGCCATTCGTGCTGCGTGAGACGCTGGTGAAGACGAATGAGTGGGGTGCCGTGAGGGTCATACCCAAGCCAGACGTTGCGGCAGAATTGCTTGTGTCGGGCACGATTTTAAAATCCGATGGCGAAACTCTGGAACTCACAATGCAGGTCGTCGACGCAAGCGGTCGCGTGTGGCTCGATAAGGCGTTCGCCGGCACAGTAACGGATAGCTATGCGACAGGCGGCAACGGGTCCGATTCACCTGGCTATCAGCAGCTTTACGACGAAATTTCAGAGAGCCTCCTGCAGGCGCGCGCTCAGTTCGAAGACAAGGCACTTGCCAATATTGTCGAGATTGCGCTGCTGCGCCATGCCCAACAGCTGGCACCATCGGCATTCGGTGACTACTTGCACAGTGCGGAGGATGGCACGTTCACAATTCGTCGCCTGCCCGCCAGGAATGATCCAATGCTTGAACGGATCGAACGCATTCGCGGCGCAGAGTATGTGATTACGGATGCCGTGGATGCGAAGTTTCAGGAACTCCACGCCGAGATCGCGTCGATATACGATTTATGGCGTGAGTATCGCCGCAAGGTCATTGAATATCAGACCGAAGACGCGAGGCGGGTGCAAAGTACGCAATCAAGCGAACCGCGAGGCAGCTA
>CAJQPR010000182.1 GCA_905480255.1 uncultured Woeseiaceae bacterium | reverse complement strand
AGCTTGTTGTCGCGTCCAGCCCTTGTAATGCATGCCGGTATCGACGACCAGCCGGACGGCACGCCACATGTCATAGGTCAGCGCGCCGAATTTCGAGTAGGGGTCTTTGTAGAAGCCCATTTCGTAGCCGAGGCTCTCGCTATAGAGGCCCCAGCCTTCGGAGAATGCGGTGAAACCCGAATATTTGCGAAAGTTGGGCATGTCCTCCAGCTCCATCTGCAATGAAATCTGCAAATGATGTCCGGGTACGGCTTCGTGGATGGACAGCACTGCCATTTCGTACTTTGGCCGGACCTCCGGACGGTAGAGGTTTACGTAGTAGTAACCCGGTCGACTGCCGTCAGCCGCCGGCCTGTTGTAATAAGCAGTGGTCGTGTCCGGCGCGATGTTGTCGGGAATAGGGCGCAATCCGTAGGGCATGCGCGGTAGCTTGCCAAATACTTTAACCAGCTCGGGATCAATGCGCTTCGAAATTGCGAGATAGCCTTCGAACAACTCTTCCGGAGTGTCGTAGTAGAACTGCGGATCGGTTCGGAGAAAAGTCAGGAAGTCGTCGAAGCTGCCCTCAAACTCCAGCTCGTCAATAACGAGCTGCATCTCGTCACGGATTCGTTTCACTTCATTAAGGCCAAGACGATGAATTTCGTCTGGTGTCATCTGTGTCGTGGTGTAAAGGCGTGTCCGGTATTCATAGAATGCCTCGCCGTCCGGCAGTGACGACGCGCCGATCGTGTCGCGGCTCGCCGGCAAATAGACATTATTGAAATAATTGGCGAAATCCCGATAGGCGGGCACAACTGATTCATCGATCAGGTCTTTCGCCAGTTGCTGCAGTCGCTCACGATCTGCGTCAACAATCGAGTCCGGGATTGCGGCAAATGATTTGAAAAACGGACTTTGTTCCGGGTCTTCGACAAGCTGCGCCGATATCTGATCGGGAATGCGTTCCATCAGAATTTTCGGCGGCATGTAGCCGCTCTCCCTGCCTTCCTCCATGCGGGACATCGTTTGCTCTATAACCGTTTCGATCTGCGCCATGCGCGCGAGCCAATCCTCGTAGTCCTGAACGTTGGAAAGACGCAGTGTCTCGGCAGTCGATTCGAGTGACTGCACGCCGCCGCGTTGGCTCATCGGCATCAGGTAGTTCTTGAATTGGTGGTCATCGATGCTGTTTTCCAGCGATCGGCGGAAGAGGTCGTAGTTGAGCTGGTCGGTTTCCGTCAGTTCTGACGAATCAATAAAGCGCAGGCGCCGCAGAAATTCCTGCTGTTCGCCCTGGCGTCGTTCGATGGCATCGAGGCTCATGTCCGTCCACTGGTCGTTAAAGCGACGATCGCCCATCCGCGACGCCCGCACCGGGTTTTCGCGCATTTGCCATTCCCAGTGATCAGCCAGCAATGCCCCAAAATCTTCGGTAGGCCCTGCCTGAACGGTCAAGCTACTGAATACAAAAGAGAAAATTATCGCGAGTTTCAATCGGTGCATGAATCCGCTCCTTAGCTGATGCGCTCATTGTTGCGAGATGCGTGGCTGCTGGCAACCATCAGGTGACTTGGCTATCATGGCGCCCACTAATCTATAGCGTTGGCAGAAGAGACCTCTTTTATCAGAGGCGCCGAAGGCGCAACACGCTCGGAAACGCTCAGGCACACGGACTGTCTACGCTGATTAGCTCTGGAGAGCGGTCGAAAGGCCCACCGAAGGGGTATGCGGCAATTTATAAGCCAGCGATCTCTCAGGTTTCAGGACAGAGGGGCGACCGATTGAGCTTTTTACAAGGCCCAATCGGTCGCCTTTTTTTGTGGCTGAAACAAGGTCTGGTCAATGGGTAAGAAGACACCACTTTACGATGCGCACGCAGAAGCCGGCGCGAAGATTGTCGACTTCGGCGGTTGGGATATGCCACTGCACTATGGCTCCCAGCTCGAAGAACACCACGTCGTGCGCCAGGAAGCCGGTGCATTCGATGTTTCACACATGACCGTCGTTGACGTGACTGGTGCCGGTGCGTTGGAATTTTTGCGTCATCTGCTTGCCAACGACGTCGCCCGACTGAAAGAAGCCGGCAAAGCACTCTACAGTTGTATGTTGAATCACAATGGTTGTGTCATTGATGACCTGATCACCTATTACCTGGGTCCCGATCGATATCGGGTCGTTGTCAACGCAGCGACGCGCGACAAGGATATCGCCTGGATCAATGAGCAGGCCGGCTCATTCGACGTCGATGTCAGTGAGCGCCCCGAACTGGCGATGATTGCAGTGCAGGGTCCGAAGGCCCGTGAGCTCGCGGCAAATGTGCTTGCCGAAGAGTGGCGCGACAAGGCGCTGGCGCTCAAACCGTTTTACGCTCTTGAGGCGGACGACCTGTTTATCGCACGCACGGGATATACCGGCGAAGATGGTTGGGAAATCGTAATGCCGGCAGAGCAGGCCACCGATTTATGGAATCGCTTCGTCGATGTGGGCATCAGGCCATGCGGCCTTGGTGCGCGCGACACGCTGCGTCTTGAGGCTGGCATGAATCTGTATGGCTCCGACATGGACGAAACGATATCGCCTCTGGAGGCAGGACTGGGCTGGACACTTGCCTGGGATCCAGAGGAACGCGATTTCATTGGCCGCGGGCCGCTGACAGAAATGCGCGCTAACAAAGGCCGACATCAATTTGCAGGCCTGCTGCTTGAAGGCAAAGGCGTATTGCGTGATCACATGCGCGTAGTCGTCGAGGGCGTCGGTGATGGAGAAATTACCAGTGGAGGTTTTTCACCGACGCTGCAACGTTCCATTGCAATGGCGCGCATACCTGCTGGTGATTACGACCGCGCCCAGGTTGAGGTCAGGAACAAGTTACTGGATGTAAGAGTTGTCAAAATGCCGTTCGTCCGCAACGGTAAAGCGCAAATCGAAATATAAGCTGGAGAGAAGACTAATGAGTGAACTACCAGGCGATCTGAAATACACAAACGAACATGAATGGTTACGCCAGGAAGAAGACGGCACCGTCACGATTGGCATTACCGACCACGCTCAAAGCGCACTAGGCGATCTCGTCTATGTAGAACTGCCCGAGATTGGCCTTGAAGTCGAAGCTGGTGGCGAAATGGCGGTTGTTGAATCGGTAAAGGCGGCATCCGATGTTTATGCACCGATATCCGGTGAGGTTGTTGCGGTCAATGAAGATCTTGCAGATGACCCTGAAAAGATCAATGCCGATGCTTACGGCGATGGCTGGATCGTACGCATGAAGCCTTCCGGAGATGGCGAGACAATGACGCCAGACGAGTACCAGGCATTCCTGGACGAACTCGAAGATTAATCCTAACCAAAGACAGAACTGACTATGCCATTTATTCCGCACACGGAAGATGAAGTCGAGGCGATGCTCGGCGAAATTGGTGCCGATAGCATCGATGATCTATTTGATGAGATTCCGCGCGAATTGCTGATTGAAGATCTCGTCGGCGTGCCCGATGCGTTGAGCGAGCAGGAAATTGCCCGGCTTATGCGAACACGGGCGGCCCAGGATCGCGGCGCACTTTGCTTTATCGGCGCCGGAGCCTACGAGCATCATATTCCCGCAGCAGTCTGGGATATTACGACTCGCGGCGAGTTCTACAGCGCCTACACGCCGTACCAGGCCGAAGCGAGCCAGGGCACGCTGCAGACCATCTATGAATATCAGACGATGATGACCAGCCTTACTGGTATGGACATCAGTAATGCGTCTTTATATGACGGTGCGTCTTCACTTGCCGAAGCCGCACTGATGTCGGTGCGGGCGAATCGAAAATCGAAATCACGCCGGGTGCTGCTGGCGGCAGGGGTCAATCATCTTTACCAGAAAGTGGCGACGGCAATTGCCGGTTCTCAGGGCCTGACATTTGAGCGACTGCCGCTCGATATCGAAACGGGTTCCAGCGACCTCGGTTCGCTCGACAGCGATGATGAAGCGCCAGTTGCCGTTGTTATTCAGTTGCCATCATTTCTCGGCACTTATGAGCAGGTCGACAAGTTGACCGACTGGGCGCACGAGAATGGCGCGCTGGTTATTGCGATCGTCAACCCAACCACACTTGCTGTGCTCAGGTCTCCCGGCGACTGGGGCGAACTGGGCGCAGACATAGTGTGTGGGGAAGGTCAGCCACTGGGGATACCTTTGTCTTCAGGCGGACCCTACTTCGGCATCATGGCCTGCAAGGAAAAAATCGTTCGCCAGATGCCTGGACGAATCGTGGGTCGCACAACCGACCTTGACGGCAAGCCCGGATTTACGCTCACTCTGCAAGCGCGCGAACAACACATCCGACGTTCCAAATCGACCTCAAATATCTGTACGAATCAAGGGCTTATGGTTACAGCATCGACGATCTACATGTCTTTGCTCGGACCCGAGGGCCTGAGCCGCGTTGCACTAACGTCCCAGCAACAGACGGCCAAACTGGTTGAACTGCTGGTCGGCATTGATGGCGTCGAAGCGGCATTTTCGGCACCGCACTTCCACGAGGCTGTTGTTCGCCTGGATCGCCCGGTTGGCCCGGTTCTGGATGCCCTTGCCGAACGTGGCGTGTTGGGTGGCTACGACTTGTCGGGGGATTTCCCCGAACTTGGCAATGCACTGTTGGTGTGTGCTACCGAGACAAAAATCGATGAAGACCTCGAAGTCTATGCAAGCGCGTTGCGCGACGTGATGAACGCATAACTAAGGAAGCAGGGACGATGCACGAAATTGTTTATGAGGGAACGAGCTACCGGACGTACGGAGAACTGCCTACAGTTGGAAGCAGGGCACCGGATGTGTCGCTCGTCAACACAAGCCTCCAGGACGTGACGCTGGCCAATTTCATGGATATGCGCAAGGTTCTGAATATTTTTCCGAGCATAGACACACCGGTGTGCGCCAAGTCAGTTATCGTCTTCAACAAACTTGCAGAGAACCATGGCGATGTAGCGATGTTGATGGTGTCTTACGACCTGCCATTCGCTCACGCTCGTTTTCAGCGAGAGCACGACCTGCAAAATGTCATCGGACTTTCAGCAATCCGTCACGCAGGATTCGGTCAAAATTACGGCGTGCAAATTGAAGAGGGCCCGCTCGCTGGAATGTTCTCGCGCGCGGTCGTTGTTCTTGATGAAAACAATACGGTCGTGCACCGCGAGCAAATCGCGGACATCGGCGAAGAGCCGGACTACATCAGCGCATATAAAGCGCTTGGCATAGATATCAATCCACTCGATCTGGATATTTGAGAAAAACATTATGGGTGAACAACTGATTTTTGAGCGGTCACGACCAGGGCGTCGCGCGTTTGCACAGGCACCGCTCGGCGATTCCAGTGGCACTGTGCCGGATGAGTTCCGGCGGACTGACACGCCGATTCTGCCGCAAGTGTCGGAACTGCAGGTTGTGCGCCACTACACGAGACTGTCGCAGAAGAACTTCTCTATCGACACGCATTTTTACCCGCTGGGCTCGTGCACAATGAAGTACAACCCGCGAATCTGTAACTCACTGGCCTTGTTGCCCGGTTTTGCCGGAAGGCATCCCCTCGGCCCCGAAACGCATGGGCAGGGGTTCCTGTCATGCATGCACGAACTGCAGGAAATGCTGATGTCCGTAACCGGCATGAAAGCGGTATCGCTGACGCCGATGGCGGGTGCGCAGGGCGAACTTGCCGGTGTGGCTATGATTCGCGCCTACCATGTCGCGAATGGCCAGGCCGAGCGCGATGAGATTATCGTTCCGGATGCAGCCCACGGCACCAATCCGGCGACAGCCACAATGTGCGGCTGCAAAGCGATCGAAATTCCGACTGATGGCGAGGGTGATGTAGACCTCGAGGCATTGCGTGAAGTTGTTGGCCCGAATACTGCCGGCATCATGCTGACCAATCCGTCCACGCTTGGTGTGTTCGAGCGCAATATCATGGAGATTGAGAAGATCGTGCATGATGCGGGCGGCCTGCTCTATTACGACGGTGCAAATCTGAACGCGATACTGGGCAAGGTTCGTCCGGGCGACATGGGCTTTGACGTTATCCACCTGAATCTGCACAAGACGTTTTCCACGCCGCACGGTGGCGGTGGGCCGGGCTCCGGCGCGGTTGGCGTTGGCGATCGCCTCAAACCATTTCTGCCGATTCCGGTCGTGGGTAAGGTTGAAGAAAAAGGGGAAGAACGATTCCACTGGCTTACCGAGAAAGACCTGCCGCAAAGCATCGGCCACTTGTCAGGATTTATGGGTAATGCCGGCGTGCTGTTGCGTGCCTATGTTTATATGCGTCTGATCGGTAAAGGTGGCATGAAACGTATCGGCGAATTCGCAACCCTGAATGCAAATTATCTCGAGAAGCGTCTTGCACAGTCCGGCTTTGAGCTGGCTTTCCCCGCCAGGCGAGCAAGCCATGAATTTATAGTGACCGTTAAGAATGAAGCCAAGACTCTGCACGTCAATGCGATGGATTTTGCAAAAGCGCTGCTGGACAAAGGCTTCCACGCACCGACGACTTATTTCCCTTTGCTGGTGCCGGAGTGTCTGCTGATCGAACCGACGGAGTCAGAAACCCCGGAAACACTGGATCGTTTTGTCGAGGCACTGGTCGAAATCAGGGATGAGGCCCGGGAAGACGCGGACCGCGTGAAAGGTGCGCCATATACGACGCCGGTCCGGCGTCTCGACGACGTAAAAGCTGCCAGGCAGCTGGATCTGGCCTGGCGCCCCGATTAGTCGCTTTTTTTTGAGCGCTGCCGCACCGTAATTGGCCTCAATTCCGGCATAATCCGCTGTTCTCCCTGTTCGCCTCGCGACAGGGGAACCGCGCTGTCATTTGTTAGTCGGAGAGTCCGACGTAACAAGACTAAATCGCAATGGAATACGGACTATTTATGCAGATTAAACTTCGCTTCGCTTTGATCCTGGCACTGCTCTTTTCGGTATCTGTGTCAGCCGAGGAGCCCGAATGGGCCGGCACGCTGGAGAGAATCTCCACTGGTGTGGTTTCGATCCGGGTGGACAGCACCCGGGCTTTTGATACGGAATGGAACACCTCCAGCCAGGCGACCGGATTCGTGGTGGACGCGGAGCGTGGAATTATTCTGACCAACAGGCACGTCGTAACACCGGGCCCGGTGGTTGCTGAGGCAATATTCCTTAATAACGAAGAGGTCCGGCTGACGCCGATCTATCGCGATCCAGTTCACGATTTCGGCTTCTTCAAATACAACCCGGAAGACCTGGTTTATATTCAGCCCGCCGAGTTGCCCCTGGTTCCCGGAGGAGCAAGTATCGGCCGCGAGATTCGCGTCCTGGGTAACGATGCCGGTGAGAAGCTTTCAATACTTGCCGGAACGATTGCACGCCTCGATCGAAAGGCGCCGGACTACGGTCGCGGGAAATACAACGATTTTAATACATTCTATTACCAGGCAGCCTCGGGCACTTCGGGCGGATCATCGGGTTCGCCCGTGATCAATATCGACGGCGAAGTCGTCGCGCTGAACGCGGGCGGCGCGAATAGTGCTGCCAGCAGCTTCTTCCTGCCGCTGAACAGGATTGAGCGCGCACTGAACCTGATCCGGAACGGAGAGCCGGTTTCGCGCGGCACGATGCAGACGGTGTTCGAGCGCAAGGCCTATGACGAGTTACGTCGACTGGGATTGACGACCGCGACAGAAGATCTGGTTCGTTCAACGTTTCCGGATCAGACCGGCATGCTGACCGTTTCGCAGGTGATTCCGGATTCTCCTGCCTATGGGAAACTCGAGCCAGGCGATATCCTGATTCGCGTAAATGACGCCTTGATTACGGAATTCGTGCCACTCGCTGCCGTATTCGATGGGAGGGTCGGCCAGACCGTATCCATTGAAGTTGAACGTGGCGGAGAGACGATTACTGAAGAGATCGAAGTGACGAACCTTCACGATATTTCACCGGACGAGTTTCTTGAATTCGGCGATGCAGTGGTAAACGACCTCTCCTATCAGCAGGCTCGTCACTATAACCAGGCGATCAAGGGCGTTTACGTTGCCAACCCGGGTTACATTTTTTCCCGAGCGGGAATTCCCCGTGGCGCGGTGATAATCGAAGTCGCCGGAGAGCCGGTTGAGAACATTGCTGATGTCAGGACACAGCTCGCGAAGCTGGCTGATGGGGATCGGGCGACCTTCCGTTACACAACCATGGAGGATCCGCGAAACAGTATCGTGCGCTCTGTGGAAATGGACCGGACCTGGTTTCCCGCACAACAGTGTATGCGCAATGACGATAACGGCATCTGGCCTTGCGAAGACCTTGAGTCGGGTCCTCTGCCGTCCCAACCTGAAGGCGGCAGCACGCAATTCACTCGCAATGGCGACTCCAGAGTCAATGCACTCGCGCCATCACTGGTGATGGTGACGTTCGATCTGCCCTATACGCTCTCGGGAGTAGCTGAAAGGCATTACTACGGTACCGGACTGATCGTGGACACGAAGCTTGGACTTGTTGTGGTCGATCGAAATACGGTTCCGATAGCGATTGGTGACGTCACGATCACGTTCGCCGGGTCGCTCCAGGTAGCCGGTCATGTTGAATACGTTCATCCGCTGCACAACCTTGCTGTTGTTGCCTACGATCCAGCCTTGATTGGTGATACGCCGGTCAAGGCTGCCAAGTTTGCGAAAGATGAGATGAAAGCCGGGGATGACGTTTGGGTGATCGGCCTCAAGGGCGATCATCAGATAGTTCACCAGCAGAGTACCGTTGCATCTGTTGATCCGATGACCTTGCCGTTGTCACGAACGATGCGTTTCCGCGATTCAAATCTTGAGGCAGCGTCCCTGGTCAATGCGCCGGGCGATATTGATGGCGTCATCGTCAACCGGCGCGGTGAGGTAATGGCGAAGTGGGTCAGCTTTGCCTTTGAGGCAGGCGGCGAGTCAGGGCAAGTCAATCGCGCCATCTCTGCCGAGCTGGTCAACGAATTTGTAGACATTGTTCGAGACCGCAAGCCGGTTTATTCCCTTGACGCAGAGCTCGGTTACACGCCGCTGTTTGCAGCCCGCAAGCTCGGACTGGACGAAGAGTGGCTCGACAGGCTTGAGGATCACAATTCCTCTGGCCGACGGGCGTTATCTGTGACGCGACTGGTTGCCGGGTCACCTGCGGCGGAATTACTGATGAATGGAGATATGATTCTTGCTGTTGATGGAGAGCTCGTTACAACCTTTCGTGAACTCGAGCGGGCTGTGCAGATTCCGGAGGTTACGGTCACAGTATGGCGCGACGGTGAAGCGCTGGATATGAAAATAGAAACCGTCGCGCTCGATGGAGAAGGTGTCAATCGCGCGGTTTCCTGGGCTGGTGCATTATTGCAGGATCCACATCGCGCGATGGCTGCACAACGGGGCATCGAGCCAACCGGTGTCTACATCGCATTTTTCAGTTACGGATCACCTGCTACACGTTACGGCTTGTGGGCAGGTCGCAGAATCGTTGCCGTCGATGATAAGGAAACGCCGGATTTGCAGACATTTCTTGATGTGGTTAGCGACAAGGAAGACCAGGCTTCGGTTCGGGTAAAGACCGTGAGCTGGAATGGCGCTATCCAGGTCATAACGCTGAAACTGGATAATCAGTACTGGCCAGCTTATGAAATTCGCCATACCGAGGATGGTTGGGTCCGAGAGAGTATTGGATAAGAACTATCGACTGATTATTATCGCGGCGCTGTTCGCAATCAGCGGCAGCAGCCTCGCGCAGTCGATGTACAAGTACCAGGACGAGAACGGCAACTGGATATTCTCCGACCGGCCGCCACCTGAAGAGCAGGTCGTTGAAATTCTTGAGCTTGCCACTGGCCCTGAACCCCCGTCCGTAAGCGTCACGACCAGCATCATTGAGCGCCACCTGAGGTTCTCGGCGCGCAACGGATACGCCGTTCCTGTCGAAGTAGTGCTAGGCCTTGATGCGCTCATAAATCTCGAGAATCCGCTGCCGGAGCAGGCCATGCGGTGGATTATCGATCCGAACAGTACCCAGACAATGCTGGAACTCGAAGCGCTCGAGGACAACGCAGTACCCGGGGCAGACTATCGCTTTATCTGGATTCCTGGCGACCCACGCGCCGTGCATTCACCCGAGCGGCCGTATCGCGCACCTTTTGCTGTGGCCACCGACTACCGGATTTCACAAACATTTCCAATCGGTGCCACCCATACCACGCCTGACAGCTATTACGCTGTGGACATCGCCATGCCAATAGGCACCGATATTTACG
Source organism: uncultured Woeseiaceae bacterium (assembly GCA_905480255.1). GTDB lineage: Bacteria > Pseudomonadota > Gammaproteobacteria > Steroidobacterales > Woeseiaceae > SZUA-117. The sequence goes on along the minus strand of CAJQPR010000182.1, from coordinate 20,990 downwards.
CAGCCAGGGGCGGCGTCGTGTTTGAAGTTGCCAGCGCCAATTTCCGGGGTGGGACCGATCCTGAGGAATACGCGGCTGCAGCCAACATCGTGCGAATCATGCACGACGATGGCTCACATGCCGTGTATGCCCACCTCAACTGGAACTCGATCAGGGTTCGTCCGGGCGATCGCGTCGAGCGTGGCGAGTACATCGCTGATTCGGGAAATACAGGATTTACCAGTGGTCCACACCTGCATTTCGCCGTGATGGTCAATCGCGGCATGCGACTTGAGTCTGTCCCCGTGATGTTTGAAGGTTCAAACTTTTCGGTTATCGAACCCGCTACAGGAAATACGCTTGTTGCGTATTAACTGACAGAAAGACCCAATCAGAAATATTTAGTTCCCCAATTGCCAGCAACGCGGTGTTTTCCAGCTGAAAACATATTCCGCTATATCTATATAACCAAAAGTTTTACAAATTAATTGCAACCATTTTGTTATCGCAAGCATCAATACAACAACTAATTTGAAATAAACGTTACGAACGATTGGTCAGATTGGTTATGCAAAAACAAAAATTGAAATTATTTGTAACCTTTTTTTGTTTCACTGCATAGAAGTTAGAAACGGAAATGATCTTGGTTATTGATTGATTGGTCATTTTCGGATGGGAAGGTTGGCATCTCATCAAAGTAAGTACGTAACTAAAACTGGTGTCTAAGTCTAAAGAGAGGGAACTATGAAAGAGTCGAAACTTGTAAAGGGTGTTGTCGCTACCGTTGCGGTAATTGCTTTCAGTCTGCCAGCCATCGCATCTGCGGATGAGCTTGCTGGTCGTAGTGAAAAAGTTACTTATTCGGACCTGAATGTGGAAAAAGAAGCAGGCGCACAGTCTCTGTACCGGAGGATCCAACAGGCTGCAAAGCGGGTCTGCGGCGTGGAGTCATTAAAGGTTGCGGGCAACCTTCGTCAGCATTCCCAGCAGCAAGATTGCTACCGGGATGCCCTGGACGCTACGGTTGCGAAGATTGATAACGCTGCGCTGACTGAAATCCACAAAGGATAGTCCGCAAAAATAAACTATCCGAACACGGTCGTTCATATTCCAAACGACCACCGTGCATCGTAAAGCGGGTGTTTCTGAGTCAAGTGGTTTTTACTCGGATTCACCCGCTTCCTTCATCCGAACAGTCGCTTGTGAATCTGCACGTAGTATTCCATTTCTTCAGGTTTGGACATGCTGATTCTTGACCATGACGAGTGATACGGCGGAAAGTCACGACCAGTCAGAATTCCATATTCACGCATCCGTTCCTGATACTTCGCGTTTTCCATGCCGGTTTGTATGAATGTGAAGTTTGCGTTCGATTTTATATATCGAAGTCCGAGCTCTTCGCACATGTTTTCAACGATGGCTAGTGACTCCTTGTTCTTTCGAATCACAAACTTGGGAAACTCCGGATCAAGATAACTTGCATGAGCGGCCTCGACGGCAAGTACGTGAGTTTCACCGGTCTTCATGTCGCGCATTTTTTCTGCGAGTTCCGGATGAGCAAAGCCGAATCCGATGCGCATCCCGGCCAGGCCATGAATTTTCGAAGCGGTTCTCGCTACAATGATGTTTTTATGCCCTGCAGCGACTAGCCCCATCATTGATTCGTAGTCGGGATCGTCGACGAATTCGTGATATGCCTCGTCGACGAAAACCAGGTGTTCTTTGGACATTTCGAGAACAAAGTTTCGCATTGCGTCCTTGTTCAGTACCGATGGAATCGGGTTGTTCGGATTAACCAGGTAGATCATATCCGTATCACTGCGGACCGCGGCTCGCATCGCCTCGAGATCGGAGTTCAGGCTTTCGTTGACCGGTACCCGAATTATTTCGGCTCCGTGCCTTTCTGCATAGTCCAGCAGGCTCTGATAGGTTGGGTCGGCACATACGACTGAGCCATTGTTGCTGGCCGCGATCATTCCGGCAACGCGCAGAATTTCACTCGAACCGGTGCCGACAACGACGTTATCTGCGGATACTCCATTAATATCCGCCAGAACTTCGACGACTGGTTGAACATCGCGGCTGTAGCGATTGAGAAGATGCAGATTTGCGTGGATCGCTTTTAGGGCGACCCGCGAAGGGCCATACGGATTCTCATTGGAGCTGAGTCGAATCATGTAGTCCGGCCGCGGAATGTCCGCAGCCAGCGCATTGCTCATCAGTCTCATTTGGGGCGTTAGTGGCGTCCTCGGTATGGCAGGAATCAGTCCGCTGGCAGCCAATGCGCCTCCGCCGAGTAAAATCTGGCGTCTCGTCAAGTTTGTCATTCTTTCTCCCCCTGGGTTTCCGTTTCGTAAAGTTCGGTTGGCATCTCTGCACAAATGCATTGAATCTTTCGCGCGCGGACCCGAATCAGGTCCATGTTATCGCCAATTAGATATTCATGATTGAGCGAGAAGGGTTGATCATCATCACGTTGCCAGGTTTCCGGGTGCTCGTCATTCTGAATTTCACCTTTCTCATCCCGGTAGCGCACGGCGACAGTGTAGCCGCCACTGGAAGCGCCACAGTCCTCGTTCTCGATCGTACCCGCGACATTGGCCATCGTATTGCGTTGCGTGTATTCGATTGAGATAGCGGCTTGGCAATAGATTTTATGTTGCGTGGTCTCGAATTTCACCGTGTATCTTTTCTCGGCCTGGCCCTCGACTTTCATTTGTTCCTGATCGAACGAGTCCTGCCCCGCGGTGACATTGACAGCCGCGCAAGCGAAAAAGATCGCAGATGCTTGCAGAGTTCGCTGAGGAAATCTCATACCGGTCTGCCTCCCCCCTGGCAATGTGCGGCATGCGCACAGTATACGGAACATCTGCGATCAGTTTCACATGGCGAGCATGGCCTTTGACGGTTGCAGCTATAGATCACGCTAGCGCTGACAGCTCTTTTGATGCCTTACAACCTTTCACCGATGGGAATGCCCGATCCCATTGCCCGCCAGGTTATCCGCACGTGCTTTAGGCTTTTGTGTCGGATTTTGTTTATCAGGGAATTCGAATATAACAAGGGACTCCGGGCAGGCATGGATATTAAGAGCTGATTTTCAGGTGGGGTTTGACCGGGAGTGGTTCTTAAAATGTTATCTTTACCAGCTGATGCATCCCTAAATAATCATAACAAAGGATATCCAATGCGAAGCCTTATCCTGATCCTGCTGACCTTTGGCAGCATGGCAATTGCCGCTGACGAACCCAACAAGAACCATTTTCTGAACACTGACGTCTTCCAGCTTGAAATGGCGGCTGATCCGCAGATTTCTCCTGACGGCTCGCGGATCGCGTATGCACGGCGTTCCAACGACATCATGACCGACCGGACCCGCTCTAATATCTGGATTGTTGATGCCCAGGGCGGGCAACACCGTCCGCTCATGTCGGGCACAGATTCCTATACCAGCCCACGCTGGTCGCCGGACGGCACTCGACTTGCTTATGTTTCGAGCGCGGAGGGTCGTGGGCCCGAACTCTATGTTCGCTGGATGCAGTCGGGGCAAACGGCTTTGCTGAGCAATCTTCCAACGTCACCAAGTTCGATTACCTGGTCGCCCGACGGTACGCAGATCGCATTTTCGGCTTTAGTCAAAAGCGAAGGCACCAAGCTGGCCAAGGCTCCGGCCAAGCCCGAAGGCGCTGAATGGGCGCCACCGGTCATTGTTATCGACAAGATTTACTACCGGGGTGATGGTCGGGGTTACATTGAGCCTGGATATAGTCACGTGTTCGTGATTCCCGCGGACGGAGGCACACCGCGCCAGGTCACCTCCGGCGATTTCAATCATACGGGCCAAATGACGTGGTCGCCTGACGGCGAGAACATCGTTCTTTCCGCCAATCGCAATGATGACTGGGAATACAAGACCAGAAACACCGGCCTGTGGTCTGTCAATGTTGCCAGCGGAGAAATGCGACAACTCACTGATCGCGACGGACCAGATTCATCGCCGGTCTATTCGCCGGACGGATCGAAGATCGCGTACCTTGGGTATGACGACAAGTTGATGGGCTATCACAACAACAATGCCTATGTGATGGATGTGAGTGACGGTTCGATCGAGGAACTGACGACGGAATTCGATCGTTCAGTCAATGCCGTGCAGTGGGCTGGTAGCTCAAGTCGCCTGTATATATCGTACGACGATCGCGGCGTGCGCCACATTGCCACCCTGTCGATGGCGGGCAGAATCGACTCAATTGCCGACGATGTTGGCGGCACTGGCGTTAGTCGTCCGTATACCGGTGGCGGATTTTCCGTTGCCAACAACGGTGCGTACGCGTATTCGGCGGGAACGCCTTATCGACCAGCCGATATCGCTGCCGGACGACGTGGAGATTCAGCAAACAAGCTGACCAATCTTAACGACGATTTACTGGCGCACAAGACCCTCGGTGAAGTTGAAGAAATCACATGGACGTCAGTTGGAGGCCTTGAGGTGCAGGGCTGGATCGTACGGCCGCCCGATTTTGATCCGGAAAAGCAATACCCGTTGATACTCGAAATTCATGGCGGTCCGTTCGCCGCGTACGGGCCGGCGTTCAGTGTTGAAACACAACTGTACGCTGCGGCAGGCTATGTCGTGCTCTATACCAATCCGCGTGGTTCGACGAGCTACGGCGATGCATTCGCCAATGAGATTCATCACAACTACCCCGGCCAGGATTACGATGACCTGATTGCAGGGGTCGACGCTGTGATTGCACGAGGTTATGTGGATGAAGAGCAATTGTTTGTTACCGGCGGTTCAGGCGGTGGCGTCCTGTCGGCGTGGATCGTTGGTAAGACGGACAAATTTGCGGCAGCAGTGGTTGCGAAGCCGGTCATCAACTGGACCAGCGAAGCCTTGTACAGCGACATAAGCAGAACGGTTCCGGGTTACTGGTTCGAAAAGCTTCCATGGGAAGATCCCGAAGAGTACTGGCGCCGGTCACCGCTTTCGCTGGTTGGCAATGTCAATACGCCAACGATGCTGATTACTGGCGAAAACGACTACAGGACGCCGATGCCTGAATCGGAACAGTACTACCAGGCGCTGAAACTGAGGAAGATCGATTCAGCGCTCGTAAGGGTTCCGGAATCATCGCACGGCATTGCATCCAGACCATCCAACCAGATTGCCAAGGTCGACAACATCCTGGCCTGGTTCGAGAAATACAGAAAAGAATAACAACTCTTACGTATTCAGGAGAGCAAGATGAAGACACTTACACGAATAGCGGCGACCACGACGATTCTCGTCGCCGCAGCATTTGCCAGCGTGGCGAACGGCGCAACCATCGCAGACTCTATTGCGAACTCCAGTCGCGTGGACGGCAACACCGAGCGTGATGGCGCTCGTCACCCTGACCAGGTGCTGGCCTTCATCGGGTCTGGCTCCGGCGATGTTGTGCTGGACTGGGGCGCCGGCGGTGGCTATTGGTCTGAACTATTCAGTGGCGTTGTCGGTGAGGAAGGGAGAGTCTATGCTCACCAGAATGCGGGCGAAAGATTCGAATCGAACAAAGCGGCGTTGACGGAACAGTTCGCGCCTTTTGGCAACATCGACCTTCTGCCGCTGGAAAGGGGCGCAAGCATTCCGCTTGACGACAATTCAGTCAACACGGTCATGATCTCGTATCTCTATCACCACATGCATTACTCTGAAGGCTCGGGAGAATCGTTTCCGGATAGCTCCGCTGCACTCTTCGCTGAATTCTCCCGCGTCCTCAGGCCGGGTGGAACGGTGATAATCATTGAACACGCAGCAGTTGACGGGTCGAGTCGAACGGAAAGCGGCGGTTGGCATCGCACGCCACCCGAAACCGCAAAGGCCGACATGGCCGGCGCCGGCTTCGAGTTTGCCGGCGATGCACCGGAGATTTTCTACAATCCGGAAGACAACCTGATGAACGTCTGGTACGAAACCGGCCTGTCGGGTAAGACGACAACTTTCGTACACAAGTACCGTTTGCCGCAGTAAGAACTGAAGTCGACGCGGTGGTCGCCGCGTCGACTTTTTATTCGGAGAAATCCGCCGTGAATTTATTTTCCCGTGCCCTGCCTGTATTGATTTTCTTGGCTGCCTGCAGCCAGGAAACGCCGACTGAATATGCCAGAATTGAATCTCCGCAAACTGCAACAGTAGATCACGTGGATAATTATCACGGTGTAGATGTCGCCGACCCTTTTCGATGGCTTGAAGACGACGTGCGTGAGAGCGAAGACGTTAGCTCATGGGTCGCTGACCAGAATGAAGTCACTTTCGCCTATTTGGCGACCATTCCCGAGCGTGAGCTAATAGTGCGGCGCATGACGGAGCTCTGGGATTACGAACGTTACGGCTTGCCAAGGAAGGAAGGCGAACGCTATTTCTACAGTTACAACGATGGTTTGCAGAACCAGAACGTCATTTTCACCCAAACAAGCCTCGATGCCGAACCGCGGCTGCTGATTGACCCGAATACGTGGTCGGATGACGGCACTGTGGCGCTGGCGTCGTACTCGGTGAGTCCGGGCGGCAGGCATTTGGCCTACCTGGTTCAGGACGGCGGCTCCGACTGGCGGGAAGCGCGGGTGCTCGACATCGAATCCGGTGAAGTGCTGGACGATCATCTCGAATGGCTCAAATTCACGGAGCTATCCTGGGCGGGCGATGGCTCCGGTTTCTATTACAGTCGATACCCTGCGACATCCGCCGAAGAAAAGTTTCAGTCACTGAACAGGAACATGACGATCTATTTCCACGAGATCGGCACCTCCCAGGATGCCGACCTGGTTGTTTACGCCCGGCCGGACGAGCCAGACTGGGGACCGCGTGCGCAGATTACCGATGACGGTGAGCACATGATTATTACGATTTCCGTTGGCACAGACAGCAGGTACTCAATCGTCTACAAAGACCTGACTGATCCCGATGCGGAGCCGGTCATGATCATAGAAGGATTCGATTTCGATTATTCGCTGATCGGAAATATCGGTAACGATTTGTATTTTCGCACCAATAACGACGCGCCGAGGAATCGCCTGATCGTTATCGACGCCACGAATCCCGAGCCGGAAAACTGGCGCGAAGTGATTGCAGAAGCGGAGGATGTGCTTGACGGCGTCAGTCTTGTTGGCGGCCGCATTGTCGCCGAATACATGCAGGATGCATGGTCCGTGATGAAGATTTTCGACCTTGATGGGAGTCAGGTCGGAAACGTCAATTTGCCAGGCATTGGTACGGCTTCCGGATTTAATGGCAAGGCCGATGATCCCGAGACCTTTTTCAGCTACGCGAGTTTCAATACGCCGGAAACAATTAGTCGGCTTGATGTAAGCACAGGTGAGGTTGAAGTTTTCAAAGCGCCGAAGGTTGCGTTTGATCCGGATGACTTCATCGTCGAACAGGTCTTCTATGAGTCGAAAGATGGCACGCGCGTGCCGATGTTCATCTCACACAAGAAAGATGTCGTGCCGGATGGCAACCGGCCGACCATGCTGTACGGCTACGGCGGCTTTGACATATCCATGCAACCCTCATTCTCGACGACCCGACTCGCATGGATGGAAATGGGTGGCATCTATGCCGTGGCTAACCTGCGGGGCGGTGGTGAATACGGCACAGAATGGCACAAAGCCGGCACCAAGCTTCAAAAGCAGAACGTTTTCGATGACTTCATCGCCGCGGGTGAATACCTGATTGCGAACAACTACACGAGTTCGGAAAAACTCGCGATATTCGGCGGCAGTAATGGCGGGCTTCTTGTTGGCGCGGTTACCAATCAGCGGCCGGAGTTATTCGGTGCAGCGCTTCCTGCGGTAGGCGTAATGGATATGCTCCGGTTCCACAAATTCACGGCCGGACGATTTTGGACCGATGACTACGGGTCTTCGGACAATCCGGAGGAATTCGAAGCGCTGCGTGCCTATTCGCCGTATCACAACGTCAAGGAAGGCGCAGACTACCCGGCGATTCTTGTGACCACGGCCGACACGGATGATCGTGTCGTTCCCGGGCACAGCTTCAAGTATGCCGCCGCGATGCAGGCAGCGCAGGGTGGTGATGCGCCGGTGTTAATTCGAATCGAAACGCGAGCGGGTCACGGCGCTGGCGTGCCGACCGAGAAAGTCATCGAGGACTATGCGGACCGCTGGGCCTTCCTTGTGCGGAATCTCGACATGCGTTTGCCGGAGGGTTACGGAGACGAATCGCCCTCACCGCGGTAATGCAAAGTTTACGTTCTCGTAAATCACGAGATCGTCACTCGACGTCTGAAATATCGTCAGCAGTATCACGCCGGATTGCTGGCCGATGTCCAGCGTCACATCTGCCACCGGCATCGGGCCGGTGAACAGGAGCTCGGGTTCGCCGCCGTTCAGGTCCATTTTGAGCAGTCTCCCCGTGTTACCGGGTTCGCCACCGGCGATCAGGTAGAGCGTGTCGCCATCAACCTCCCAGCCGAATCGTCCATTGCCTGGCAGCCCATCCCAGACTTCTGTCGTCGAGCCATCGGCGAGCGATAGTTTGAATAGAGTGCCCAAGTCATTGACGACGTAAACGTCCTCTTTTCCGGAAGGGTTGGGTCGGTAAAAATCCTCTGCGATCCGGGAAACGCCAGCATCTCTGCCGACGCAAATTCCCCAGCCGGATTCGTTACGGCAACCTGCTATCCAGCCATCTGCAAGCCAGCGCGGTGTCGTGATGTCTGCAAATATTGTCTCAACAAGCGTTGCGGTGCCGCTGACAATGTCGACAGTGTAAAGACGTTCGCCTGAATCGGTTTGGGCGGTGACGAGAATCCTGCGGCCATCCGGACTCCAGTCCGGGTAGCGCACGCTCGCGCCATCGAACCGGGTCAGCCGGCGGGAGACATCATCGCCCGTCGCTGCGATCCAGAGCTCATCGAATCCGCTGCGACGCGAAATGAACGCGATCCACTGCTCGTCAGGCGACAATCTTCCGTGATGATCGTCACTGGTCGACTGAGCCACGATCCTGGCCGTGTTGTCCGCTCCCAGCAATGTCAGGTCCTGGTCGCTGCGAGGTTCCGCGACTACGAGTAATTGCTCATCGGCGAGGAAGTCGGGGTGCATAAAGCCGTTCGATTCGATCGGGTACGCGTCGCCGGAATCAACGTTCACGATCCTGCCGCGCATGGCGCCTGCATCGGATACGCTATAGATGAGCCTGTTGTCATCGAGCCACGCCATGCCGCCCAACTGGGCTGGCAAATCAGTCAGACGGGTTTCGGCGCGCGATTCAATATCAACCACCCATAATGTTGTGCGGTGATCGGGTTGTGGCTCGCCACGCAGGAACGCGACCTTATCGCCGGCCGGCGAAAAACGTGGGTAGAAGTCCGTACCGGTCGGCGAAACGGCGCCGGTCAGTCGACTGGATTCGCCGTTGGTTGGGTCCACGAGATAGATTCGACGCAGTGAGTCAGTTTCGGCTTGCTGCGCAATGGTATAGGCGATCTGATTGCTGACTGCCGACCAGTCCACCAGCGTCGGGAACCTCTGCGTGCACCGGGCGACTGCTTCCGGAACACCGATTGCAATCGACTGAATGACAACGTCACAGCTATCGGACGACATTCGCACGTAGGCTAATTCATCACCGAATGGAGAAATCGCAGGACCATGTTCGTGCACGCCCGGCGATACGGCGACAGGTTGCTGCGCGCCATCATCGACGGAAACACGAAAAAGATCCCAGTCGCTTCGATCCCGCCGCATTACCGCATGGACGATCCATTCGGTACCAGGAACTATTCGTGGCTGATGTTCGAGGCCCGGAGCTGAGGTGAGCGGTCTTGAACCGCTTAGTACGAAACGGTTTACCTCAGGTAGGTCCGGTTTTCTTATCACCTGTGGCAGAAGGAAAGCGGCCAGCAAGACCAGGCCGGCCAGAAGATAATGGTGCCGGTATCGCTGAACGTGAGACTTCCTGATCTCATTCCTGTCCGTGGCGGCAATTTCACTGTGCACGGCGACGAACTGGTAGCCGAACTTCGGCAAAGTGCGAATAAACCTCTGCTCGCCGGCCTTCTCGCCGAACGCGGAACGCAGGTCAGCCATGGCCCGGGAAATCACATTGTCGCTGGGATAATTCTCGCCCCAGACCTGGTCCAGCAGGGCGTTTCGAGATACGCCGCTGTCGCCGGCATCGAGCAGAACCAGCAGGACATGCAGTGATTTGGGATTAAGACGTACTTCGCGAGTGCCGGCGCGAAGCAAGCCCAGGTCCGGGTGCAAGACCCAATCGCCGATTCTGGTTGGGCCGCGGGAAGCCCTCGCGGTCTGTAAATCCGGTTTTTTGATGGCCTCTGACATTAATGGAAGGTTTTCCGCAACTTTTATTCAGGACTTTAGAGGGCCGGGAGGCCATTTTGTGCTCATCAACCCGGCTTCATCAAGGAGATAAGCATGATTCGAGCACTAATACTGGCTTTCCTGGTATCAGGCAGCGCACAGGCGACACCCTGGTTCGACGGTAGCCCTGAGTTTGCGGACGATGCGAGTCACCAGCTTGCCGCCGAAATGCTGGCCGCACACGGTGGTATGCAGCCCATGGCAGAGGCAAAAAGCCTGCAATTCAATTTTTTCACCAAGCTGATAGGCGGCCCAATGCCGTTTTATTCATTCGAGGCCGTGGATCTTGACAGCGGCAACGCCTACATCGAATGGCCGTTCTGGGAGTCACGCGTTGCCTGGAAGGATGGCGAGCTCTGGTCTCATCAATGGCCGATGCCGATGCCGGCCGGCTTTTTCGTCCGCCTGACCACCAGCTTCATCACGCTGCCGTGGCAGATCAATGCGGACTCAGCGAATGTCGGCCCGGTTCGTACAGGCCTGTTACCGGAAGACGAAACCGTCTACGACATTCTTCGGGTGACCTTCGATGAACGCAGCCCGACAATTCCCGGCACGTTCTACGACGTCTATATCGACCCGGAAACACGGTTGATGAAGGGCATCCGTTTCGATATCAATCACCCGGGTATGGTGGCGAACCCAAGCCAGCCGCTCGGACCGAACTTTCACGTATTTGCCGAATACCGGCAATTCGACGGTCTCATCCTGCCAACGTCTTACATGTCCTACGGTACCGGCAGTGCCAGTGGCGGCGCCAGCAATGCTTATCACTTTGCCTGGAATGTAAGACTGGATGAGCCGTTCGATTCAACAAAACTGACGGCCCCGGATGGCGCCGTCGAAGACGCGGTATCCATGGAATGGTGGGAATCGCAGGAATACCAACCACAGGTGTCGGCTGCTGCATTCAAGTCGATGGCGAATCAGTTATCAGGAGACAAGTAATGAAATTATCAAATTTGGGAGGTGTGTTGGCGGTGGTGCTCTGCCTGGTTGCCGAGGCACCGGTCTGCGCAGATCCGCAGTACGCAAACGACGATACCCGTCGCGTCGTTGAAGCAATGGTTGATGCACATGGTGGTATCGAGCGCTGGCGGGCAGTGCCATCGATTCGATACGATGATCTGATGCACATGGAAGGTCATGAAGGCGGACAGTTTGGCTGGTGGGTAGCACATGAAGTCATCGATCAGAAAACCCGCCAGGTGTGGCAGGACTGGCCGATGGAGAATTCGAGTATCGGATTTGATGGCAAGGAGGTCTGGTCGGAAAACTGGCGGCAAGGTAATCCCACGGCGATGATGGTGCACTTCTTTTACTATTTCGTGAATTTGCCTTGGTTAACCCAGGACGAGGGCGTTGTTTTATCGGCCGTCGGAAAAGAGAACTGGGACGGCATCGACAAGGAACTATATAAAGTTGAGATGACCTTTGACGGTGCACCCTCCGTTGGCAAGTCGGCCAGGGACTTCTTCACGTTGTACATAGATCCGGACACCTTTCGATTGGTGAGTTACCAGTACGGCAGCGGATACGCGCCACTGATTGCCCTGATGGGCATGCCCGAGGGTAGTGTTTTTGGCCCGATGTGGCGGGTCATCACTCACTACGAAGAGGTTGGTGGACTGCTTTTCCCAACGGCCTTCCGAACGATGCCGGAACCGAACGGCAGGATACTCGGCGATCACATCATAATGAATATTGATGTCTCGACACCGTTTGAAGCTGAAAAGGCGGCAAAGCCAGAAGGCGCTGTCGTATTCTCAGGCCCCCTGCGTACAGACTAGTTTTCTTCAACCCAGTCGAGAAACTTTTCGAGCGCCTGACGGTAGACGTCGGGCGCTCGACTCAGTGACGCATGGGCCACGTCTTTGATGACGATCATTTGCGCGCCAGGAATCAACTGCTGAAATTTCGCGACGGTCTCGGGTCTCGCTTCATCGAACTCGCCCGTTATGAACAACACCGGTATATCAATTTCATGCAGCCGATCAGTCACATCGAAGTTGACGAGATTGCCCGTTGCGTGAAATTCCGTTGGACCCCACATGTAGTTGTATACGAAGGAATTCCAGGGCGCTCCGTCACAACCGGTCGCTTTCTCTTTTGCTTCACCGCGACCAACGTGTCGACTGTTGAACACCTCACTTGCCTCACGGTATTCATCAGAGTCGGTTGTGCCGGCCTTCTCGTGTTGCGTGAGCGTTATCTGTACGTCTTCAGGCAGCTGGTTGCGCAGGTAGTTCGCGTCTTGAATCCAAAGCGGTGTGCTGAGCAACGGGCTCGAGAGAATTACCGATGCAATACCGTCCGTACCTTTCTCAAGGACATAGGCTGCCGCGAGTGAGCTGCCCCAGGAGTGTCCACGAAGGTGAAAATTCTCAAGGCCAAGTTCCTGGCGCACGGCATGCAGGCGTTCGACGAATTGATCGACCTCCCATAGCGAAAGATCATCCGGACGGCCCGACCGGCCGGTGCCCAGCTGGTCGTAGCGAATAACGGGTCGCTCGTCACCCATTACTTCCAGCAGGGAGTTGCTGCAGGACGTCCCACCGGGTCCGCCATGGAGACTCAGAATAGGCAGGCCAGGACCGTTGCCCACCACCTTGAACCAGACGGGACCGCCCGGAACGTCGACAAATCCCTGTCCGGGCGCTGGTTTCCCGCCCGCCGAGTATGCGGTTGAGACGCCAAATAACAGGATGATGACGATAAGCTGCTTAAGTGATCGCATTAATGGGATGCTCCGCACAATATTCCTGGTTGTTATAAACCAAAAATACCAGCAGTGCATATAAGCTTGATTCGCAAGCAGCTTCGAATGAGCCCCTGACATGATCTTGCGCCGGCCGATTATTGTCGCTGCCATCCTGATGATGCGGATGAGCGTTCACAGGATGGCGGTCGACGGTTCCTTTGCTCCTGATATCTGAACCCAAAAACCGTTTTCCCCCGGGGATATTCCGACAGCCACGCGTGTGATGACGATCCGGACGATCCCACGTCAACCGATCGAACTAAGGTTATGAAGACGGGTTATGCCTGAACGGCCTAGTCGCCGGTCTGCAATTTCGACTCTATAATGACGTGCTGACCCGTACTGTTGTACGGATCGCAGCCGCTAGTTTCATCATCGACAATTTTCAGGTCAACGTTTCTGACCAGTGATGTGCTTACCACTTCCGCTTCGTCATTGTCCGAGTCAGTAATCACCGGTGACTTGTGAAAAGAGTACGTCGGTTTTGTATTATGTGAATTCATGATTTCTCTCTGCAAATCTTTGTGTCCTGATTTATTTTGAACCAGTCGGCAGAGAATGATTCAGTCATTCGTCGGGAGCTTGGTACCGCTCGTCGGATCAGAGCCATTTGTCGGTTCAAGTGTACCGTTCATCGCCGGGAGAACAATAATGAACACTGGTCGACTGTGTGTCCTCACTGCTTGCCTGTTTTTAACAATAACCGCGATTGCTCAAACAACCGGCGTCTATCTCGGCGACCTGAGCTGGCCTGAGGCAGAGCATCGGTTTTCTGAATCGCCCATTGTCATCGTTCCATTTGGCGCCGGCGCCAAAGAACATGGACCGCATCTCCCAATGAATGCAGATCGTGTTGTCATGGACTATCTGCTTGCGGCCGCGGTTGAATCCAAAAACGTCATCGTGGCACCGCCGGTTCTGCACGGCTGGTTCCCCGCCTTCAGGGACTTCCCAGGTACCGAGGTAGCCGATCCGGTGGTGTTCCAGGCTTACGTTCAGCAGGTGGGAATGTCACTCGCGGGCCACGGGGCCCAGCGTATCGTTTTTCTGAACACGGGTATTTCCAAGGCAACCGGACTGCCAATTTCCATCGCCGCACGTGAGATTCGGGTGCAAACGGGCGTGCCGACCCTGGTTGTCTCCTGGGACGACCTCGAGACAGATGAAGTGTCGGCGCTCCAGGAACAGGTTGTTGGGGGACATGGCGATGAGATCGAAACCTCAATCAACCTCTATTTACAGCCGGAAAATGTGCAAATGGATCTTGCGGTGCGGGACTACGGCGAGAGAACGCCTAAAGACTATGGCGGTTATCAACCCGGACGGCTGACCCGCGATGAAAACGATCCGCTCTACTCTGCGTCCGGCATATTCGGGGACGCGACACTGGCAACTGCTGAGAAGGGCGAGAAAGCGCTCGCAGTTCTGACGCGGGAATGGCTCAAAGCGCTGGACGGCTTCGCCAAGGTGCCGCTGCAACGCCTGGACTAACTGCTGGTATTAATCAAAATACGAACAAATCAGGAGACAAGAAGCTGTCATGCAAATAACGTGAATCATGCCCTTTCGGCTGGTCGCCGTCTGGCTATCCTTGGTTTATGGACGGATTACAGGCAGTCAGCCCGATAACGGAGGACAACGCCCGCCTGATCGGGAAGGTCGGTATTGGCGCCCTCGCACTGTTCGTCGCGAATGCCACTCTATTACTTTTGTACCTTGTTTATGACCTGACGCTCTTCCAGCTGGTCATCGTCTTCTGGCTGGAGTGTTTCTGGATCGGTTTTTTCAGCGCGCTGAAAATCATCGCCGCCTCCCTGCTGGGCGATCCTTACGACAATCGCTATGTCGATGTTTCTCCGGGCGCCGGCCTGGTTATCTCCCTGCTCACCATTGGATTTGTGAGCGCGGAATTTCTCGGGCTGTTTGCCATCGTGGGTATAGCGATCGCGTTCGCAGCCGAGGCCGTCACGGATACCAGCATGGATAACATGGTCTTCGACAGCATTGGACTGATGTTCGGGTCTGCGGCGTTGTTCTTCGTTGGCCACGGAGTTTCATTCATTGCAAATTTCATAGTCATGCGCGAGTACAAAACCGCCAAGGTCGGCGCGCTTCTTGCGTTGCCGTTCCGCCGTTGCCTGGCTCTGCTGGGTGCAATCATTATTGCGTTTGCGATTACATTGCTGGTTCCCGATTTTTCGAGCACAACGGGCTTCGCCATACTGCTTCTCTCGCTCAAAGTGTTTTGGGACTTCCGATTACACATGTCAGAACGGCGAGCTCTTAAGTAGCGCTAATCCGACGTCGCGGAAGCGAATTGCCAGCAGGAGTTGTCGGATACAGAGCAGGCTCACGTTTTATGGTCTACGCTAAGTGAAACGTCACTTCTGGATGGGCCGCACGATGGCGAAGAGCAAAGGTATCAATCGACGGGACGTAACCAGAAATATCGGCATGGCCGCCGGTGCTGCAATCTTCGGCAGTAGTATCGTTAGCGCAGCTGTGCCCACACCTGCGCAAATTGAGGGGCCGTTTCATCCAGGCTGGCAACAGGATGACCTGGATCTTGATCTGACACTGATCGATGGACATTTAGATGTTGCATCCGGCGAAATGATGCTGGTTCGCGGTCGTGTCACGGATACTGGCGGAAATCCCTTGCGCAATGCGCTGGTTGATATCTGGCAAGCAAACAAACATGGAAAGTACGCACACCCTGATGATCCGAGTCCCGAACCACTGGATCCGAATTTTCAGGGTCGAGGAGTGATCAATACAGATGCTGAAGGACGTTATGCGTTCAGGACGATTAGACCAGGCGCTTATCCGCTGAAGTATCTCGGGTTTGATGGCTGGCGCGCCGCGCACATTCACTTCCAGGTGTCACACGAACAGTCAGATACCCTGACGACGCAAATGTATTTCGAAGGTGATCCGTTGTTGCACCAGGATGAAGAGCTTGCAAAGGTGCCGGAAGAACTCCACCAGCTGCTGATTCCGAAACCCGGGATCGATGACGGGTCGGGTTTGCCGTTGCTTCGTTTCGACGTCGTACTGACCATGACCGACGTCTGACAGGCCCGGCAGGTACGTCACAGAATGGTCATAATTAGATGATTTTTGGGGAAAAAATCGTTGACCGGAGGCAAAAGTGGCCTATAATCGCGCCAGCTCGAAAGTACGCTGTTAACTATGTACTCCATTTCGATGTTTCTTTTTAGTTTCTCGTCCTGTTTTCATAAGTTCTGGCTTTACCTTTCAGCGAAAACCGCCTTCTCGTAAGGCTTTGATTATATTGATTAAATAGGAATAGAAAATGTCTAGAGTTACTGGAACCGTCAAATGGTTTAACGAATCAAAAGGATTCGGATTTATTGAGCAGGAATCAGGTCCCGACGTATTTGCGCATTTCCGCCAAATCGCTGGTGACGGATTCAAGACCCTGGCCGAAGGCCAGAAGGTCGAATTCACTGTTACTGAAGGCCAGAAAGGTCCGCAGGCAGAGAACATCGTCGCACTGTAAACGACGCTCAAGTTCGCAAAGGGGGCAGGACTTAGCGGTCCTGCCCTTTTTTATTGAATACACAAAAAACCCGTCTACGAATTGAATCCAATGTCTGATATCGATCGCCTTCGCAATATCGCCATCATCGCCCACGTCGATCATGGCAAGACCACGCTGGTTGACCAGCTTTTGCAACAATCAGGAACGCTTGGTGCACGGGCGGCTGTGCCTGATCGTGTTATGGATTCGAGCGACCTCGAGCGTGAACGCGGTATTACCATTCTGTCAAAGAATACCTCGATCAAGTGGCATGACTATCGTATCAACATCGTCGATACGCCGGGCCATGCAGACTTTGGTGGCGAAGTGGAGCGCGTGCTGTCGATGGTTGACAGTGTGCTGTTGCTCGTCGATGCCGTTGAAGGACCGATGCCGCAAACAAGGTTTGTTACCGAGAAGGCGTTCGCTCGCGGGCTGGTGCCCGTTGTCGTGATCAACAAGATTGATCGTGATGGTGCACGCCCCGACTGGGTTCTGGACCAGACTTTCGATCTTTTCGATCGCCTGGGCGCAACTGATGAGCAACTCGATTTTCCGGTCGTCTATGCTTCGGCACTAAACGGCTACGCAAGTAACAATTCTGAAGACCGTGGCGGCGATATGACGCCCCTTTTTGAGGCAATCGTCTCCCAGGTTTCGCCACCGGCAGTGGACCCGGATGGTCCGTTGCAGCTTCAGGTGTCGAGTCTTGACTATGATTCATACGTCGGAGTACTCGGCATCGGACGAATTCAGCGCGGGAAAGTCGACGCGGGTGCACCCGTTAGCATCGTCGCTGCAGATGGATCTACGCGCAACGCCCGCATCCTTGAGTTGTACGGATTCGACGGTCTTGAAAGAAAGAAAATTCCGTCTGCAAACGCGGGCGACATAATCGTCTTTAGCGGCATAGAGAAGCTCGATATTTCGGACACGTTGTGTCCGCGGGATCATCCCGAAGGCTTGCCGTCGTTGGCGGTTGATGAGCCGACAATCAGTATGACGTTCCAGGTTAACAAATCGCCCTTTGCAGGGCAGGACGGCAAATTCCTGACCAGCCGCCAGATTCGTGAGCGTCTTGAACAGGAGCTTAAGCATAATGTCGCCTTGCGTGTCGTGCCGACCGAAGATCCTGACAAGTTTCGTGTGTCCGGGCGAGGTGAGTTGCATCTCTCCGTATTGATCGAAACCATGCGCCGGGAAGGCTATGAACTTGCAGTGTCTCGGCCGGAAGTAATTCTTCACGAGGAAGATGGTGTTCAAACAGAACCGTGGGAACAACTCACAGTTGACTTCGAAGAGGACTACCAGGGCGCAGTGATGACCCGACTCGCAAGTCGTAAGGGTGAATTGCTGGCGATGTTGCCAGACAGCAAAGGTCGCGTTCGCCTGGACTATCGAATTCCAACACGTGGATTGATCGGATTCCGAACGGAATACCTGACCGCAACGTCAGGCACCGGTCTTATTTATCATGTATTCGATAAATACGATCGATATATCCCTGAAACACTGGGTCAGCGAAACAACGGCGTCCTGGTTTCAATGGTGAAAGGCAAGGCGCTTGCCTACGCATTGTTCAACCTGCAGGAGCGCGGCCGCTTGATGATTGGCCATGGTCAGGAAGTTTATGAGGGCATGATCATCGGCATAAACAGTCGGCAGAATGATCTGTGTGTTAACCCGACCAAGGCAAAGCAACTCACCAATGTCCGTGCAGCCGGAACGGATGAGAATCTCGTCCTTAGCCCGCCGGTCCGCTTTTCGCTGGAGCAAGCACTGGAGTTTCTCGACGACGATGAGTTGCTGGAGGTCACACCGGCAAATATTCGCCTGCGGAAGAAGTTCCTGACGGAAGTTGAGCGCAAGCGCGATTCCCGCATGCGTGCGTAGCGCCCGGCCAGACGCCGCGCGATAGCTGGACGCGCCTCACTATCGTTAGTGACTCGCCAGTAATGCCTGGTTGTTTTCCATCCAAAGGCCAGCAAGGCGATCTGCTTCCGCAACTTCAGCCGCCGATAATTTCTCGGCAAGCGCATCACGCTTGAAGGATGCACTGGTATTGCCCAGTTCGGCTGCGATCGAAAACCACCGCAGCGCAGCGACGCTGTCTTTTTCAATGCCAAGACCTTTCGAGTATCTCTTGGCCAGGCTGAACTGCGCCTGGGTTAGTCCGGCCTCTGCAGCCAGGCTGTACCACTTGAACGCTTCCTCGCTACTTTGTGGCACGCCCCAACCATTAGCAAACATGACCGCAATATTGCACTGCGCCTGGGCATGGCCCTGGTCTGCGGCCAGGTGATACCACTTGAGTGCCTGATCGTCGTTGAGCGTTACCCCAAATCCATTGGCGAACATGAGCCCCAATCCGAACTGCGCATCTGCGTAGCCTTCTTTTGCAAGGGGCTGCCACTCTGCAAGAGCTGTCTGGTAGTCGCCCGAATTGTAAGCGTCCTGGCCTTTGGCGAGATCCGCACTCCAGCCAGCGGTTGAGAAGATCAGGGCGAGTACGGCAAGTCCTATCTTTGTTCTTTTTCGCATGACTATCACCTACCTGATTAGCGGCACGTATGACCCGCGCCATTGCATGATTTTTGCAACAGGCCTGGCAGAACGTCAATTCGTGAAACCACCTACGCCACAATAGAATCAGTAGCCGGCGTAATGCGGGCATGTTTGTGGGCCGGTTGATATATCCTTGCGTATGCAGGCGTTTCGTTTCATCCAGGTAATATTGAGCACTCATGACCAATAGCCCGAAATTTATCGTTTTTATCTGCGGCTCCGCGCTCCGCGGCCAGCCCGATCACGGTAATCTGGCTGGTGCCAGGTTTCTGGGCGATGCGCTGTCAGTCCCTGCCTACCGCCTTCACGCCGTCAAAGATGGGTGGCATCCCGGCATTTACGAAGTGGCGCAAGGTGGAGTGTCCATTCCTGGTGAGCTCTACAGTTTGTCGAAAGCGCAGTACGAGCATCTCTTGTCGACCGAGCCGCCCGATATGTATCCCGAGCAAATCAGGCTGGACGATGGCAATACGGCCACGGCGATGTTTTATCCCGAAAAATTAATTCGGGAGGGCGGCTGGCCAGATATTTCCGATCTGGGTGGCTGGGCGAACTACAAGCGTAATTAAGGCATCTCGCCCGTTGCCAGCCAATGGGCGCACTCAGGCCCGAGGTTTTCAAGCGCCATTGCTTCGTACCTGGCGATATCTTCCTGGGTCAACGTCTCGCGCCAGCGTTCGTTGGTGCCCTTGTGAATAAAGGCCTTTGCGCCTCCCTCGAATACAGCACCGCCCAGCGGTACAGATTGTTCCGCATATTCGCGCATGTATTTGAAGGTGCTGTGTTCGACGATAGCGTCCCAATTGTCTTCATCGACGGGTATGTCCAGAAATTCGGCAATCTTGCGAATCTGTCCGGGCATATCGTCTTTGAGTTCAGCAAAATGCAACAACATCAGGTTTGGCATATCGCGAATGGCCCACCAGGAAGCGATGTTGTGCCAGAACTGCCAGAAGGGATAGCCGTCACGATCCAGCCACTCCAGAAAGTAGTCGTGAACCTCAAGTTGAGTCGGCTCTATGGGTTCGACATCCGGCCCGGCGGCGCCGTTAATCAACTCGTAAGCCATATCATTGAAGCTGCGATGATGGTTGTAAAAGCTCCACACGACATCGCGACCGTCCCGCGCCACAAAAATATATTTTGCTTTGGGTGAATAGACCAACGCATCGACCGGCAGGTGCGTCTTCAGAAAGCGTCGATGAGTTTGTGCCTCAATCGCGGCAATCTTTTCATCCCACGGAGGAATTCGGAGGTCTACCCACGGCGACATTTCTGCCGTGTTGACCCCTTCAGCACCTGCGAAGAGCAATTGGCCGACGATCTGCTGAACCCAGGTTGTTCCGGACTTTCCGTAGGTGGATATGATGATGTCGTCGTCGCGAAACGGAAAATCGTTCCACAGTGTCGAGTCAAAATGATTGTGATATAGCTCTGTGGTCTTTTGTGGCCAGGCTACCTTGCCCGATTCATTTCCGTTGTTCATTAAGAGGCTCCTTCAGCAGTCTGTCTAACAGTTCAAGGAAGTCATCTGCATGACTTTGACCGCCAAGCGATGCCCTCCAGAGTTCAAATATTGGAAGTCGTACAACGTGGGGGAGGGTTCTTAGTCTCCCGTCCCATGGCTGGGCATCGAGGTAACCGATCTTGTATTGATGAAACCGGCTCTCTGTGTCAATCATGTAAACATTGAATAATACGATTGCCTTGCGCGTTTCGTCACCAGCGGCCAGCGGAGCGCCAGTCTGGATTTTT
>CAJQPR010000181.1 GCA_905480255.1 uncultured Woeseiaceae bacterium | reverse complement strand
CGAAGATACAGGGACGGCTCGATCATTTCGAGCGCCATAATGATGCGATCCGCCTGGTGGGCAGCGAAATCCTGCACAAGCAACTCGCCGTCCATGTCGTCATGCCCGATGCCGGGCACAATGGCCGCGCCCCTTTCTTCCCGGTCGCGAAGCTAGGTTTTTGGTAACCCCCAGCGCACCAATTAGAGATTGTTGATCCGGATCGCGAATCCTAGTTGTCGTCAAAACTGCCATGCCCGAGGAAGTTTTTAACGAGCGTGAATACTTCGTCCTTTTGCATGATAAAAGCATGACTTGAGCCAACAACCCTGAAGTCCCGCATGCCGTCGAGTTTGGTATCGCTCACTGATACCCGCCCATCGTCCGGATTCTCGAGTACCGCCGATGTCACCGGATCGATTGTCCGGTCGCCAGCGACGATCGCGAACTCAAAGCTCGGCGTGCCAAGCCGAAGCGGCACGCTTTCCTCGCCTTTTCCCAGCTGATAGCCGACAGGACCATTAAGCCATTCATAGCCGGGCAGGTCGCGCAACGCGTCGGCCGCATTACTACCCTGGTTTGGCGGCGCGAGCATGACAACCCGCCCCATTAAGTCGAGATCGTTGTCTGCAAAATAGTAACGGACAAGAATCCCGCCGAGTGAGTGCGTAACGAAGTGGACGGCGTTGATTTCGCCATTACTCTCGCACTCCTTGATGCCACTACCGACAGCCATTGGCGCCAGGTATTCAATCGGATAATCACGAGACGCATAGTCAACGTTTGCGACATGGAACCCGCTCTCCTCCAGTGCTCGCGCCATCGGCTCCATAGACAGGGACGATCTCGCAAGGCCGTGCAGCAACACAACACACTCACCGGTCGGCAACCCGACCGCATCATTGCCATTGGCACAGCCGCCGATCGACAGCGCTGCAATGACAATTACAAATCCATGTATACGTTTCATATTTTCAATTTCATGGCAACGCGATTATTCATATTGATGCCAACCTGCCTTTCCTCTTCCATCAGACCAACGAGTTCCGGTCCGTGTTCCGCAGAATCAATAATAAAGAAGCCAAGTTTCTCATAGAACGGAGCATTCCACGGCAGGTGTCGAAAGGTGATGAGCGACAGAGAATCGAAATCGCAGGTCTTTGCCCACTCTGCAACGGCGCGGACGAGCCGGGACCCAATACCTTGCCTGCCAAATTCAGGCAATACGTCAAGTTCGGTGAGATAAGCCTGCCGATCAACTACTTCCGCCATGGCGAACCCCACCGTCTGCCGGGACTGGTGCACAGCCACCCAGATACGGCTTGCGTTCAATGCGTCGCGAAGATCGGTCGCGGCCGTAACACGATGGCGAATTTCCTGTGGGAGATCTGCCTCGGCAAACAGCGTTGCACCAGCCAGTTCAATTCCTGGAATGTCCGCGAGATGTTCCTCGCGAGCCAGCTCTATTGCGATCGGGTCCACGGGTCAGGCGATAAAGCCGTCCGCCTGAAGTTGCTTGTCATGCAATTTCCGCAACAAGACGAGCGATGCAATCGCTCCGAACAGCGCCCAGGCCATGTCCGATTGTGTGTCCCAGGCGTAGCCCTGCGTTCCCAGGAAGGAATCCGCCGCCTCTTCCGAAAGCAGTGCCACCCACCATTCGATGAGTTCATAGAATGCGCTGAATCCCAGGCAAAAACAGACAATAAAAAAGTCACGCCACTTCGAGCTGTTGAAGACATTCTTACGAATAACGATTTCCCGGGTTATGAGCGCCGGAATAAAGCCCTGTGCGAAATGACCAAGCTTGTCGTAGTTATTCCTCGTGTGGCCGAACTGTTCACCAATCCAGTCGAACAGTGGAACCTCGGCGTACGTATAGTGCCCCCCAACCATCAGGATGATGCAGTGAATCAGAATCAACACGTATGCAAGACGCGTTAGCGGGAACGTGTCACGTGTGTACCAAATCAACGCGCCGCCAATCAGAGCCGGCAGCACTTCCAGCCACCACGTTGGATAATCATGCGGCCCGATGGCAGACCACGCGAGAACGCCGACAAAAATAGCCATCCACACATACTGCAAAGTCTTGTTGATTGCTGCCATGGCTGCCTCCGCGCCTTACGCCGTAAACCAGAATTCGATCTCGGACGTATAAATATCAAACTGCGCCGCGTGTTCCTCATTGGCATCCACGTGATACCAATCGCCGGGCCCGTAACGAGTTTCTTCACCGCCCTTGGTTAAAATCAGCTCACCTTCCGTGATCACACCTACATTGCGGGTCGGGTGAGTATGGGTGCCGATCATCGTTCCGGCCGGGTAGGACGCGAACAGGACTTCACAACCATCGGCCTCAAGACGATGGGCATCGAACGGCCCCTCAAAGTTCGGCAAGCTGCGGATGAGATCCGGAAATTTGCTCATTCTGGAGTTCCCTCTGACTACTAATAGTGCGGTGGAGGTTCATCGTCCGTGCCACCTGCAGGGGCTGACTCAGACAGGGACCTGACGCGATCAATCAGCGTGACAACCTGGTGTTCGAGCTTTGAGATCTGCATCTGCTGACTGCTCAGAGCGTCATTGAGCTCGGCGATAGTATGC
>CAJQPR010000180.1 GCA_905480255.1 uncultured Woeseiaceae bacterium | reverse complement strand
AGTTTCCCAGGGTACCCAGCTACAAACCTCGATGCGTAACTCGGGGCTGTTCCCGAACATGGCGATTCAAATGGTCTCCATCGGTGAAGAAGCGGGTTCGCTCGACGCGATGCTGGCCAAGGTTGCGGATTTCTATGAAACCGAGGTCGATAACGCGATCGATGCCCTGACCTCCCTGCTTGAGCCCCTGATCATGGCGGTGCTCGGTGTGCTGGTTGGTGGCCTGATCGTTGCCATGTACCTGCCGATATTCAAGCTGGGATCGGTCGTATAGGACAACCGTTGTTTGATCCGTTTCTTATTGCCTTCGCGCAGTATCCAATACTGTTTCTGGGGACCCTGTTCGTGTTCGGGTCACTGGTCGGCAGTTTCCTGAACGTGGTTATTTATCGCCTGCCGGTGATGATGGAGCGCTCCTGGCGCGAACAGTGCGACGAACTCGCAGCGACGCCAGCCACCGACTTACCGGAAGGCCGGTTTGACCTGGTCGCGCCCCGGTCCCGCTGCCCTTCCTGCGGTCAGCAAATAACGGCTATGCAAAACATCCCGGTATTGAGCTACGTATTGTTGGGCGGCAAATGTGCCGGCTGCGGAACGAAGATTGCCGCGCGCTACCCGATTATCGAATTACTCACGGCAGTTCTTTCCGGGCTTGTCGCCTGGCGCTTTGGCTTTGGCTGGGAAGCCCTGGCGGCGATTGTAATGACCTGGGCTTTGATCGCCATCAGCGTGATCGACATCGATCACCAGTACATTTATGACAATGTCGTTCTGCCCCTTATCTGGGCTGGATTGGCCCTCAGTCTTTTCAATCCAATGGATGGCGCCAGCACCCTCTTTGTTGAACCCAAATCGGCCATTGTGGGAGCGCTCGCCGGATATCTCAGTCTGTGGAGTGTCTACCACGTGTTTCGCCTGCTGACCGGAAAGGAAGGCATGGGGTACGGAGATTTCAAACTCCTTGCCGCACTCGGAGCATGGCTGGGATGGTCGCTGCTGCCGCTAATCATCCTGATGTCTGCGGTCGTTGGCGCTGCAGTCGGCATTCTCCTGATCGTTTTCAAGCAACACGAAAGAAGCGTTCCGATCCCGTTCGGGCCCTACCTCGCGGCGGCCGGCTGGATATCCATGTTGTGGGGTAGCGACATTATCGATTGGTACCTCAATTTTTACGCCTGATCAGCCGAGGGTTTTCTGATCCCTACTCCGCACAAAAAGCCCTTTCGAGTCGGTCTGACCGGTGGCATAGCCAGCGGCAAGACAATGATCTCCAACTACTTTGCCGAGCTCGGCGTACCCGTGATCGACACTGATTTAATCGCTCGTGAAGTTGTCATGCCCGGTTCGGCCGCCCTCGACGAAATAAGTTATCAGTTTGGTCCTGCAGTCATTGCAGGCGACGGTTCGCTCGACAGGCAGGCAATGCGCAAGCTCGTGTTTTCAAGCGACGAAAAGCGAAAGGCGCTCGAGTCCATTTTGCATCCACGTATCCGGGACGAGGCATATCGCCAGGCGGCCGAAGCGGAAGCGCCTTATGTGATTATCGTCGTCCCGCTGCTTTTTGAATCGCCGATGAAAGAGGCGATGGACCGGATTCTGGTTGTCGACTGCAGCGTCGAGACGCAGTTGAACCGGCTTCTTGCGCGCGACAGGGAAAGCGAAGACCAGGCCCGTCGCATAATTGCGACACAATCCAGTCGCGAAGAGCGACTGTCGATCGCCGACGACATTGTTGGGAACGACGGCGACAAAAAAGACAGTATGCAAGCAGTTCTGGAACTGCATGAGGCTTACCTGCAGCTGGCGAACGAAAACTCATGAACAAGTCATTTGCCTGAAGACTGCGTGTGGCGCAGAATACCGATATGTCTGCAACGGCACCCCATACATCGCAACAGGCGGCAATGAATCGCATTCCTGAATACGAGCAACCGATTAATGAGCGTATGCGAACGCTCATGCGGCTCGAATTTCTGTATCAGCAGTTGCTCTACAACTGCGATAGCGATTCCAACTGGGCCACACGTGGAGCGATCGCCAGCCTTCTCGACATTATGGCGATCCTCATGCGCGGCGATGTCAGAACTGAAGTTCATAAAGAACTGGATTTGCAAATCGACACCCTGCAGAGATTTCAGAGTCAGCCCGGCGTAGACTCTGGCCGCCTCGGCGCGCTGCTCGGTAACCTGATTTCAAGCCGCGAGGAAATCGACGCCGTCGGCACCCAATACATGCAGCCACTAAAGGATTGCGAGTTCTTAAGTTCAATTAAGCACCGCAGTTCGATACCTGGAGGTACCTGCGAGTTCGACTTGCCCGAGTTCAGTCATTGGTTGCGCCAGCCGTTTCCCAGGAGACAGGAAGACATGGCGAATTGGCTGGAGGTTATTCGACCATTGTGCGATGCAGTCACCGAGTTGCTTTGGTTGATCCGGGAGAGCGCACAACCTGCCGACAAAACCGCGATTAATGGAATGTACCAACATCGCATGCAGAAGGACGCAAGCTGCCGCCTGCTTCGCGTAACCCTGCCAGAATCCAGTCAGCTCTACCCCGAGATCAGCGGCAGCCAGCATCGTTTTACTATACGTTTTCTTGAGTGGTCCACGATCAATTCACGTGCGGTTCAAACAGGGCACGACGTCAAATTCAAACTCAGTATTTGTTAGGCAGCCGCAGCGCCCTGATTACAAATCGGAAAGCGCCTCGATGATTGGCGCATCGGCAGGCAACAGATTCTGCGCGCCGAGCATGCTCCTGCTAACCCATTGAATTTGCTGGCCTTCCAGGCCTGATGGCGTTCCGAGCCAGCCCCTGACCAGGTAGAAATCGATAGAAACACTTAGATCGGGATAGTCGTGTGTAAGGCGTTTGAAATGCAGCGGCGCTTCAATATCAATACCAAGTTCCTCCGCCAGTTCGCGGTGTAGCGCCGCTTCGGCAGATTCACCGCGGTCTACTTTGCCGCCGGGAAACTCCCAGTATTCCTGCATCGATTTAGATTGTGCGCGATCGGCAATGAGGATTCGGTCATCGGCATCTTGCAGAATGCCGGCGACGACATGGGTGCGTGACGAATTCGTTCCTAGCTTAGTTGACCGTGGCACTGTTTGTACTTTTTGCCTGATCCGCACGGGCACGCTTCATTGCGGCCAACCTTGCGACCACTCCTGACGAATGGTTCGGGCGCTGGTTCCGCCGGTCCGCCACCTTGCACAGGCCGCCCACCGCCACCAATAGTCCTTGGCTGGCTTTGCCCCAGTGCTGACGCCTCGTCGTGCTTGAACTTGAGCGCCTGAGCCTGCCGCCGCTCCTCTTCCATACGCTGTACGTCTTCCTCACTTTGAATTCGTACGCGTGACAGGATGCTGATCGTATCGTGCTTAACCTGTTCGAGTAGCTCACCGAACATCTCGAATGCTTCTCTCTTGTATTCCTGTTTGGGATTTTTTTGCGCGTAACTGCGCAGCCCAACGCCCTGGCGAAGGTAGTCCATTGCACCCAGGTGTTCCTTCCAGTGGAAATCCAGCTGTTTCAGCATGACTTCTTTTTCGACCATCCGCATCAGCGACTCGCCGATTGATTCAGTTTTCTGATCGTAGGCAGCCTGGATCTCTTTAACACAGCGTTCACGAATCTGGTCTTCATTCAGGCGCGCGTCCTCCCGAATCCAGCCAGGAATATCCATCTGCATCGCAAAATCGCTTTCACAGGCGGCCGCGAGCCCCTCAGGGTCCCACTGCTCTTCAAGGCTGCCGGGCGGAATGTATTGATCAACCATGCCCTCGACCACTTCCTCACGAATTGCAGTAACGGCATCGGCTACGTCTTCGGCCGCCATTAACTCCGTACGCTGGTGATAGACCACTTTGCGCTGATCATTGGCGACGTCGTCATATTCGAGAAGGTTCTTCCGGATGTCGAAGTTATGAGACTCAACCTTGCGCTGGGCCTTCTCAATTTGCCGGCTCAGCAACTTGCTCTCGATAGCCTCGCCTTCGCGCATTCCAGCGCGTGCCAACAGGGCTTTGGTTCGCTGCGGGTCGCCAAAAATCCGCATCAGGGTGTCTTCCATAGACAGATAGAAACGGCTGGAGCCCGGGTCTCCCTGGCGACCTGAGCGGCCTCGTAACTGATTATCAATGCGCCTCGACTCATGACGCTCTGTGCCGACGATATGCAGGCCACCGGCTTCCAGAACCTTTTTGTGGCGTTCTTCCCAGTCTGCGCGAATCTCCGCCTCGTCCCCGCCTTCCGCCAGTTCCGCCTCAAGGTTGCCGCCGAGAACAATATCGGTGCCACGACCCGCCATGTTGGTTGCGATCGTGATCGCGCCTGGACGGCCCGCCTGCTGCACAATATTAGCCTCTCGCTCATGCTGCTTCGCATTAAGGACTTCGTGCTGGATGCGGTTCTTCTTGAGGACCGATGACAACAACTCGGATGTTTCGATGGAAGTCGTGCCAACCAGCACGGGCTGCCCCCGCTCCCGGCAATCGGTAATGTCCTCGATGATGGCGTCAAACTTGTCACTTTCATTGAGGTAGACGAGATCGGCCATGTCCTTGCGGACCATCGGCTTGTGCGTCGGGATTACAATGACTTCAAGCCCGTAAATCTGTTGAAACTCGAACGCTTCCGTATCCGCGGTACCAGTCATACCAGACAGGTTCGAGTAAAGCCGGAAGTAATTCTGGAATGTGATTGACGCAACCGTTTGATTTTCCTGTTTGACTGCGACGCCTTCTTTCGCTTCGACTGCCTGGTGCAGGCCATCTGACCAGCGTCGACCTGGCATTGTTCGACCAGTGAATTCATCGACGATGACAATCTCGCCATCTTTAACAATGTATTCGACATCCTTTTGGAACATTACGTGCGCGCGCAGTGCCGCATTCAGGTGGTGCAGCAGCTTGATGTTCTGCGCGTCATAAAGGCTCTCACCGTCCCCAAGCAATCCGGACTGCGTCATCAGCTCTTCGACGAACTGATGCCCGTCTTCTGTCACATGAACCTGCTTGGATTTCTCGTCCGCGCTGTAGTGTCCTCTGACTGCAAGGCGACAAACCGCCACGTCGTCGTTTTCGTTTTCTGTAAGTACGACATCGGCATCTTTGACGGCACCTATGTCGATGGCCTGATCGACAGACATGATGCTAATTTCGTTGCCTTCTTCGTCTGTGATCGTGACGGGTTTGCCATGCTCGTCGAGCAGGGAAATTTTCTTTTGCAGGATGTCGAAGTTGGTTGCGCCGTCAGGCTCAACATGCACGCGCAGCTTCGGAATAAGTTTGTTGATTTTCAGATACAGGTCCGTGCTCTCGTCGACCGGGCCCGAAATAATGAGCGGCGTGCGAGCCTCATCGATTAGGATCGAGTCAACCTCATCGACAACCGCAAAATTAAGATCGCGCTGCACTTTGTCGTTCAGGGAAAACGCGAGATTGTCGCGCAGGTAGTCGAAGCCAAGTTCGTTGTTGGTCGCATACGTAATATCTGACTCATACGCTGCACGTTTCTCGTCATGCGTCTGGCCGGATTTCGAAACGCCCACCGTCAGACCAAGGAATTCGTAAACCGGGCGCATCCATTCGGCATCACGTGCCGCCAGGTACTCGTTGACCGTAACGATATGAACGCCTTTGCCGGACAACGCATTCAGGTAGGCTGGCAGAGTGGCAACCAGCGTCTTGCCTTCACCTGTACGCATCTCCGCAATGTTGCCGCCGTGGAGCACCATGCCACCAATTAGCTGGACGTCGAATGGGCGCATGCCAAGCGATCGCCAGGCAGCTTCCCGCGCAACTGCGAAAGCTTCAGGCAGAATATCCTCCAGCAATTCACCGCCACTCACGCGGCCTCGAAACTCTTTAGTCTTTGCCCTCAGTTCTTCGTCGCTCAGCGCTTTCAGACCTTCTTCGAGGGCGTTGATGCGTTTGACAGATTTTGAGAACTGGCGAAGCAGGCGCTGATTGCGACTGCCGAAAAGTCGGGTCAAGAAGTTGGCCACCGAGGGCTCCTGAATTTGCCGGCCGACTTTCGGCGAGCAGATGCACAAAAAACGGGTATTTTACTGACTAATCAGGAATTTGCACGATATCAGCGCGCAAATTCGCGACCTGCAAGAACGAGGGATATGGGACCGGCGACCGCAATGACAAGGTCGTTGGCAACACTTCACCAGATTCACGTACCAGGCGCCGCTAAACCGGCGGAAATAATTGCTCAAAGCGCGCCAAGCGAGGTCAGATTAAAGCGATAGCGGACAAACAGCGGAGTCTACCCGCGAGTTCATAAGCATTTTGAGGCGGCGTTTAACGCCGTATCGCGCCGCCAGGGGCGCAATCAGCGGCTGCTGGTCAGTCGGCGGCTCGCCGGATGAAGGTAACAGGATTAACCCGCTGACCATTCTTCAGCACTTCAAAGTGCAGGTTGGGCCCGGTGGCGCGGCCGGTTTCACCCATCAGGGCGACTGTCTGGCCTTTTTTAACTTCCTCACCAATTGCGACCAGGTTCCGCTCGTTGTGCGCGTACCGGGTCGAATAGCCGTTTCCATGGTTGATTTCGACGAGATTGCCAAATCCGTAGCGTTCTGACGACCAGGTGACGACACCGTCTGCCACGGCAAAAATATCGTCGCCGCCTTTACCCGCGAAATCCACGCCGCGATGGTTGGCCGGCTTCCCCGTGAAAGGATCTGTCCGACGACCAAAATAGGATGACATCCAGCCTGAACGAACCGGCCGCCCCTGCGGATAGACCCGATCAGACAGGTTCTGGTCTTGAATAACACTCTCCAGAACACCTAGCTGCGATTCACGGTTGTTGAGCTGACTGTCGAGCTCGAGCATCGCCGTCATTAATTCCGGTACAGCAGCGGAGCCAGCCACAAAGATCTCATCTTCCGGACCACCGATGGCGGGCTCCGAATCAAAATCAAATTCGCCGTCTTCCAGATCGGCCATTTCGGTCAACCTGCGGCCAAGCGCGTCAAGGCGTATGACACGGGCATTCATCTGCCCGATACGAATGGCCAATGCATCCAGAGTGTCTTCAGTCTGCTGCCGGGTATCGGCGATTTCGGATTTCTGTGAATCGAGCTCTTCAGTCAGACTCGCGACCTCGGTCTGGCTCATACCGGAACCCGTTTGCGCGGAATAGTAGTAGCCGGCGCCAAACGCCAGGGTCCCGAGAATACCTGCAAAGACGGCACCCACCGCGGCCGCACCCCGGCCTGACAGGTTAATTTGCAAGGGCTTTCCGAACCCTTTACCGAATATCACTACATTCATCGAGTATTCCCTGAACGCAATACGCTCATCATGTAAGGTGTTGATCTAAAACAAAATCGACCACAGGCCAGCTGCCATGAGTGGCACCCTTTCTTTGTTATAGGCTTGCAGTTCTTTCTCACTTCGGTAGCCCCGCTGTCCTAGGACATTATGTCCCTTAGATCGGTGGTTTTGCGTCCCCGCCTTTCAGCAGGTATGCCCTTTTCGGATTGCCAATATGCAAAATCCAGCCCTTTATTACAATATCCGTTGTTACGAACCATGATTCCGGTCACCGGAAGTGCAAAAAAAACGCTAACTCCGTCACACTTTTATGCCAGCTAAAAAGCTCGAAAATCTGCTCCATTCCGGATCCGGTGGCAACCTGGAAAAACTTATCCAGACTGCTCAAAATATGGATTCACTCACCGGTGTGCTGAGAGGCGCTCTAATGCCAGAGCTGGCTGACCATGTGATTGCCGCCAATGTCCGCGAGAACGGTGAACTCGTCGTCATATGCAGTTCATCAGCCTGGGCATCGCGGATACGATTCGAGGCAGAGGCTCTGCTGGTGGCAGCCGGTGAAGCAGGTTTTGATGCATCTTCGCTACGGGTCAGCGTTACGCAAAACTAGTTTGCTGATCCGGCAAACCGTCAATTTACATCTATAGAAATATACGTTCAGGCGTATGCGGGAGTCGCATACGAAATGGGCGCTTTTTTCGGGTCACTAAACGTGACTTCTTCCCAGGCAGTATCGTCGGCAAGCAACGCACGCAGCAATTTGTTATTCAGGTCGTGCCCCGACTTGTGAGCAGAATACTCACCGATCAGGGTGTGTCCCAGAAGATAGACATCGCCAATGGCGTCAAGAATTTTGTGGATTACAAATTCATTGGCATAACGAAGGCCGTCTTCATTAAGAATTCGGAAATCGTCCAGGACGATCGCATTATCCATGCTGCCACCAAGTGTCAGGTTGTTTGCCCGAAGCGCTTCGACATCTCTGAGAAAACAAAAAGTTCGTGCACGGCTGACTTCCTTCAAAAAAGACGTGGAAGAAAAATCAATCGACGCGCTCCGACTCAGCTTGTTGAACACCGGGTGGTTGAAAGCGATTTCGAAATTCACCTTGAATCCGTTAAACGGCGTGAGCTGCGCCCACTTATCGTCAGCTTCAACGCGAATTTTTTTCTTGATACGAATAAATTTCTTGGCCGCATTCTGCTCTTCGATGCCCGCTGACTGCAACAGGAACACAAAGGGCCCGGCGCTGCCATCCATGATGGGAACTTCCGGCGCGGAAAGATCAACATGAAGGTTGTCGATGCCCAGACCTGCCAGTGCTGACATCAAATGCTCAACTGTCGCAACCTTGACGCCGTCCTTAATGAGGGTTGTGCCAAGCATCGTCTCACCAACGAGTTTGGGATCCGCAGGGACATCCACCGGCTCGTCGAGATCTACCCGGCGAAAGGTGATGCCTGAGTTTTCCGCTGCCGGGCGAAGGGTCATATACACCTTCTCACCGGTGTGGAGGCCCACACCCGTGGCGCGAATAGCAGTTTTCAATGTTCGCTGTCGAAGCATATTTAGTAAACCGCAATCTTATTCAATGGCTTACAGCCGCTAGTGCAGTCAATACAACGCGGAAGCCTATCACACAGTAAAAGCCAACCAAACATCGGATGAGCCGGAAACGGACCGGACAAGCAGGATCAACCTGCCTGCCCGGCCTGAGCGGAGACTGATGGCATATCGGTGTAGACCGCGACGAGTGAGTTAGGCGCGGTCAATACGCCATCAATCAGTCTGCCTGGCGCCTCAGGAACGCCGGTATATCCAGCAGTTCTTCCTGAAGGCCGCCACCGCCTTCCTCCAGCCCATCACCTACCGCACGCTTCCGCTGAACCGTTGGCTTATCAAGCTGCTGATAATTCGGTTCGCTAACCGCCGCCGTCGACCGCTTGACTACTCTCATTGGCGAGCCAGCCTGTGCTGCATTTTTGCCGAGTCCGGTTGCAACAACCGTCACCCGAATACGGTCGCTCATATCCGGATCGATCACCGTACCAACAACGACGGTTGCGTCGTCTGAAGCAAACTCTTTGACGGTGTTGCCAACTTCCTGGAATTCACCGATCGAAAGGTCCATGCCTGCTGTAACGTTGACAAGGATTCCGTTGGCGCCGGCGAGGTTGATATCCTCCAGAAGCGGACTCGATATCGCAGCCTCCGCCGCTTCACGTGCCCGATCTTCGCCGGACGACTGGCCCGAACCCATCATTGCCATACCCATTTCCGCCATAACCGTTTTGACATCGGCGAAGTCGACATTGATCAGACCTGGTCGCGTTATCAGTTCCGCTATTCCCTGAACGGCACCCTGTAACACCTCGTTGGCAGAGCGGAACGCATCCAGCAACGTTGTTTCACCGCCGAGCACCGTCAACAATTTCTCGTTAGGAATCGTAATCAGCGAATCAACGTATTTTCCAAGCTCGCCGATACCATGGTCTGCGATCGTCAGGCGTTTTACGCCCTCCATTTCGAAAGGTTTTGTCACCACCGCAACAGTCAGGATTCCCAGTTCCTTTGCTACCTGAGCCACGATCGGCGCCGCTCCGGTTCCGGTACCGCCGCCCATACCTGCCGTAATGAACAGCATGTCGGCACCTTCAATGACCTCCTGAATACGGTCACGGTCTTCCATCGCCGCCTGTCGTCCGATATCGGGATCAGCGCCTGCGCCGAGCCCCTTGGTGATGTTGCAGCCTATTTGTAGCGCCGTTCGCACCCGGGCACTGTTCAGTGCCTGCGCGTCCGTGTTGGCGCAAATAAAATCAACTCCCTCGATCCCCGAATTAACCATGTGGGCGACAGCGTTTCCGCCACCACCGCCAACGCCGATCACTTTTATGACGGCGCTCTGGCTGTGCGCATCCATTAACTCAAACATGTGTACCTCCGCTCTAAGTACTTAATTATCAAACTCACTCGTTACAAAAATGCTTCGTGTTCCGAAGCGCCTACTTAAAACTGTCCCTGGAACCAGGACCTCATCCGGTTCCACATATCTCCCAGGCTGCCGCCGACAGGCCTGCCTCTTTGACCGCGGCGCGAAATATTTTCATAGCCATAAAGAAGCAGGCCAACGCCGGTTGCATGAATAGGGTTGCGCACGACTTCCAGAAGGCCGTCGACATATTGAGGTGACCCAAGCCTGACCGGCATGTGAAAAACCTCCTCCGCCAGCTCGACGGCACCTTCCATCTTCGCGCTGCCGCCGGTAATTACGACGCCAGCCGCAATCAGCTCTTCGAAGCCGCTGCGACGAAGCTCATCCCGCACCAAACCGAACAACTCTTCGAATCGCGGCTCGACAATTTCCGCGAGTGTCTGACGCGCAAGCCGCCGCGGTGGACGTTCCCCGACGCTCGGCACTTCGATGGTTTCGTCGGGATTTGCCAGCTGCGAAAGTGCGCATGCATACTTAATCTTGATCTCTTCGGCGTACTGCAAAGGTGTACGCATCGACACAGCGATGTCGTTAGTCACCTGGTCACCGGCGATCGGAATAACCGCCGTGTGCTGAATGGCACCGCCAAGGAAGACCGCAAGATCAGTCGTGCCGCCGCCAATATCGACGATGCATGCACCCAGTTCCTTTTCGTCTTCCGTCAGAACTGAATAACTCGACGCAAGTTGCTCGAGAACAATATCGTCGACTTCCAGACCGCAACGCTGGACACACTTCACGATGTTCTGTGCCGCGCTGACCGCGCCGGTCACCATGTGGACTTTGGCCTCCAGTCGAACTCCGGACATTCCAATCGGGTCGCGAATTCCTTCCTGACTGTCGATCAGAAACTCCTGCGGCAAGATGTGCAGGATCTTTTGATCCGCGGGTATGGCAACCGCACCGGCCGCATCGATGACACGGTCGACGTCACCATCACTCACTTCCTTATCCCTGATAGCTACAATGCCGTGCGAATTAAGGCTGCGGACATGGCTACCGGCGATGCCGGCATAGACAGAATGAATGTCACATCCGGCCATCAGCTCGGCTTGTTCAACTGCCCGCTGAATGGAGTGCACGGTCGATTCGATGTTTACGACAACTCCTTTCTTCAGGCCGCGCGACGGGTGGGAGCCAATGCCAACAACCTCGATTGCGCCGTCTTCGCTGACTTCACCGACTATCGCGACAACTTTGGATGTGCCGATATCAAGTCCGACGATCAGGTTTTTATCGCTTCTTTTATTCAATTTTTTAGTCCTGCGACCATGCCGCCTTCAGTCGCCCGCGATTCGCTTACGGGAGAACGCGATCCGTTCTTCCAGCCGATCGTGAAACCATTGCTGTAGCGCATATCAACGAACTCGATTTCAGCCTCTCGACTGGAAATAATGTTTGCCGCAACATCAAGGAATAACTGCGCTCTGCCATCGACGTCTCTGCGGCCCAGGCGAACATCGATGCCATTGCTCAACTTGAGATCCCAGGCGCCACGCGCATCTAGTTTTACCTGGCGAAGATCAAGACCACTTGG
Organism: uncultured Woeseiaceae bacterium; assembly: GCA_905480255.1. GTDB lineage: Bacteria > Pseudomonadota > Gammaproteobacteria > Steroidobacterales > Woeseiaceae > SZUA-117. The sequence continues at coordinate 12,895 of CAJQPR010000180.1, read as the reverse complement.
AATGAGTTCTTCCCGCATATGGAGATAACGCTTGGCCACTGTCGACGACTGGCCTTCCGGGCCGTCAAGCCTCGGCAATTCAGCCGGCACGTGGCGGGCGTCCAGCACGAACAGGTCGCCGCTTGTATTCAGGAGCCCGCGTGCACCCCAGATTGCCGCCGGAATCTGTTCAGTCACGGTAATTTCAAGCGTGCCTGGCCAGCGGCGAACGACGTTAGCCTCATGAATCCACGGCAGCGCAACAATTTGCTCCTGAATGGCTTCAAGGTTTGCGCTAAAAAATCCGTCGCCGAGCGCCTCGCTGATCGATTCTTCAATCTGCAAAGCAGTGACCCGCTGAAATGGCCCCTCAATCATGAGCGACGAAATCGGCTGATCCAGCAGTTGCGCACTAAACCGGTAGCTCAACGTTACGACAGCCAACGCAAAAAGGAGCACCGACAGCCCGCGCAACGGGAACTTCGGCAGTCGAAACTGCTTCTTGTTCTTTTGCTTGCGTCTCTTCGCCTGCTTATGCGTCATTGGCTGCCACCCCAACGTCATCTATCGTGGTTCGTTCTGTGATACTGGTTTCAAGCACCCGCCAGCACAGCTCTGCAAAATCGATTCCTGCAACATTCGCTGCCATTGGCACAAGACTGTGACTGGTCATGCCAGGAATTGTGTTCACTTCCAGGACCTGTGGTATGCCGTCGCTGCCTGTCATGAAATCCACGCGGCCCCAGCCGGTACAACCCAGCACCGCAAAAGCGGCGATCGCCATGTCGTGGAAACGGGCTTCCAGATCCGCGTCATCGGTTCCGGGGCAATGATATTTCGTGTTGTCAGATTCGTACTTTGCCCGGTAGTCATAAAACACCCGCGGCGTTTCAATCAGGATGCTGGACAGTGCCTGCCCCTGCAGAACAGCGACTGTAGATTCAGACCCGACGATGCAGCGCTCCGCCAGCGCGGGCGAACCATATTTCAGGGCAAGTTCGACGGCAGCCGGCAATTCATCCGCATCGAACACTTTGCTGATAGCAACACTCGAACCTTGCCCGGAAGGTTTGATCACCATCGGAAACCCAAGCTCATCCGCTGCAACTCTTGCGTCACCACTGGTATTAATGACGACATAATCAGGCGTATCGATTCCAGCAGCACGAAAGAGTTTCTTGCTTCGCACCTTGTCCATGGCAACTGCCGAAGCCATGACGCCACTGCCGGTATACGGCATCCCGAGCCATTGCAGTGCTCCCTGGAGTGCCCCGTCCTCACCGCCAGGCCCGTGCAGCGCATTCCAGACCCGGTCAAAGCCTGCACCCGCGAACTCCACCAGGCCTCTTTTGGCAGGATCCCAGCCGTGCGCGTCGATTCCGCGCGACTGTAAGGCGCCGAGAACCGCTTTGCCCGAGTCAAGCGAGACTTCGCGCTCACTTGAGTCGCCACCGTACATGACGGCAACCCGCCCAAAGTCACCGGCGTTGCTGACCACTGTCCGTTCGTCGTTCAGGAGCATGATCACAATGTCTCCTCCCCGACAATACGAACTTCAGGAATGAGTTCGATGCCGGCCACGTCTGCAACTGTCTGTTGCACGTGCATGATCAGGTTCTCGACATCGAGTGCTGTGGCATCACCGCGATTAATAATGAAGTTGGCATGTTTTTCCGAGACTTCAGCATCACCAATCCGGCAACCTTTTAATCCGCATGCCTCTATGAGGCGTGCGGCATGATCTCCGGGCGGATTGCGAAACACCGACCCACAACTTGGAAGTCCAAGCGGTTGAGTATCTTTGCGCCGCGCGAGCATTTCCTTCAGCGTATCCATGCTGGCATCCGCACCTGCGTCGAATTGAAGTTCCGCTTCGATAAACCACTCACCGCCGGGACCGATCACGCTGCGGTATCCAACCTGGTAGTCATCGGGACTTCTTTTGTGTAGTTCACCCTGTCGGTCAATGGTCGTTACCGAGGTCACGCGTTCCCAGGTTTCGCTTCCGTGAGCGCCAGCGTTCATCGCAAGTGCACCGCCCAGTAATCCAGGGATGCCTGCAAAAAATTCAGATGGCCCCATTCCCCAACGAATGCATTGTCGCGCAAGTTGTGTGCACGGCACGCTCGTACCGACACGAACCTGCTGGTCGTCGATTTTTTTCAGGTCGGTGAATATGCCCGAAGCGGCAATAACAACGCCCGGCAAACCGCCATCTCGCACCAGCAAATTACTGCCAAGCCCGAACCAAAAGACCGGAACATCTGCGTCGAGATCCCTGAGGAATTCAGCAAGATTTTCAACACTGGCTGGTTTGAAGAATTTCTCTGCCGGACCGCCAACGCGCCAGGACGTATGTTGGCTCATTGGCTCGCGCAGTAGAAGCTCGCCTGCTTTTGCTGGAGTTCGAAGCGCCGGCATCATTTCTGCACCTTCAATTGTGGGCCATGCGCGATCAACTCCGGCAGGCCCAGGGCGAATGCCCCGATGTCTCCAGCGCCCATCGTGAGGACCAGGTCGCCGTCCGCAAGCAGATCCTCGAGAACCGCGGGCAATTCTTCCAGGGTTTCGACGAAAACCGGCTCGACGCCCGCCCGGCTGCGCACCGCACGGGCAATTGCCCGACCGTCAGCGCCTGCAATGGGGTCTTCGCCGGCAGCAAAAACCTCAAGTACAACAAGCACATCCGCCTCACTGAGCACCGCAGCAAAGTCGTCGAGCAAATCGCGCGTTCGCGTATAACGGTGCGGCTGAAACGCAAGCACAACGCGTTTTCCGGGCCAGCCGGAACGTGCGGCAGCGAGAGTTGCTGCAATTTCGGTAGGGTGATGACCGTAGTCGTCGACGAGCATAACCTTGCCGGTTTTCGTGCGGACTTCACCAAGACTCTGGAAACGTCGGTCAATCCCCTCAAACTTTTCGAGCGCCGCGATCAACGCCTGATCGCTGACCTGCAGTTCTCCGGCAACCGCAATGGTGGCGAGAGCATTTCGGACATTGTGCATCCCGGGCAGCCGCAACTTGATATGCAATGGCTCGTCCCTGTCGGCACGAATCACATCGAAAGTGGTCGTCTCGCGATCAAATTTAATGTTCTCAGCCCGAACGTCAGCTTCGTCGTCGACACCGTACGTAAGAATCGACCTTCCGACCTGCCCAAGAACTTCCCGGATACCTGCGTCGTCGACACAGAGAATCGCAAGTCCATAAAAAGGCAGATTGTGCAAAAACTCAATGAAACCGCTGCGAAGCCTTTCAATGTCACCTTCATAGGTCGACATATGGTCAGCATCGATGTTCGTCACTATCGCGAGCATGGGTTTCAGATGCACGAACGATGCGTCGCTTTCGTCCGCTTCTGCGACAAGGTAGTCACCCTGTCCAAGACGCGCGTTAGCGTCTGCGCTCTTGAGTCGACCTCCAATTACAAAGGTCGGGTCGAGCCCGCCTTCCGCGAGAACGCTGGCGACGAGGCTTGTGGTCGTCGTTTTTCCATGTGTTCCGGCGACAGCGATTGAGTACCGGAAGCGCATCAGCTCTGCCAGCATCTCCGCGCGCGGAACGACGGGCAACAACGCTTCGCGGGCGGCAGCAACTTCCGGATTCGTTTCATCGACCGCGCTTGATACAACAACCGCGTCTGCCTGCTGCACGTTCCTGGCGTCGTGACCGATAAACACCGTCGCACCCTGTTCTTCCAGTCGCATGACGGGCTTGTTGCGCTTCAGATCCGAGCCCTGCACGTGGTAGCCCAGGCTCAGCATTACTTCTGCGATACCGGACATTCCGGAGCCGCCAATACCGACGAAGTGAACGCGATTGATGCGGCGCATGCGCTTGATCATGTCGTCACCCCGGCCGCCTCCAGGCAGACGCTTGTAATACGATTGAGCGCGTTCGGGTTTGCCATTGCACGAGCTTTCCGTGCACGGTCCAGTAATCCTTCACGATTCCCAAGCCAGCTTCGCAGCATGTTCGCGAGTTTCTCTTCGTTCATGTCGCGCTGCTGAATAATCTCAGCGGCGCCGGCCGCCACCATCGGACCTGCGTTGGCTGTCTGGTGGTCGTCAACGGCGGCGGGAAACGGGATGAAAATAGCTGGCAGGCCGGCCGCCGAAATTTCGGCGACCGTGAGCGCGCCAGCTCTGCAAATCACCAGGTCAGCCCAGGTATATGCCTCGGCCATATCTTCTATGAACGGCTCCAGGCTTACGTCCACCCCATGTGTCTTGTAGGCGGCATCCGCGTCGTCGAGTGTGCGCTCGCCAGTTTGGTGCCTGACCACCGGGCGTGCCTCTTCCGGCAACAGAGCGAGTGCGGCGGGTACGACCTGGTTCAACGCCAGGGCACCCTGGCTTCCACCCAGAATCAGGAGGCGAACCGGACCCTGACGACCCGCGAGGCGGGTATCAGGATCATCGATCGAGGCAATGTCGGCTCGTACCGGATTACCGACGGTTTCGGCCTTTCTTGCAGAATTAAAACTGCCCGGGAAGGCCTGCAGCACAACCCGGGCAAGACGCGCCAGAAGACGATTTGTTAAGCCAGCGACGGCATTTTGTTCATGTATCACGAGGGGACGACGCGTCAGCCAGGCGGCCAGACCGCCAGGACCGCTAACGAATCCGCCCATACCCAGAACTGCGGCCGGCCGGTGCTTCCACATCACCAGCAGAGACTGCCAAAGAGCATAAAGAAGGCGAAATGGCGCAAGCACCAGGGCAAATACACCCTTGCCGCGCAGGCCGCTTACCGCGACCCATTCAATTGGAATACCAGCGGCAGGAATGACGCGGGCTTCCAGCCCTCGGTGCGTTCCGAGCCAGACGACTTCGCGTGACTGCTGCTGCAGGGCGCGCGCTACTGCCAATGCCGGATAGATGTGACCGCCGGTGCCACCAGCCATGATCATTATTGGGCTGGCCTTCATCGACTGCCACCCAAAGGGGAAACTGTAGAACGACTGGCACACAGGCTCATTTGCGCCGTCCTTTTTTCTTGCTTCGCCGAGTCTGCTTGTTGCCGTCGACAACCAGCTCGTGATGAATTCTGAAAAGAATCCCAAGACTGATCATCGCGACGATAAGACTCGAACGCCCGTAACTAATAAGTGGCAGTGTCAGTCCCTTGGTTGGCAGCAAACCCATGTTGACGCCAAGGTTGATGAACGCCTGCAGGCCAAGCCAGGTTCCGATACCAATTGCCAGGTAGGCCTCAAAAAAGTGCTCACTGTTTGCGGCACGAATTCCAAGGCTGAATATGCGCCAAAGGAGCGCAGAAAACAGGGAAATAACCAGCAGCGACCCGAAAAGTCCGAACTCTTCTGCAAACACCGCGAAAACAAAATCCGTATGCGCGTCTGGCAGGTAGAACAGTTTCTGAACGCCGTCACCAAGGCCAACTCCGAACCACTCTCCGCGACCGATCGCAATCAATGACTGGGTCAACTGAAAACCCGTATCGTACGGATCGGCCCATGGATCCATGAATCCAGTCAGACGGTCCAGCCGATACTGTTGGGTCACGGCAAGCGTGCCGGCACCAGCAACAGCGAGTGCGGCAAACACAAAGAAATCCCGGAAGCGCGCTCCGGCAACAAACATCATCGCGAACGCAACAGCAACCAGGACGACTGCCGCGCCGAGATCCGGCTCCGCAAGGAGAAGGCAACTTGCGATGAACAGAACAATCATCGGTCTTACGAAACCGGAAAACTGCTCGCGGACTGTCTTGTTGTGCCGCACAAGATAGCCGGCGAGATAGATCATCAGGCAAAGCCTGGCCAGTTCCGATGCCTGCAGGTTAAACACGCCGAGCCGAATCCAGCGGGTGCTGCCGTTCGCCGTATGGCCAACGCCTGGCACAAGCACAACTACGAGCAGACCGAATGCAAACAGCAACATCAGCGGGCCGGTACTACGCCAGAAGTGCATAGGTACAAACAGGCAAATGAACCCGGCGGCGGCGCCAAGCAACGCGGCAACAGCCTGACGGCCCACATAGAAAAACGGATCGCCTGCCGAATTTTCTGCCGTGGAGATTGACGCCGATGCAAGAACCACCAGGCCGCCGAGGAGCAATGTCAGGGTGATACCGAGAAGCACCGGGTCGATACGGATCGGGTTCTTTAGCTGCACTGGAAATGGCATGGTTGCGCTGCCGATACTCATAACAGCAGGGCCCCGACAGCGCCGGCGAAATCCTCGCCCCGCGCCTGGTAGTTTGCGTATTGATCAAAGCTCGCGCAGGCCGGCGCGAGAAGCACCGTGTCACCCGACTGCGCGACTTCTGCCGCCTGTCGAACCGCAATCATCATGTTGTCAGCCCGCATCGTGGGCGTCAGGTCGGCGAAAGCCTCCTCAAGTACTGGCGCGTCTTCGCCAATCAGCACAACGGCGCGCAACTGTCCGCAGGTCGATGTTGCCAACCTGTCGAAATCGCCACCCTTGCCCTGCCCGCCGGCGATGAGTACGACCGCGCCGGTCACTGAATCAACCGAGGCGATGGCCGCGCCAACGTTCGTGGCCTTTGAGTCATTGATGAACCGCACACCGCCGTGTTGACCAACGGTTTGCATACGATGCGGGAGCCCGGGAAATTCATTCAGCACCTGCAACATAGGAGACAACTCGAGGCCAATCAATTGGCCGGTCGCCAGGGCCGCAAGACAATTGGCCTGGTTATGTTTGCCGACCAACGCAATGTCAGCGCAGGACAGCAGTAACTGCTCACCGCGAGCGAGGAAGATATCTCCCTCGTCTTCGATCAATCCATATTCACCGTCTTCAGGCGCATCCAGCGCAAAACTCAGTGAAAGCACGTTTTGCGGCAGATGCTCGCTAATTTCTTCATCTGCGCGATTGAAAACGGCTGCCTCTGCCTGATCGAAGATGCGGTACTTGGCGCTCCGATATTCTTCCTCGCTGACGTGCCAGTCGAGATGATCCGCAGAAATGTTCAGCAGGACTGCAACTTTTGCAGGCAGGTTTTTTGTGCGCTGCAACTGAAAGCTCGAAAGCTCGAGCAAGTAATAGTCCGGAACCTCTTCCAACAACAGGTCAAGCGCTGGAACGCCAAGGTTTGCTCCGGCAAGCCCAGTCTTTCCTGCCGCCTCGCACATTAGCGAAAGTAATGTCGTAACCGTACTTTTCCCGTTGGAACCGGTTACCGCGACGAAAGGCGCCTGCGCTTCGGCTACAAACATTTCGATGTCGCTGACGATTTCGACGCCACTGTTGCGCGCAGCCTTCAGAAACGAATCTGAGTCTGAAATTCCAGGCGACGCAATGACGCGCGAAGCCTGCTTCAACAGTTTTTCCGGTATCTCACCAACGACGACCTTTGCGTCGGGGCATATTCCTTCGAGCTCTGCCAGACCTGGAGGCTCGTCGCGACTGTCAACATAGATTGCATTGATGTCATTTCGCGCGAGATATCGCGCAATCGACAATCCAGTAGACCCGAGACCGAACACGAGGTCTTTCTTTTTGGCCGACCGCTTCGCTGCCGGCTTTCTTTTCGCAGCAGCGCTCATCTTATTTTCAGACTCGCCAAACCGATCAACACGAGAATTACTGTGATGATCCAGAAACGTACAATCACTTTCGGCTCTGCCCAGCCCTTCAGCTCAAAATGGTGGTGTAGCGGCGCCATCCGGAAAACGCGCTTTCCTGTCAGTTTGAAAGACGCCACTTGAATCATGACTGACACAGTTTCGACGACGAAAACTCCACCCATAATTGCGAGCACGATTTCTTGTCGAACGACAACCGCTACAACACCCAGAGCTGCACCAAGCGAAAGTGCACCTATATCGCCCATGAATACCTGCGCCGGATATGTGTTGAACCAGAGAAAACCAAGGCCCGCGCCGGCTAACGCCGAGCAGAAGACAAGGATTTCACCAGTACCAGCCACATACGGTATGTCGAGGTAGTCAGAGAAATTCGTATTGCCGGTTACGTAGGCGAAAACACCAAGCGCACCGCCGACCAGCACCGTTGGCATGATGGCCAAACCGTCCAGTCCGTCCGTCAGGTTCACGGCGTTGGAAAAACCGACAATGAAAAGAAAAGAAACAACAATCTGGAACGCGCCAAGCGGCAGCCACAGATCTTTGAAATAGGGAATCAGGAGCGACGTGCTGATCTCGTCCGTCGCCATCATGTAGAGCGCAACGGCAGCAGCAAGACCGGCAGAAGATTGCCAGAACAACTTCTTGCCGGCCGACAACCCTTTCGGGTCCTGCAGAATCAGCTTTTTGTAATCATCAACATAACCGATCACGCCAAAAGCCAGCGTCACAAAAAGCACGACCCAGATGAAATGATTTTCGAGATCAGCCCAAAGCACCGTACTAACAACGATCGCAGTAATAATTAGCGCGCCACCCATCGTAGGAGTGCCGGCCTTGATTAAATGAGTGTCCGGGCCATCGTCACGCACCGGTTGCCCCACCTGGTTCTGGCTGAGCCGGGCAATCATTTTCGGCCCGATTACAAATGACAGGACCAGCGCTGTCAGTGCACCGAGAATCGCGCGCATTGTCAGGTAGTTGAATACGTTGAAGCCGGATTCGAACTGGGCCAGGTAATTGGTGAGATAAAGCAGCATGTCAGGCGCTCCTTACCTTATCTGCAGACGCCGTCAGGGCATCTACTACACGCTCCATTCCCATGGATCGCGAACCTTTGACCAGCACGACGTCGCCGTCGGAAATCGATCTGCGCAACTCAGTTGCAAGCGCCTCTGTGGACTCAAACCAACATCCGCCATCACCGAAGGATTCCACGGCATGTTGCGACAATGGGCCGGTGGCCAGCAGGTTTTCAATGCCCGCCTCCCTGATAACCCATCCGGTGTGTGCGTGCAGAAGCTCAGCATCGCCACCCAGCTCAGCCATGTCACCCAGTACCAGCCAACTTGTGCCGCCCTGTGCGGCGAGAAATTCCGCTGCTGCCTGAACGCTGACCGGATTCGCGTTGTAGGTATCGTCGAAAAGAACCGCACCGCTGCTGCTAGTGACGGGCTGCAGCCGTCCACCGACGGGGCGAACAGCCTCAAGGCCGCGGACGATCTGATCGGCTTCAATGCCAAGCGACCCGGCAATCGCTGCCGCAGCGCAGGCGTTGAGAACGTTGTGCTTGCCTGGCAGGGACAGCCGCACTGCAACTTGTTTGTCCGGCAGGTGCAGCGTGAAATCAGAACCATTTTCAGTCGCCGAGATACCGCTTGCCCGTACCTCGGCACCTGCACTCAGTCCGAAGCTGATCACCGTCGATTCATTGACTAAAGACTTCCAGTAGTCGAAGTAGTCATCGTCGGCGTTGAGGATGGCGATTTCCGGAGCCGGCTTGCCGGTAAGAATTTCGCCCTTCGCTTTGGCAACATTCTCGACGGAACCGAATCCCTCGAGATGTGCCGGCGCCGCGTTAGTTAATGCGACTATCCCTGGAGATGCCAGGGACGTCAGGTAAGCAATCTCACCCGAATGATTCGCGCCCATTTCAATCACGGCGTACCGATGATCTGGGCTCATTCGAAGCAGCATTAATGGAACGCCAATCTCATTATTGAGATTGCCGAGCGTTGCCAGCGTCTGCTCCGATATAGACAGACAGCTCGCCAGCAGCTCCTTCAATGTCGTTTTGCCATTACTGCCGGTGATACCGATTACGGTAGCCGGCATCTGGTCACGCCAGCTGGCAGCCAGTTGGCCCAGCGCCTTCATCGTATCGTCAACAACGATAGTCGGAAGATCCGATGCGACCGGGTTAGCGACCACGGCGCCCGCCGCCTCGCACTCGGCAGCTTTTTCAAGAAACGCCGAGCCATCGAAATTCGGTCCGTGCAAAGCGACGAACAACTCGCCGGCTCTCAACGAGCGGGTATCGGTGCTGACGCCACGAAAACTCACATCGTCACCATGCAAAGTGCCGTCCATGAATTTTGCAGCGTTTGCGAGAGTGCTCACCATCATTTTCCTGCAGCTCCCCTGGCCAGGAGACAGTCCCGTGCAGAATTGAAATCTGAAAATGACAATGTCTTGTCACCGATGACCTGGTAGTTCTCGTGCCCTTTTCCTGCGATCAGCACAACATCGTCGGGCGCCGCGGAAGAAATCGTGTGCGCAATCGCCTCCGCACGATCTTCAATCGCCAGCGCGTCGCTTTCCATACCCTGAAGGATGTCGTCAATAATCTGTCGTGGCGGCTCAGATCTCGGATTGTCATTAGTCACGATTGCGTGATCAGCAAGTCGCTCTGCAACCTTGCCCATCATCGGCCGCTTACCGCGATCACGATCTCCGCCGCAGCCGAATACACACCACAGCTTGCCTTTGCAGTGCGCACGAATCGCCTTCAGTGCAGCTTCGATACTTGCCGGTGTATGCGAATAGTCGACATACACCATCGGCAAATTCTGAAACTCTGGCGGATTGGCAAGCTCCATGCGTCCCGGTGGCGCTGAAACACGACCCAGCACTTCACAGGCCGCGTCGAGCGATACGTCGTTACACAAGAGCAGCGCAAGAACTTCCGCCGCGTTAGAGATATTAAAATCTCCCGGTAGTGGCAGCGCCATTTCAGCAGTGCCCCATGAACTATCGATCGTAATGCTGGACCCGGCCGGATTCGCAGCGACCGCGCTAACGAAAACGTACGGTCGACCATTCGTAGCCCCGTCAAGGTGCGTCGAAACTGCTACGGCGCCCGGACCACACAGATTCGCGAGTTCGACACCATATTCCGTATCGAGACTAATGATCCGGTTTCGCACATCGTGATCGAGAAACAAGCTGGCTTTCGATTCGAAATACGCCTGCATGCTGCCGTGATAGTCAATGTGATCACGGCTCAGGTTTGTAAAGACAGCGGAGTCAAAGTGCACGCCATCGATACGCAACTGTTCAATCGAGTGTGACGAAACTTCGATGGCGGCATGCGCAGCGCCTGCATCTCGAAAGCCGGCGATCGTTCCATGCAGATCAACGCACGCTGGCGTAGTCATCGAGTCATCGCCACCGATTTCTTCGATTCCACTGCCGAGCGTTCCAATGTAGCCGCACTTCTGGCCGGCAAGACCGAGAGCCTGGCTCGCAAGGTAAGCAACCGTCGTCTTGCCATTAGTACCTGTAACACCGGTTACTTTGACCGACTGTGTCGGTGAATCGAACCACCGATCAGCGATCTTGCCAATTTTTCCTGCAAGACCTTCGACAGGAATCATCGGCAGATCAGATTCGACCGGCGTGCCCGTTGCTGAGTCCCAGACTATTGCGGCAACACCGGCGCTTTCCGCTTGATCAAGAAAGTCGAGGCCATGAGAAGTAGCACCCTGGCAAGCAAAAAATACATTTCCCGCCTGTAGTTTTCGCGAATCCGTTGCAATTCCGCTTACCGGAATACGTGGCGCATCCACAATTCCCTCTAACAGGTTGTTGAGGGTGAAATTTGCTCCGAGGTGCTCTGCCGGCATGCTCATTGACTCATCGCCTGGATCAGACCGCCGTTTCCGTTTTCCGGAAGCGCATCGGGCGGAATGGCCATAAGCCGCAGCGACTCTGACATCACGTCGCCGAATACGGGTGCGGCAACGTCGCCGCCGTAGTAGAGGTCGCCGGTCGGCTCATCAATAATGACGACTGCAGCCAGCCGCGGATCGCTGGCTGGTGCCAGGCCTGCAAAAATCGAGAAATACTTGTCTTCCGAATAGCCGCCCGGTGCAAACTTCCAGGATGTACCGGTCTTGCCGGCCACTCTGTAACCGGCAACACCGGCCTCATCACCGGTACCACCCGGACGGACGACCTCTTCCATCATTCTGCGAATCGCAAGCGCATTTTCGCTGGAGACAATGCGCTTGCCCTCGTTGGGCTTATCCAGCGCGACAAGGGACACCGGTCGAATCAGGCCATCGCTGCCAAGCGCAGCATAAGCCTGCGTCAATTGCAGTGGCGTCACAGAGATGCCGTAGCCGTAGCCAAGTGTCGCCTGGCTGATTTGCCGCCAGTCGTTATAGTGCGTCAGCAATCCGGCCGACTCGCCGGGAAAGCCGCTCGAAGTCAATGAACCCAGACCAAAACTTGTCATCGTTTGCCACAGCTGGTCTGACTCCAGCGACATCGCAATCTTGGTCGCGCCGACATTGCTTGAACGGGCCAGTACGGTCGAGAGACTGATCCTGCCGAGGTTGCTGTGGTCTTCGATTTTTTTCGGACCGACAACGACATAGCCAGGCGATGTATCAACCATGCTGCTCGCGCGATATCGACCGCTTTCAAGCGCTGCCGCCATGATCAAAGGCTTGATACTTGAACCCGGTTCGAAAATATCGGTGATCGCGCGATTACGGTATCGCTCCGCCAGGTATTGCGAACGATCATTCGGGTTATAGGAGGGCTGGTTGACCATCGCCAGAACTTCGCCGGTCTTGATATCAAGAATGACAACAGAACCTGACTCCGCTTTGTGTTCCTGAATGGCTGCTTTCAGCGTGCGGTATGAAAGGTACTGCAAGCGAAGATCAATGCTGGTCCGCAGATCTCTGCCATGATGCGGCGGTTTGATGCTGGCAACATTTTCAACAGCACGGCCGAGGCGATCTCTCAGAACGCGCTTCGAACCGGATTCACCGGACAACCAGTGATTGAATGCGAGCTCCATTCCTTCCTGGCCATCATCGTCGATACTCGTAAACCCAACCAGATGCCCGGCAACTTCGCCCGCCGGATAATAACGACGGTATTCTCTCAGCGCGTTGACGCCGGGTAACTTCATCGTGAGCACCTGATCCGCCAATTCAGGACTGATATGACGCTTCAAGTAGAGGAACTCTTTGTCCATGCTCCGCGTGATGCGTCGCATCAGTTGATCGGGATCCAGATTCAGAAGTCGGGCCAACTCCGGTACTCGAT
>CAJQPR010000179.1 GCA_905480255.1 uncultured Woeseiaceae bacterium | reverse complement strand
CTGACGAACGCTGAGAAATTGCAGGTCAACGGATATCTAGAAGCTTTCACGTATCTGGTTCTACGGGACTGTTATCTCAAAGAACGAGAAGTGTTTGTTGAGTGTGATGTCATCGTTCGCGAATACGCCCCAAAATTCTTCGGCAATCACTACGCTCAATCATGGTGGAAACACCAAAATCCAAGTGATTTGACGTTTTTGCCGAACTGGGTTGATGAGGTGATCACGGGCATCGATCCTGAGTCAAATCTTCGGTTTCTAGACGATTTATAGGTAGAGCACGAAGGCTGCTCCTGGCCGAATCCAGTCGCCTAGATGATAAACTTCTGAGCGACTGCTGCTGACGTAAAGCGGCCAGTTGATAATTCGGGGACAGCATGAATAAGCCGGAATCTTCGAAATTAGTTCGACGACTCGTTATCGGAGTCTGGGCATTTTCGGTCGTCTCAGTTGCGCTGTGGTTGGGGATTGTGATTGGGCAACGGCCTGGTAACGTTATGTTATTCAATGCCGCGACCGCTTCTGCAATCGCCGCCGGTCTGAGCGCACTTCTTCTTGGTATTTCGGTAGCGATTTTGAGAGCTCCACTCTCAGCCAATATTATTTTAACCATCGTAGCCAGTTTGGCCGTATGTGCTTGGACTGGCTACGTGTGGTGGATGATAGACAGACTTTTTTCAGGTACTGGGCCGTGGTTATAAGCTACCAATATAGACGCCAACTTTGAGCGTCCGCTTTTGGCCGGAACCAGCCGTTCGGCTGTTAGAATGCTGACAGGCTGCTTGTGACCCATTGGTCTTGCCTACGTTTGGTGGACACCTGAGTTAAGTCCTAATGTCCGTTTTTCGAACAGGACTGGACTGATATTTCCGACATAACCATGCCGGCGTTTTCGGTTGTAAAAGCGCTCGATGTAATCGAACACATCGGCTCGTGCTTCATCTCTTGTGCGGTATTTTCTCCTTCGGGTTCGTTCTCTTTTTAGTGAAGCAAAGAAGCTCTCGACAACCGCGTTGTCGTAGCAACTGCCTTTGCCACTCATGCTGCAAGTTATTCCGTTGGCTTTGAGCAGATCCTGGAAGTCGTCGCTCATGTACTGCACACCTCGGTCGGAGTGATGGATTAGATCATCACCCGGTCGACGCTGATCAAGCGCCATGGAGAGAGCGTTCACAGCCAGATGACGACTTAAGCGACGACTCATTGACCAACCGATGATGCGCCGTGAGTACAGATCCATAACCACGCCCAGGTACAGCCAACCCTGATTGGTCCAGAGGTAGGTGATGTCAGACGCCCATCGTTCGTTGACCGTTGCCGCAGAGAAGTTCTGATCCAGTAGGTTGCTCGCCTTCGCCAGGCCGCGTTTGGTCGTGACCCTGAAGCGCCGCTTCGGACATCCCTTGAGCCCTGCGTTGTGCATTAAACGCGCTACTTTAGCCCGGCCGCAGGCGAAGCCTGAGTCGTTGAGCTCTGCTCGCAATCGAGGACTGCCGTAGGTGCCACCGCTCTCTGCGTGCAACAAGCGGATCGCTTGCATGAGCTCACGGTCGTAACGTCGACGACGACTCTCCGGACGAGAACGCCAAGCGTAGTAACCGCTCGTTGATACCTTCATTGCACGACACATCATCTGCAGGGGGAACAGGTTGCGGCGTCGGTGGATACATCGGTATCTCACTTCGACTCCCTGGCAAAGTACGCCGCCGCTTCCTTTAAAAAATCCCGTTCCTGTTCGACTTTTGCGAGCTTGCGCTTGAGCAACATCATTTCTTTGTCGCGCGCGTTGCCGTGACCGGGGAAAGCGTTCTCGCCGTCCTTCTTAGCTTCATCACGCCAACGCCTGAGCTGCCGCGTGCTAAAGCCGAGCTCTTCGGCAACTAACGTGTCGGTAACGCCGTTCTCGTTTGCGCGTCTTAGCGCTTCGCGCTTAAACTCAGCGCTGTAACGTTTTTTTCGGGTCATGGTGCACCTCCAAAGGTCAATATAGACCTAAATGAAAGTGTCCACTAAACCTGAGCAAGACCACGAAGCGGACATTCGCAACATGGTCCCCTTGATGAGGATGTTATCCTCGGCCAACGCATATGAGCCTTAGAATAGGCATCGACTGAACCATGACGGATCTGCAAACTCTTGCGAATATAGGTGAGATCATCGGTGCCGTCACCGTAGTCCTGTCTCTAATCTATCTTGCAATCCAGATACGCCAAAGCACACAAGCCCAAAGAACGGAGAATTACTCGCGTGCGCTGGATCGTTTAGCAGCGATGCAATCGTCATTGAGTCAAGACGATGAGTTTTCGCTTATGTTTTCAACAGGGGCCGTCGATACAAAGAAACTTACCCCGCGAGAAAGGGTACGATTCACTTGGTCTTTGTATGAGGCCTTCGGTGCGTTTGAGTTCATGTTTCATGCCTCCAAAACTGATGCAATACCGGAAGAAGTCTGGAGGCGCTGGTCGTCCGCAGTGGCTTGGTGGCTGACCTTTCCTGGCGTCCAGACCTGGTGGTCATCAAGGCCGATACCCTTTACGGATAGTTTTACGTCGTTTGTGGAGTCTTTGCTTGAGGACAACCCGACGGACGTCGATTCATCGCAGCGATATCAGGAGTTTATCGCTGTAGGAAAATCCCAAACCTAGGATGCCAGCCTGTGGCCTGCGGATAGAGTAACGGCTCAATCAAATGACGGCGATGATTGAGTGATACCATCTCGACGCACTCACTCCGGACCCCCAGACAAATGTTCGAACAACTCGGCTCGATTCATCCGCTTCTGCCACCTGTCGCCGGCGTACTGGCGCTGCTTGTGGGTGCGGTTATCATCCACCTGATCGCCAAACGCCTGGTGGTCGCTACTGTCCGCGCGTTCGCTCTTCGATCCAGCCAGACCTGGGACGACGCGCTGGTAACACACAACGTCTTCGGTCGTCTCGTGCAGGTGCTGCCGGCGCTGATCGTATTTGTCGGCGTGCCGTTCATCCCCGGTCTGCCAGAAGGCGTTGTGCAGCTGATGCGCAACGTCGCGATGGGCTACATGGTGTTGATGTTGACGCTTGCGCTGACTGCCGCGCTCAGCGCAGCCAACACGATATACGCGGCCTCGCCAGTTGCAAAGGACCGTCCGCTCAAGGGTTTCGTGCAACTCGTGCAGATCGTCGTCTGGATTTTCGGCGGCATAATGATCATAGCGGCGGTACTGGACCGTTCACCGCTGCTGCTACTCAGCGGTTTCGGAGCGATGACCGCTATTCTTCTGTTGGTTTTCAAGGACACGATCCTGTCGCTGGTTGCGAGCGTGCAGCTTACCGCGCAGGACATGGTTCGCGTCGGTGACTGGATCGAGATGCCGCAGTTCGGTGCGGACGGTGACGTGGTCGACGTGCAACTGCACACCGTCAAAGTGCAGAACTGGGACAAGACCATTACGACGATCCCGACGCACCGCTTAATCACTGACTCGTTCAAGAATTGGCGCGGCATGTCGCAGGCGGGCGCCCGGCGGATCAAGCGCGCAATTTATGTCGACGTGTCGTCGATCCGCTTTCAGACGAAAGAGGAAGTTGAGCATTTCACGCGTTTCGCGCTTCTGAAAGATCATATTGCCAACAAGGAACAGGAGCTGGCCGACTACAACGAGGGGCTCGCGACCGAGGTGGACTCTGAAGTAAACAGGCGGCGGCTTACGAACATTGGCACGTTTCGCGCGTACGCATACAACTACCTGAAGAACCACCCGAAGATCCATCAAGGCATGACGCTGATTGTTCGTCAGCTTGGCCCGGGGCCTGAGGGGCTGCCGTTGGAGATTTACTGCTTCACGAACACGACTGAATGGGCTGTCTACGAAAACATCCAGTCGGACATCTTCGATCACCTGCTGGCAATCGTGCCGGAATTCGGGCTGCGTCTATATCAGAAACCGGCGGG
>CAJQPR010000178.1 GCA_905480255.1 uncultured Woeseiaceae bacterium | reverse complement strand
GATAATTCATGTAGCACCGCGGGGTATTTGCTTTCGTCGGATTTTTTTCGTCGTTCCGAAAGTTCTGTCGCGATTTGCCCGATGAACGGCAGCTCGGCAGTGGCCTCCACTTTGGAATGACTGGCAAGGATCTGTTCGAGCAGTGTCGAGCCGGCGCGTGGCAGGCCGACAACAAATATTGGTTCGTTCGATGGATGACCCTTGCCATCGAACAATTCGGGATCGCAATGGGCAATCATCTTGTCTACCCGGTCGCTGTGGTCATCCCGGTCATAGGCGCTGAATTTCCGCTTGATGCCATTGCCTGCCGCGTAAGCTGCAAACGATTCTTTGTATGCAGCGGCATCCTCGTGCGCTTTTCCCAGCGCGAAGGCCAGGTGATACTTGTCTTCACTGTCTTTCGACAGCGATGCGAGCCTGTCTTGCATGGCCTTCAGCTGATCGTCGGAAAAACGAAAAGTCTTCAGGTTGGCGAGACTCCAGTAGGCCTCGCCAGCGTCTGGTTCCGCCTCGATCGCGCTGACGTAAACGTCCGTCGCTTTGTCGCCTTTACCACCGTAGCGAAGGGAGTGCCCATAGCTCGTCAGGATGCGGGCATTGTTCGGTACCTTTTTAATGACGTCCGCGAATTCCTCGTGCGCGTCCTCGAAGCGACCCGCCATGGACAGTGTTGACGCCGTTTGTACTTTGAACGAGATATTTTCCGGCTCTGCCTTTCGCAGGCGGTCCAGCTGTTCAAGGGCTGCAGCAAATTGTTGTTGCCGACCCAGTGCCGTGGCGTAGTTACTGCGCGCGATATGAAAGTCCGGCGCGAGTTCCAGGCATCGTTCGAGCAGTTTGATGGCCTCGTCGACAATGCCCAACCGGGTGCCGATTTCCGCCAGCAGGCGTATTGCGTTCACGTCCATCGGTCTTTGGCGGAGGTACTCACGACAGATTCCCTCAGCCACACCGAGTCGGCCCTGGGAATATAGCTCCAGAGCTTTCTTCAGGGCCGGGTCCGGCTCCGAGGCGCCCATCGAACGTCGGTAGGCTTCGGCGGCGCCGAAGTCGTCGCCTTCAGCCGCCCTGGCGTTGTAAAGACCTTGCCACGCCGTGCTCAACCCTGGTTCGAGCTGGACGGCCTTTTCCAGCGATTTGCGAGCTTCGCTCAGGCGGCCGAGCGACAGGCAGTTGAGACCAAATTCCTGCTGTGCGGCGGCGAGGTTGGGTGCGGCGTCGACAATCTTCTGCAAGTGTGGCTCGGCGGCATCGTAATTGCCGTTGCGCCTGAGCGCCACACCGTGCATGAAAACGAAGCGGGTATCGTCCGGGGCAATGCTGAGCGCACGCTCGCACGCCTCGATCACTGCAGCAGGTTCATTCTCCCGGGTTGCACGCCGTGCCGTTTCAAGCAGGGTGTCGAGTTCTTGTTCGTTCGCTTCCACATTGTCTCCGTTGTCGCCGCATTTTCGCATTGATATGCGTGCTCATCCACAGGGACCAAAAGCAAAAGGCGCCCATTCGGGCGCCTTTCGTTAGAGCTTTCCAGGAACTTAGAAGTTGCGCCGGTAACTCAATCCCACGGTGCGTGGCCGATTGATCATGACTCGGGAATCCCAGTTCACCGCATTGATCCAGACGTCGCCGCGCTCGTCGGTCATGTTGCGAACATAGAGTTCTGCAGACCAGTCGTCGCCACTTAGACCAACAGATCCGTGCAGTACCCCATACGCTTCCTGAGTCAGGCGTTGCGTTGGAATGGTGCCGCCATCAAAGAGCGTATTGTAAGAATCACCGGTATAGATGTAGGTGCCCTGCACATACCAGTTGCTGTCCCAGTTGTAGCGTGTCGACAGGTTCCACTTGGTCTCCGGCACCCTGGGCAACTTGGTGCCGGAAGGGGCATCAGGTGGCGGGGGGTTCAGGTCAGCCGGGTCCGGCGGCGAGCGCCAGTAGTCTGAAGTCAGTTCAGCAGACAGGAACGATACCGCGCCGTTGAGTTCCCAGCGGTCCGTCAGGAGCACCTGGAAGTCCGCTTCGAATCCGTTGCTCTCGGCAGAGCCTACGTTATACGTAAGGGTGATCGGTGAGATCGAGGTGTCGAGACGTGAGAACTGGAAGTCGTCCCAATCCTGCCAGAACGCGGCGGCATTTAGCCGCATGCGACCATCCAGGAGGGTGGACTTGAAACCGATCTCTGTTGCCGTCAGGAAGTCAGAGCGGAAATCGCAACTCGCGAGATTCTCCCCCTGGCCACCCAATCCATCAGGGATACGGGTCGCACAGAAGCGGTTCAGGCCGCCTGGACGATAGCCTTCACCCCAGGTGGTATACACCATGAAATCGTCGGTGAACTGGTACTCGATGCTGACCCGGGAAACCACATCGTCGCCCTCTGTGAGACGGTCTTCGTCCGCACAGTCCTCGCCGTAGTTGTTAGCCGGGTGCCCGGGGTCCCAACCACCGCAAGGCCAAAATACGGTGCCTGAAAATCCGTTCAGCCGCGCTTCGTAGTCGAATGCGCGCGCACTCACGCTTGCGCTCAGCTTGTCGGTGAAGTCAAAACTGACTTCGCCGAAGAAGGCGGTCTCTTCGTAGGTTCTGTTGAAGTTTGTTGTCCAGTAGATGTCCGGACCCTCGACGAAGGAACCGGGTATGTTGGCCAGGCCGAGAACATGCCAATCGTTGTCGCTCGTGTCATCGGAATCCGAGTAGAACGCACCGACCATCCAGCGGAAACGATTTTCCTGATCAGAAGCATAGCGGAGCTCGATGTTATTGCGATCATAAGTACCGACGCTCGTCAGGCTTTCCCGTGGATCTTCACATGCTCCGAAATAGGAGACGTAGCAGGAATAATAAGGCTGCACGAAACCGTAGGAAACGTAGTAGTCAGAATACAGGGAGTAGTCTGACGCGCTTGACGTGTCCCTGGACAAGTCAGCCCAGGTGCCTGTCAGTGTGCCGCCGAAGATCTCGCCCTCAACCGTGAGCGCAAGCTGGGTCCAGCTGTCTTCATTGGTATCAGGCATCCAGCGCTGCACAACCAGGTCACCCAGTGTTGGGTCGTGATCCCAGACGCCCTCAGATTCGAGGTCCTGGAACATGACACCCGCGGTTACCGTCCAGTTGTCACTGAGGTCTATTTTCAATGCGGCGCGGGCGCCGTACGTCGTCGCTTCGTTGAAATTCTCTTTGGCAATGGCGTTGTTGTCGACGGTGATGTCCGCGGCAATCGCGATCAGGTTCGGGTCTGTCAGGCCGGCACGAATATTGGCATTGCTGAAGGTATGGGTGCCAGCGATGTTGTCAATGTAGCCGGCGTCTTGTTTGTAGAATGCTGCGACTCGCAGTGCAGCGCGCTCACCGAGAGGCGCGTTGACGAAACCTTCCGCCAGGTAGCCGATATCGCCACTTGTTGGCTGGTTGCCATCAACGTTGAAGCCTGCACTAAACTCATTTGCGTCGGGTTGGTTGGTCATGATCCGAATCGCGCCTGACTGGGCATTGGCGCCGAATGTCGTGCCCTGGGGACCTGCCAGCAACTCGATACGGTTGACGTCGAAAATGTGCGGGTTCAGATACGCGCCTACTGACGTGACCGGTTGTTCATCCAGGTAAACCGCCACACTGGGGTTGGCACCGAGGCCACTTTCACCACCACTGGATATACCCCTGATATAGATGTTACCGCTGCCTGGCCCGAGCGAGATATAACTCGTGTTGGACAGGACCTGCATATAGTCTTCCATGTCCGTGATGTTCATGTCCGTTAGCTGCTCTTGCCCCAGCACGGTGATGGCCATCGGGACGTCCTGCACCGATTCGGTACGCCTGGTGGCAGTCACTACTACTTCTTCAAGTGTTTCCTGCGCGAGCGCCGGCGGCGCGATTAAAACAACACTGGAGATACTGCAGGCTGCGGCAACTGCTGCCGCAATTGGTTTCCGCAGCGGTCGCTTACTGGTGCCAGTCGTGGTTGACGGTTTTTTGGTCATCTTCAAGTCCTCACGCTTAGATTATTCTGGTTTTATATTCGGCGGAGAGAGGCGTCGGACGCTTTGCGTGGACGCAACAGACCGTCTTCCAGGTTCATTTTAGTCTACCGCAACTTCCCGAAATCCCCAAAACAACCCGTTCCATGCGGCCGAATTGCCATATTATGAAATGGCTATAGGTGCCCGGCGGTGTTGCGGCCAAACCACGGCCGGCGACAATATGTCGGCTTCGAGGATGATATATTCGATTCTCAACACCTCCTCAAGCCACCATTTGGGCAAATCAAGCCATGCCCGGCATTTCCAATCGCAATTCGTTAATCCTGTTCGTTGCACTGTTCGCGGCATTGATAATTCCGGCGTGTACAGGCGAGTCGCCACCGGTCACTGTTCGGGTCGGGCCTACCGACATTCCGGGCGGTGATGCACTCGGTGCACAGGACATCACCGTTCGCAACAGCCGGCTCGCGGTCGCGTTTGCGGTGGACACCGCACCGCCGTGGGGCGTTGCTCGCGGCGGTATCGTCGATGTAGCGGTCGTTCAAAACGGCGAGTTGTCCGTTGATCGGGCGTCGCTGGTGGACTTCATGCCGAATGACTGGTCTGACTGGCCGACCAGTTACCAGCTCGTCACAGTCGAAAAACAGTCGGCGGACGAGGTGATTGTGAAGACCGAGCGCGACTGGGGCGTGACCCGTCTTGTCACCACTTTTCAAATTCGGGCAGGCGACGACAAGGTCCACATTGTTACGGAAATGACCAACACGGGTGATACGGCACTGGAAGCGTTGTCGTCGGGGTACGTCCTGTGGCCTGACGGAGGCTATATCTTCGGTATTCCCGGTCTTGAAGGGTTGCAGGAAGGACCGGCGACGGGCGCACTGGCAACGTGGTCCGCCTTCTATGACAGGGATTGGGCTTTTGGATTGCATGCCCGGTTTGATGATCGAATCAACAATGGTGCTCGTGACCGCTATTTGCTGCACGATCTTGCGGCCGGCGAGTCGAGGCAGTTCGAGGCCTGGCTGCAGGTCAATGATCGGGGTGAACTCGCCCCGTTTGTCTCCAGCGCCATCGACCTCGAGGACCTGCCCTCAGGCAGCGTATCCGGAGAGATTTCGGCAGCGAATGGAAAATCGGTTGCTGGTGCGGTTGTTGTCGCCGAGAAAGTGACCGGCACGGGTAGCTACCCATACACATGGGCGCTCAGTGAGGGCGGAGCCTATTCGTTCCGCCTTCCGGCTGGTTCGTACCGGCTTTACGCCACAGCAAAGGGCTATGCAAACAGCAGCGAAATATCGGTTGACCTGCCGGCGGGTGAATCCATATCGCACAATTTCAGCGATCTGCGACCACCGGGTGATTTGCGAATCAGGGTTGTCGACGAAGAAACCGGTAAACCACTCGACGCGCGGATCACCATTGAAGAAGGCGTCACTCCGCTGATTAGCTATTTCGGCCAGGCCACCTATTTCACCGAGCTTGACGATGTTGGCGAAGTTTCGCTTACGGTTGCGCCTGGCATGTACCGATTGCGTGTCTCCAGCGCGGAAGGCTTCACAGCTGCGCCCGTCTTCCTGGACGTCGAGGTAGCGCCGGCCGAAGTCCGTGAGCTGACTGCAGTGATCGATGTTGTCGAGAATCCCGTCGCCCGCGGATGGTACGGCGCCGATCTTCATCACCACTCAGACGTGCTTGACGGCTATACCGAACCGCACTTCGTCTTGCGTTCTGAACTTGCAGCCGGTGTTGATGTTTCGTTTCTCAGCGACCATGACTCGATGGTCAATAACGCCGAAATGGGTCGACTGGCGGCGGAACGCAACATACCGTTTATTGCGGCGACTGAGTTGTCCCCATCGTGGGCGCACTTCAATGCATACCCGATTGCCGCAGGCGAAACAATTTCGATCGACGTCGGCAATGCAACGGTACAGGAGATTTTTGCCGAGGCACGGCGCATGCGGGCAGGTGTCGTGCAGGTGAATCACCCCTACAACAACTATGGCTATTTTCGAGCATTAGAAAATGAGGTTGTACCGGGCGGTTACAGTGACGATTTCGATCTTGTGGAAGTCAGCTCGTCGACGCCGAACGACGAAACCATTCCTGCCGTCTGGGCACTCTGGAACGAGGGCCGTCGAATCTATTTTTCTGCAGGGTCGGATGCTCACGATGTCTGGAATGAAGTGTCCGGCGCCGTTCGCATGTACGTACATGTAGAGGGCGAGTTTACGATTGAGAAGTTCATCGAGTCGCTGCGAAAGGGGCATTCCTATGCATCGGCAGGCCCCCTGGTGTATCCGGAAACGATGTTTGGCAGCGAGATCCGCCACGTCGCCAATGATCCGCTGCCGCTCGACTTTTCAGTGCGGTCCGTCCGCGGCCTCTCAAGCGTAACGCTCATCAAGAACGGAAACGCCGTGCAGACTCGGAATTTCGACGATACGACAGCGCTGACCGCCGTCAGCTTCATTGCCCAACCTGACACTGACTCGTGGTTCAGCCTCGTTATTCTGGACGCGGAAGGATTCGCTACTTACACGAATCCAGTCTGGATTCGAACTGCAGACAGACAAAGCGCAGCGCAGTAATTCAGGCTTCATAGTTGGCGGCTGGATGCTCGGGATTCGAGTAGACTGTTGGCGCAATTCAGCCACCGGAGGTTACGCCGCTGAAAATCAGTGAACCGGCCCGTGAGGTCGATGTCATTCATGAAACCGATGTTCTCGTTGTCGGGTCCGGCCCCGGAGGCCTGGCCGCGGCAATCGCTGCTGCACGCGCGGGGGTTTCAGTCACGTTGCTTGAGCGTTTCGGTTGTTTCGGTGGCAACATCACTGCCGTCGGTGTCGAGGGCTTCGCCTGGTACCGGCACGAGCAAACGATCGATACGGAAGGCGTCGGCATTGAGTTCGAGGAGCGTGCCAAGGCAATGGGTGCGGCCGTCAAGGAGCCGCAATCGGATAGCCATGCACTGGACGGCGAAGCTTTTAAGGTCGTGGCCGACGTGCTGGTCGAGGAAGCTGGCATCGTGCCTATGCTGCACCGCCTCTTTGTTGCGCCGGTGATGGATGGTGACGTTATTACGGGAGCCATTGTCGAGAGCAAAGCAGGCCGCGAGGCGATCCTTGCAAAACGGGTTATCGATGCAACCGGTGACGCGGACGTTGCGTATCGAGCGGGTGCCGTTACGCTGAAAAACCCGAAAGAAGAAATGATTGGCGCGTCAGTAATGTTCTCGATGTCCGGAGTGGACAAGACGCGATTCATCGAACATGTAAAGGCGAATCCTCAAACCTACAGCGACTGGGCCTACGGAGAGTGGGACGTCGAAACCACGGGGAAGGAAGATGAAATGTTCTCTCCCTTCCTGCGCAAGCCTTTCGAGGAGGCACGCAAGGCCGGCATCATCCCGGAAAACCTGGACACCATCGCAGGAACCTGGGGCGCCATCTATGACTCGGGTGACCTGACTTATCTCAACCTTGTTCACCTGTTGGGTTTTGACGGCACGGACCCGGACGACCTGACTCGTGGCGAAATGGAAGGCAGGAAACAGGCGATGATGGCGGTTGAGGCGATGCGACGCTTCAATCCCGGGTGCGAGCGCGCCAAGCTCCGCAATTTTGGTATGACGATCGGGATTCGCGATACGCGCAAGATCGACGCCATCTACAACATGACGTCGCATGACGTTCGCGAAGAGGCGCGATTTGAAGACAGCATCGGTATTTTTCCGGAATTCATCGACGGCTACGGCATCCTGATTCTCCCGACCACCGGTCGCTATTTTCACTTGCCCTATCGCACGTTGCTGCCCAGGGGGGTGAGGAATCTTATCTGCGCCGGGCGCATCACTGGCGGCGACAAGGATAGCCATGCGGCGACCCGCAACATGATGTGCTGTGCTGTCACTGGTCAGGGCGCCGGTGTTGCCGCGGCGATGTCGGTCAGGCATGGGCAGGCTTTCGAAGGACTGGATATCAAGCTTGTCCAGCAGGAGCTTCTGCGTCAGGGTGTTCGACTGCACTGATCGCAGCCGGATCGGTCCGTGGGAATTGACTTCAATACCCGGATCGACAACATTATCCCGTTCCCGTATCCGCGGTTTACCAGGTCGATTCGAATGAAAAAAATATGTTGTGTACTGCTTTTTCTGGCCATAGCGCCGCTCAATGCAGCGGAACTTCCGGTTGTCGAACCCGCTGAGGAAGGGTTTTCGGCAGAGCGGCTCGACAAGATCAATGAGTTCGTCAGGCGCGATATCGACAGCGGAAAGCTGGTTGGCGTGGTCACGATAGTCGCCCGTCACGGCAAGGTCGTACACTTCGAAGCCTCGGGAAAATACGGTCTGGACAATGACACACCGATCGAAAAGGATGCCTTGTTTCGAATCTATTCCATGACGAAACCGGTCACAACCGTGGCGGCGATGATGTTGTACGAAGAAGGCAAATTCCAGCTCGGCGATGCCGTGTCCAAATATTTGCCGGAGTTCGAAACCCAGAAAATCATGAGGGACGGAGAGCTTGTCGAGCCGAAGTCGCAGATGACGATTGAACAGCTGATGTCCCATAGCGCCGGGTTGACCTACGGATTCGAAGGCAATCACGCTGTGGAGACCGCTTACCAGGAAGCGGGCCTTTCCGATAGCAGGGATCTCGACGAGTACATTGAAAGGCTTGCGGCATTGCCGCTCAGGTTCGAGCCAGGCTCCCGTTATC
Source organism: uncultured Woeseiaceae bacterium (assembly GCA_905480255.1). GTDB lineage: Bacteria > Pseudomonadota > Gammaproteobacteria > Steroidobacterales > Woeseiaceae > SZUA-117. The sequence continues at coordinate 1,112 of CAJQPR010000178.1, read as the reverse complement.
ACTACAGCGTTGCAACAGACGTCCTGGGAGCGCTCGTCGAGCGACTCAGTGGAATGACCCTGGAAGAATTTTTTGAGAAGCGGATTTTTTCGGCACTGGGCATGAACGATACGTTCTTCAACGTACCGGCCGACCAGATGCATCGCCTGGCAAGTAACCACTACTGGAATGCCGATGAAAACCAGATGGCGGTACTCCCGGCGGATTACAGCAGGCCGCCGACCGGCGTCACCCTGTTTTCCGGCGGAGCCGGGCTGGTTTCAACTGCCATGGATTACATGATTTTTTGCGAGATGCTGCGTAACGGCGGTTCCCGTGAAGGAACGCGGATACTGGGTCCGAAAACAGTCCAGTACATGACGCTCAATCATCTGACTGATGAAGTCAGGAATGAGGGGGTAGGCGAATACCCGGGATCACATCTCTACCCGGGCCAGTCCTTCGGTCTCGGCTTTGGTGTTATCACGGATCCGGGTCAGAGCCAGGTCATCTCATCAAAAGGTGAATACTCCTGGGGTGGCGCGGCAAACACCAAGTTCTGGATCGATCCTGAAGAAGACCTGGTCGCCATCCTGATGACCCAGTTCCTGGGTTCACCGTGGAGCGATGAGACACGCTATAACATGAAAATCGCTACCTACCAGGCCCTGACTGAACTCAGCACCGATTGATCAAGGCGCTATGCCGGCACGATACGGCGTTGTTCACGATGTGTCCGGGTCCCGGACTCGCCAGAGTAACTTCATCGGAATCTAGTGTGTGGCAAGCTCGGCTCGCCTTTTGAACACGAGTGCATACACTGCCGCGTAAAGTCCGATTACGATGAGGCCGACCCATTCAATCTCGAGTGGCGTGAACTGGTAAAGCAGAACCAGGCTGAAAAGCGCCAGCCAGTTGAGTGCGATGTAGCGGCCGATGCCCAGGCGATCAACAGTCAGGCCGAGGTTCTGCGTGTACAGCCGGATTAGCGAGTCGAGGGAATTAACGACGAATATTATGCCGACGATGATCATCGCGATTCGTCGCAAGCCGTCAATCGCCACACCGTTATCGAAGTGGTAGTAGAGGACCGAGAACCAGATGGCGATCGGTATCGATGGCACGATCAACAA
>CAJQPR010000177.1 GCA_905480255.1 uncultured Woeseiaceae bacterium | reverse complement strand
TTTATGTTCTTGAACTAGCTCTTCCTCATACTCTCGTGCCAGGCTGCCAGGACCTCCTTTTCCCGATCCGGTTTCAGTCCAAATTTGAGCTCAGCCTGTGCTTCAGCCGGGCGGGTTCGATGCCATGCAAGCGTGTCTGCGGCCGTGACGGCAAGCGGCCGGAATGTTAAGCCGGATTCCATTGCGAGGCTGTTGTCGACAGATGAAAGAGGATCACCCGGTATCCAGATTGGCAGGTCCGAATAGGACTGAACATCGTGCTGCATCAGGAAGGAAGTCGGCACCCATGTGAATTCGACCTCGCTGGAAGTAGCAGCGCGAATGCCGTGAACCATCTCAGCCATCGACAGCGGCGAACCGATTCCGACACCATTAAAAATGCCGTAAATCTCGTCCTCGACAAGCCGGACGATCCACTCCGTTAGATCTCGAACGTCAATAATCTGCACGGGATCACTACCATCGCCCGGCGCGAGAACTTCACCACCCTGGTCAATGCGAACCGGCCAGTAGGTGAAGCGGTCTGTTGGATCACCCGGGCCAACAATAAATCCGGGTCGAACTACTGTCGCCCTGCCGGGAAACGCTGCTTCGATAATCTGTTCCGACAGTGCCTTCGTAGGTCCGTAGGGAAGCTCCTCGCCTGGTTGGAAATTGCTGGGGGGCTGGGCAAGCGGGCTACCGACTTTGATCTGCGGTCCCGAATATGGCTTATCGACAAACTCGTATCCGGTCGCCTCGCCAGCGTATGCAGAGATCGTCGACACAAACATATAGTGCTCGACGTTGTCCTTTAATAACTGCGTGGTGAGTTGCACCCATCGATAGTCCCGGGCATTGTTGTCCAGCACGGTGTCCCAGGTGCGACCTTTCAATGCCTCAAGATCGTCCGCTCGATCGCCAACAAGGTGCTCAACACCGGGAATATCGAGCTTGCTCCTGCCACGAGTGAAAATGGTCACTTCATGACCACGATCGACAGCGTACTGAACCATCGGCGGCCCTATAAAGCCGGTTCCACCTAATATGAGAAGGCGTTTCGGACTACCGCTTCGTATAACCGAGGACTGCGCGCCGACCAGTTGCGTCGAAGCGCCCAATGCCACACCGGCACTCATCGCACTTGTCAGGAAATGACGTCTGTTCATTATTATTCTCCCGTCCCGACCAATAATAGCAGCATAGACCAGCCCTCGTTTTCCTGGTTTCATCGCTCACATTGGCCCCTCAGGAAATTCTGGCTTGTCGGGTATGGCATGATGCGTACATCAGTCAGGGGAACGACATGTCCGATTCCAGCATCGCCAAGATCATCATCAGCTTCCTGATACTTCTTACGACTGCAGTCGTCATCGCACAGGAAACCGACGTTCTCGAGCGTTTCAGGCAAATGTCGCTTCGCGCCGAGGAAAAAGGAACGGCAGAACCATTTCGCGGGATCATGATTGGCGCCGGACTGCAGCCGGACCTTTTTCCGATTAAATCTACCGGCGTATCGACAGCCCCTGTGCGCATCGCGGCCGACGCGTTCCTGACCTCACTTACGGGAGAGCAACGAGCAAAAACATTGTTTGCTGCTGACGACTCGGAGTGGCGTAAATGGATGAACCAACACTTTTATCAAAGCCAGGGTGTTCGCCTTGACGATCTGACTGAGGCACAGCGCGAATCGGCGCTGAATTTGCTACGCGCATCGCTCAGTGCAAAAGGCATGCAGCTCTCCCGGGACATCATGCGCCTTAATCACACGCTCGGAGAACTCGATGGAGACAATTTCATTGAGTTTGGCGAATGGCTCTATTCGATCAGCATAATGGGTGAACCATCGTCTACCGAGCCGTGGGGATGGCAGCTCGATGGCCATCACCTCATCATCAACTACTTCGTGTTAGGCGATCAGGTTGTTATGTCGCCGGCGTTTTTCGGATCTGAACCGGTCATAGCTAAAAGCGGAAAATTTAAGGGCGTTGCAATATTGCAGGAAGAGCAAGACAAAGGGCTCGCGTTCATGAAGAGTCTCAGCAAAATCCAGCAGGAGCTTGCAACACTTTCGACGGTTAAGGAAAGCAGGCATAACCTGGGCGAGGCCTATAAAGACAATATCTCCCTTGATTTTGCCGGCATCGCTGGACGGGATCTTTCGGATAAACAAAAAGAGAACTTGCTTGGGCTGATTCGACTGTACATCGGCAATATGAGCGACGGACATGCGGACGTAAAAATGGAAGAAGTCGCTACGCATCTGGACTCAACGTGGTTTGCCTGGATCGGGGAGACGAAGAATAACTCCGTTTATTACTATCGTGTTCTGAGCCCTGTCCTGATGATCGAATTCGATCATCAGGGTCCCGCAAACCTCAGGGAATTACTTGGCGACAAACCAACGCGCCAGCACATTCATGCCGTCGTGAGAACGCCAAACGGCAATGACTACGGAAAGGACTTATTGCGGCAGCACTACTCAATGCACGCACATTGATCATTCTAAAGGGCTAGTGTTCGTCGCCAAGTTGATGCTCGCGTCGATGATGGTCATTGTCCCGAATTTCAACTTTTTCACTTTCCAGGTCTTTCCATTCAGCAAGATCTTTGTCGACGACCAGTTTTTCCAGCGCTGCGATCCAGTGATCGTAGTAGCGAGCCGCTGAGTCGTACTCGCCTCGCTCCTCCGCTTCCTTTAATTCTAAACCAAGCCGATCTGCCCACTCTTCGCGCGTTACTTTTTCTGAATCGATCAGCTCAACGACCACGGCAAACACCTGCGCCTGCCAGGGCTCGACAAAAACCGGGCCGTCGTCGTCACGCGGTAACAACGGCAAATCAGCTAGTGGATTCGAGTCCTGGTTGAGTGGCGCCGTCATGATGCAGGCTCGAGATGGTACTCCCAGATCTCAGCATGAATCTTGTCCTTCACATTGGCACGCCGACCCCATAATTCCGGGCCGGTGAAGGCAACCGTATATAAATGTTGCTGACCCGGGTCTTCGTCCTCAGGCACATCATCCTGAAATCGATGTACTCCGTGATGTTTTTGGATGATGCCTCTATGCCCGCGAAGGTAGCGTGGGACACGGGTATGGCCTGCCGGATGCTCGTTTCTCACGACAACCTCATCGCCGACAACAAAGCCGGGTTCCACGGTGGCCGGTATTTCCGAGGAATCGTCACCTTCAAGAAAAGCGACTACGTCCGCTGGTGTTGCAGGGACGAAGGTCGGACCCTCAGGCATCTTCACATTGCCATCCGGGTTGTTCAGTTCGTCTTCGGTTGTCAGACCACTAAGAAGAATTGACTTTTCTTCCGCCCACAACCACTTCCCGTAATAAGGCATGTCGATGTAGAGTTCCGGCGGGATTCTTTCGATGTCCGCCCGCGAACCACCGCGATATCCATGTATGGCCTTGGCCCAAACGGTAATTGCCACGCCCCAAACCTGTTTCTCCCAGTCTTCTTTCAGAATCGGGCCCTGGTCTCTTTCCGGCAGGGTGAAACCATCCATACCGCCGTAGTCGTGCATCGTGTTCATTGCAGCTTCTCCGCACCGACCATGGAATCCCTGGTGACAAGCTCCGCCAACTGATCGACGGACATTCCGTCGGTGCCCACTGGCCTTTCCGGAATTACCAGGTAGCGAACCTCAGCAGTGCTGTCCCAGACCCGGACCTCGACATCGTCATCCAGTTCGAGTCCGAATTTCCTCAGCACGCCTCGAGGGTCAATTACTGACTGAGCACGGTATGCCGCGTCCTTGTACCAGGATGGCGGAAGACCAAGCAACGGCCATGGGTAGCAGGAGCAAAGCGTACAGACGACAAGGTTGTGTACTTTTGCCGAATTTTCTACGGCGACAAGATCGGTTCCCTGCACACCAGTGAGATTGTCCTCTCGCGCAACTGCCCGGGCATCCGCCAGAAGGCGCTCACGATATTCCGGGTCAACCCAACTCCTCGCCACGACCCTTGCGCCAATGTGCGGACCGACCTTGTTCTCGTAAAAATCGATCACCGCGTCCATTGTTGCCGGATCAATCAGGTTTTTTTTGGTCAACACGGAAACCAGCGCCTTCGCACGCAGCGTGAAATCGGATTGTTCGTGCTCATGCTGGTCCGCTTCGTGGGTGTGCCCAACTGAGGCGGCTGACCCGGCAACGACGGTTGACGCGGCAACGGTTGATTTTTTTATGAATTCTCTTCGTGACACTGTGTCGTCTGCCATGATCCCTCCGGAA
>CAJQPR010000176.1 GCA_905480255.1 uncultured Woeseiaceae bacterium | reverse complement strand
GCAGGACGGCACCGTGGAGGGCCGCACCGCTGCAATGTTCGAGGACTACCAGGGTGAACCTGGAAACAGCGGTGAATCAGTCTTCACGGAAGAGGAAATGGCGAAGATGATTGTCGGTGCTGCCGCCGAGAATATCGATGTGCATGTGCATGCTCTCGGCGAGAGGGCGATTCACGAAACACTGAACGCTATCGAAGTTGCGAGGAATGAATATCCGGACAGCAGCACTCGTTACGCGATCTGTCACATACAGGTGATCACGGACCAGGACCTGCCGCGGTTCAAAGAGCTGGATGTCATTGCACAGAGCACGCCGTTGTGGGCGTCGTACGACACATATGGAGAGCAGTTTGTCAGCGCTGACCAGTTCAATCGCTTCTGGCGTTTTGGCGGCCTCAAGGAACTCGGCGTGCGCATGACCTGGGGCAGTGATTTCCCGGCCAGCGGGGCCGGCATGCTCGGCATGTCACCAGTGGTGCAGATGGAGATCGGGCATAACCGGCAAAGCCCTGGCGAGCCCGACGCGCCGGTACAACCGCGAGAATCGGAACGGCTGGATATCGCTTCCCTGATTCGCGGCTACACCCTCGATGCGGCGTACCAGTTGCACATGGAGGACGAAATCGGATCGCTCGAAGCGGGAAAGAAGGCCGATCTGGTTGTGCTGGACCGAAACCTCTTTGAAACTGATCCATACGAGATACATCAGACGCGAGTGCTGATGACGATTCTCGATGGAGAGGTTGTCTATCAGCAATAGCGGTCAGAGCTTAGCCCTGATCCCATTGGGATGGATCTCATCGGGATGCAGAAAAAAACCTGGTGTTTATGTAACCAACCCGGCTCGTTCACCCTATAAGCAGCTAAATCAACGCTTATTCAGAGGAAAGAACATGAGCAAACTTTGCCTGGGCCTCGTGGCCCTCACAGCACTGATCCCGCTCGGCGCGAGCGCGGGCGTTGCGGTGGGCGATCTTCCCGAAAACACCGTCTGGTATCTGCACGCCGATCTTGAGGCAATGCGTTCGGGCGATGCCGGCACTACTGTCTACCAGTGGTTCGAGGATGAGGTCGTTGTCGAGCTTAAAGACGAAATCGGCATCGATATCGGCGAGGAAGTAGATTCGGTCACGGCGTTTTCGGACAGTGAAGACGGCACGATCATTATCGTGAGTGGTCCGGTCACTAAACCGACGCAGGAAAAACTTCTCGCGCTTGCCGCCACGAAAGGACCGGTCGATCCCCGCGAATTTGACGGCAAGACCTATTACTTTTTTGGCGACGAAGAAGAAATCGACGATAACGGCAGCGATTTTTTCGAAGACCTGGAAGATGCCGTGTTCGTTAGTTTCGCAATCGACGGCAAGATCCTGGTCACCGGAACCGATCGGCAAATGCGTGGCCTGCTGGATAACAAAGGAAAAGTAGCCGGCACTGGCAGCCATGATGGCGCGCTCCTCATATTGTCCGCGAACAAGACGTTGGTTCAGGCAGGCATAAACACGGATGGCATCGTCGATGCAGGCGATGGCGACGACTGGGAATCCAATATCGTACGCAACACAGAACAGGCCGCACTTCTGATGGCCGACGAGTCCGGCCAGCTGGCAATCGAAGCCCAGCTGATGTCGACCGATCCGAAAATGGCTGAGGCTATTGGCGGTATCGTCAACGGGCTAATTGCACTGCAGGCCTTTAACTCTGAACTTGGACCGGAACTCCAGAGTCTGATACGTAACACACGAGTTGAAGTGCTTGAGAATATTCTGTCAATCAACATGGTGATCGATCCCGAACTGGTCGTCACTGTGCTGGGCGACTGACCGGCGGCTTGACCGACGGGGAGAGCGGGTAGAGCGTGTTTACTGATGAACAGCTGGTGGAAGCGTCACTTGACGGGTCTGCAGGCGCATTCGACGAAATTGTCGGGCGTTACCAGGAGCGTTTGCTGCGCTTCCTTTTGACTCGATCGTCGAGTCGGGCGGACGCGGAGGATGCGGTCCAGGACACCTTCATCAATGCTTATCGCTATCTCGCCAGCTACGATTCGCGCTGGCGATTTTCGACCTGGATATACCGCATCGCCATTCGGAATGCGGCCCGACAGCGGCGGCCCGAGTGGCATGACTCCGATGTTGAACTGGTTGACGACTCGGACCCGCTCAAGGAGTGCATGGCCCACTCGGAACGGGAAAATGTGTGGCTCGCGGCCAAACGCCTGCTGTCGAATGATTCCTACGATGCGATGTGGCTGAGATATGTCGAGGATCTTTCGGTCAAGGAAATTTCTTCAGCGCTGGAAAAATCAGCGTCATGGACCAAGGTGACCCTGCTTCGCGGGCGCCGCAAGTTGAGTACAGAGCTGGCAGGCACTACGACTGCTGCAGAACAGAGACAGAGCTATGGACGAATTTGAGAAACGACTGAAACGTGATGCCGACGCCATTCTGGCGGAAGCCTCTCCGGAACTCCGTGCCCGCATCCACGCATCGCTGCAAAGCACCAGCCAGGTAAGACCTGCCGGCAAAAAAGCGGAGACCGCGCCGGCCAACCTGTGGTGGGCCAGCAGTCTGACCGGACTGGCGGCAGCCATCATGGTCATCGTTCTTATTAACTGGAATCGTGCGGATTCGGTCCCTGTCCCGGCGGAGACCATCGCCGATGTCACCGTACCGGCGGACCCGGATCCACTGCTGACCGCACCAATGCTGGATATTCGTACGGCGGATTTCACCAGTCCGCTCGAAGATGAGCTGGTCAAGCTCCAGTCGGACATTGAAAAGGCCCGCGAAAGCGTTAAAAAAGACCTCGATTTCACATTCTGAACCACTTCCGCCCCGCCCCGGGGCCCGTGCCGACAGCCCGTCGTCAATTTCATTGGTAATCAATGCCTTGGCGGGCGGTTATCATAGTTTTGCCTCACTGTCTCTAGTGGAAATCAACTGGTGAATCCACTATCCTCACGAAAGGCTGAGGGTCAGGTTTATGGGGAACCGGCACTGGCCGCGAATCAGTTTGCTAAGAAATAGAAAAATGACAGCTCAAGCTTAAGGGTCTGTCGCGGGGGTTTCACACCAGGAATTACACGGAAGAACAACGCGTGCTGATCGATCTTAAGACCGGCTGCTCACTTGTAGCCGCAACACCATTCGCGAATTCAAAGATATAAGGATGCAATAGGTATGCCTATAGCAGTTGTGCTTATCCTGTTGGTTGTCGGAAGCCTGGTCTTCCACGTTTTGAGCCCATGGACGTTTACGCCACTGGCGTCAAACTGGAGCCAGATCGACGACACCATCAATATTACGTTTTGGGTAACCGGTTTCGTTTTCGTCGCCGTCAACCTTTTCATGGCCTATGCAGTGATCAAGTACCGGGCCAGGGAAGGGAACAAGGCAACCTACGATCCGGAAAACAAGAAGCTCGAAACCTGGCTGACCATTTTGACCTCAGTTGGTGTTGCAGCAATGCTGACACCGGGCCTTTTCGTCTGGGGCGATTTCGTTAACGTTCCCGACGATGCCATGGAGATCGAGGCGGTTGGCCAGCAATGGCACTGGACCTACAGGTTGCCTGGTGCGGACGGTCAATTCGGTAACGTAAAAGCTGAACTCATTGATAACGAGAACCCGTTCGGCATGGATCCCGAGGATCCGCTCGGACGCGACGACGTCCTGGTCGAGAACGGTGAAGTGCACCTCCCGATCAATGTCCCGGTGAAAGTGAATCTTCGGTCAAAGGACGTTCTTCACGATTTCGCGGTTGCCCAGATGCGAGTGAAGATGGATCTCGTCCCGGGCATGGAAACCTATCTCTGGTTCACGCCGACGAAACTGGGCAGCTTCGAAGTGCTCTGCGAAGAATTGTGCGGCATTGCACACCACACCATGCGCGGATCGATTGTCGTCGATAATCAGGCTGATTTTGATGCCTGGGTGGCTTCATACCCGACGTATGCAGATACACAGAACGAGGTTGTCGGCAACGCTCAGGCGGGTGCCGCACAATATGCGGTTTGCGCAGCCTGTCATGGCCAGCAAGGTGAAGGGCTTCAGGCGCTTAACGCACCGAAGATCGCAGGACAGGAAGGCTGGTATCTGCGCCGTCAGCTGAATAGCTATAAAGCAGGCCGTCGTGGTGTGCATGAAGATGACATCTTCGGACGGCAAATGGCGCCAATGGCCGCAACGCTTGCAAACGACCAGGCAGTTGAGAACGTCATCGCCCATATTCAGACATTCCCGGACAACCCTTCGCCGACCACCATAGATGGCGACGTAATGGCTGGACAGAAGATTTATAACGTCTGCGCGTATTGCCACGGCGGCGATGCACAGGGCATTCAGGCAATCAATGCACCGCGTATGGCGGGCATGACCGACTGGTACCTGGCGAACCAGCTAAAGAATTTCCGCTCAGGCGTCCGCGGAGCACATCCGCAGGATTTCTACGGCAAGCAGATGGGCTTCATGGGCAGGAACCTGCAGACCGATCAGCAGATCTATGATGTGATCGCTTACATCGGCACCTTGTAGGAAATTCCTGAGAATTGAACATGGATTTACAAGTTAGAAACAAGACAGCATCTAGGGGATATTGATGGCATACGTCTCAATCGCTGATCGTGATCACGAAGCAGAACACCACGATCCGGATACATTCATTACCAAGTACGTCTGGAGCCAGGACCACAAGGTCATTGCCATCCAGTACGGCGTAATCGCGATACTGATTGGCCTGGTCGGCATGTTGCTTTCAAGCGCTTTTCGCTTGCAACTTGGTTTCCCGGATGTGTTCTCATTTATTAATCCCGAGAATTATTATCAGTTCGTCACTATTCACGGGATGATCATGGTGATCTACCTGCTGACGGCCTTGTTCCTGGGCGGTTTTGGCAACTACCTGATTCCATTGCAACTGGGTGCAAGGGACATGGTGTTCCCATTCATGAATATGCTCAGCGTCTGGGTCTATGCGCTGTCGGTTATTATTCTCGTCGCAAGTTTCTTCGTCCCCGGAGGAGCAACCGGTGCCGGCTGGACCTTGTATCCGCCACACGCGATATCACCCGGAACACCAGGCACCGACTGGGGCATCGTACTGATGCTTCTGTCGCTCGGCGTATTCATCGTGGCATTTACGATGGGCGGCCTGAACTACGTCACTACCGTGCTGCAGGCCCGCTGCAAGGGAATGACCCTGATGCGCATGCCGCTGTCGGTATGGGGCATCTTCATGGCTACTATCCTCGGACTGCTGGCATTCCCGGCGCTCCTGGTTAGCGCCATCATGATGTTGTTCGATAAATTGCTCGGCACCAGCTTCTTTATGCCGGCCATGATCCAGGCCGGTGTGGCTACCGATACCGTAGGCGGCAGCCCGGTATTGTTCCAGCACCTGTTCTGGTTCTTCGGACATCCTGAGGTTTACATCGTCGCGTTGCCGGCTTTTGGCCTGGTTTCAGATCTCCTGTCGACCCATGCACGCAAGAACATTTTCGGCTATCGCATGATGGTCTGGGCCATCATCGCAATCGGCGGCCTGAGCTTCATCGTCTGGGCGCACCACATGTATGTCAGTGGCATGAACCCGTACTTCGGTTTCTTCTTCGCGACGACAACGCTGATCATCGCGGTGCCAACGGCGCTGAAGGTCTACAACTGGGTGCTGACCCTCTGGCAGGGCAACATTCATCTGCGTGTGCCAATGTTGTTTGCTATCGGGTTTATCTTCACCTTCACACACGGTGGTCTTACGGGTCTGTTCCTGGGCAACGTTACGATTGACCTGCCGTTGTCTGATACCTATTTCGTTGTGGCGCATTTCCATATGGTTATGGGCGTTTCGCCAGTTCTTGTTGTGTTCGGCGCGATATACCACTGGTATCCGAAGATGACCGGGCGCATGTACAACGAGACGTTGGGCAAGTGGCATTTCTGGCTGACTTTCCTCGGAACTTACTCCCTGTATCTGCCTATGCATTACATCGGTTTCCTGGGTGTGCCGCGTCGATACTTTGCGATGGGCAACACGGATTTCATGCCGGACTCGGCCATAACGCTGAATGCGAGCATGACAATTTCCGCCCTGATCATTGCAGCGACGCAGACATTGTTCATCTACAACATGATCGTAAGTCTGAAGAAAGGCGAGAAGTCCGGCGGAAATCCGTGGAAGTCGACGTCACTCGAATGGCAGACACCGGATACGCCACCCAAGCATGGCAACTGGGGGCATTCGCTGCCTGAAGTTCATCGCTGGGCTTATGACTATAGCGTGCCGGGACAGGCGGAAGATTTCACTCCACAGACGGTGCCGGAAAGTGAGGTGCCTGTCGGCCGGGATCACGGAACGGAACATTAATGTATATCACGCTCATATTTCTCGGAATAATCATGGCCACGGTTATTACGTGGTTATTGAGGCAGACGTTTAATACACAGCCCTGGATCTCCGAGGCCGCAGACAATGAAGTCTCCGGCTCTTCGATGGATACCAATAGCAAGGCGGTCGCACTCACGGTATTCCTGGCGGTTGCGACCTCGATATTTGCGTTGTTTATCAGCGCTTATACGATTCGTATGGACGAGCCGGACTGGCGGCCCCTGGCCGAGCCAACACTGTTGTGGACCAACACCTTCATGCTGATTCTTGCCAGTGTTGCGTATCACTGGACAAGGAACGCAGCCGTTAAGGGACTGGATAGCAGGGTGAAGTCAGGCCTGACGGTTTCGGGTGCATTCACAGTCCTGTTCCTGGTGGGCCAGGTGGTCGCCTGGCAACAGTTGAACGCTGCCGGCTACTACCTCGACCTGAATCCGGCAAATGCGTTTTTCTACCTCCTGACGGCGATCCACGGCCTGCATATGCTGGGCGGTCTATGGGTGTGGGCGAGATCAACGATGAAAGTATGGACGGGCGCTGATTCGGACAGCGTCAGGTTAAGCATCGAACTTTGCACGGTTTACTGGCACTTTTTGTTGCTGGTATGGATCGTGTTGTTCGGCATGCTGTTATCTACTTAAGAAGGAAAGCGACAAATGTCAGATGCTGCAACAATGGACGGATTGCCCGACGGAGCAAAGGGAGTCGTAACCGACTATTCTGCCGACAAGCAAGCGTTCCATGTTCCCTGGGGCAAGGCCATGATGTGGATCTTCCTCCTGAGTGACACGTTCATTTTTAGCTGCTTTCTCGTTGGCTACATGCACGTGCGGATGGCAGCAACCGATCCGTGGCCCAATCCCAGCGAGGTGTTCGGTCTCAGCTTGTTCGGAACGGATGTGCCGTTGCTGCTCATCGCTATCATGACGTTCGTTCTGATAACCTCGTCCGGCACGATGGCGCTTGCGGTGAACATGGGCTATCGCAAGAACAGGAAGGCGACGTTTTGGTTGATGGTTGTGACCGCTGTGCTCGGCGCAACGTTCGTCGGTATGCAGGCCTTCGAGTGGACCAAACTGATCATGGAAGGCGTAAGGCCGTGGCAGAATCCGTTCGGTTCCGCGCAGTTCGGTTCGAGCTTTTTCATGATCACCGGCTTCCATGGCATGCACGTGACGGCAGGTGTGATTTATTTGCTCGTTGTCGCGAACAGGGTGCGTAACGGTTTTTATGAAAAACGGGGCGGCAATTACGAAATCGTTGAGATCACCGGTCTGTACTGGCATTTCGTCGACCTCGTGTGGGTCTTCATTTTTGCATTTTTCTATCTTTGGTAAGGGAGTCTTAAGCACATGGCAAGTGAAGAAGGGCAACAGCATCCGCTGAAGATATACTGGATTATGTGGGTCGGTCTGTTCGTACTGAGTGGCTTTTCATATACTACTGACTTCATGGATGACGGAATTGTACGTCAGTTCCTGATCCTGGCGTTTATGTTCGCGAAAGCCGGCGGCATTGTGTGGATATTCATGCACATGGGCTGGGAGCGACCGGCGCTGAAACTGGCAATTCTTGTACCACCAATATTCATCGGCGTGCTGATCTGGTTGATGGCCATCGAGGGTAATTACACCGAGTTGACACGTATTGAATTCTTTGGCGAAAGTACGTTTGTGCCCGAGGAAGTGCATCACTGAGTTAGTCGCGCAATCATTGCTATTGAAAGGGGTCGCTTGCGACCCCTTTCTTTTTCGCTACACTGAGCCTATCCAGCCTCCCGGGATATTAGAATTGGGCAGAGCAATTATTCTTGTCATGGATTCGTTCGGCATCGGTGCAACCGATGACGCCGATCGCTTTGGTGATGTCGGCGCAAACACATTGGGCAGCATCGCCAGCGCCAGAGCCGCAGCAGGTAAGCCTCTCAATCTCCCCAATCTCAGTAGCTTGGGCCTCATGGCAGCTGCCGAAGAAAGTAGCGGCGAGCGTCCGGCAGGCACAGTTGAGGTAAGTGAATTCATCGGGGCATACGGTTACGCGGCTGAGCTTTCGAGCGGCAAGGACACGCCAAGCGGCCATTGGGAAATCGCGGGCGTACCCGTACTTTTCGACTGGGGCTACTTCCCGGAACGGACCAACACGTTTCCACCTGAGTTGCTGAATAAGCTTATCGAGCGGGCTGAATTGCCCGGCGTTCTTGGCAACTGCCATTCATCAGGTACCACGATCATCGCGGAACTCGGTGAAGAACACATGGCAAGTGGCAAGCCGATCGTTTACACGTCGGCCGACTCCGTCTTTCAGATCGCGTGCCACGAGGAATCTTTCGGTCTGCAGCGGCTCTATGATCTCTGCGATATCGCGAGAGAGTTAGTGGATGAATACAACGTGGGCCGGGTCATTGCGCGGCCTTTCATTGGCAGCAGCAAGGATGACTTCGTACGCACCGGCAACCGTCGAGACCTGACGGTATTACCTCCGTCTCCGACCTTGCTTGATAAACTTGCTGAAAGCGGTGGGGACGTGATCAGCGTCGGCAAGATATCTGACATATATGCTCACCAGGGCATCACTCAAAAAATCAAGGCAAACGGCAACGCTGCATTGTTCGATGCGACGCTGCGGGCGCTTGAATCCGCGGGCAACCGGTCGATTGTATTTACGAATTTCGTCGACTTCGACATGTTGTATGGTCATCGGCGGGACGTCGATGGTTATGCTGCCGCGCTGGAATACTTCGATCGACGATTGCCTGAACTCATGGACGTCATGCAGGATGACGACGTCCTTATCATATGCGCCGACCATGGTTGTGACCCAACCTGGGAAGGGACTGACCACACGAGAGAAAATATACCGGTGCTGGCCTTCGGCAATTCTGTCAATGCAGGTTCGCTGGGCAAACGCGAAAGTTTTGCTGATATTGGCCAGAGCCTGGCGGGATTTTTCGGGCTGGAGCCGATGGACTACGGAAAAAGCTTCCTGACTTAATCGGTATCGCTACCGTCCCCATCGATGAAAAACTTCTGTTCGTCGGAGTCCTCACTACGGTGCCGCAGCCAGTTTTTCGCGTCTTCAACCGATGAGAAAATGGCGATAGGAATTCCACGGTTGACCGCCACTGATTCGGCAAACTTCGCGATCTCGAATTCCTGCCGCGCGTCAATGTAGGCAAGTGCCTCAAAGAAACCCAGCGCATCAGAGCTGCCTTGGCTGATGAGAGAAAAGACCTCCATTTCGTCCAGGCGCTTTCCTTCGAGCTTTTCTTCTACCAGCACACAAAAGCAGCTTTCCTTCTCGCACTCGGCCTTGATATCGCTCATATACTGAATGACGGCGTCAGCCGAGTTTTGGCCGGTTACCCTTGCGTGCAGATAGGTTGGGTGACGTTCAATTTCCAGCTGGTAAGACATACCGCAGAGAGGTCCCCTGAATGCCCGAGCGATTGGGCGAAGCTATTTCGTCATGCTAGTGGTCGAAATTGACCAGCGCAATAACATTCAGAAAATTGAATTAAAATAGTTCAGGCGGAAAAATTTTGTGAGAAAGCTCTATTGGCGCATTACGCCGGTCAGGACGACAGCCCAAAGCGCAGCCAGCGTAATCATGCTGAAAACAAATACCCGGAACCTCACGATGACGATGTTGCTGGTCAGGTGGACATAGCTGTGAATGTATCGAAGCCCGACGTAAAGTGACGCCAGTCCAAAAGCGGCGTTGCCGGACTGATCGGTAACGAAGGCAATTAGGCAGATTACATAAAAGAGCACGGGCGCTTCAAAATGATTGACGACGTGTCTTGAGTACAGGGCGAGTTTTTCCGGCTCGTCATAACCGCGGTACAGGCTAAAAAATCTCGGGTCGACTTCGCCACGCCTGACTGCAAGATAGCGCAGGAAGCCGAGGCGCGCGACCACGAAAAACGTCAATCCTGTCATCGCGAAAACGGGATAAAGTATATTCATATTCAGGCCTCTGGCCGTTCATAATTGACATTCGAGGACTCGCCCTCGTCACTGGCGGCCTCCCGTTTCTCGATTCGCTTGCGGACAATCTCAAGTTTTCGTTCATGATGCCGGCGTTCTGCAGGTACGACGAAAAATATCCATATTGCAACAAATGCACCTAACGCCAGGATTGCCAGGTAAATAAGTTTCATGCGTCTAATTATCCCTTTGTCTGATTTCCGTCTTCCCGCGCACCGCCGAAGTGGCTGGCGAAGGATTTCTCAATGCTTCGTACGATGTCGTTCATCGCGGGAATCAACAGTACAAAAAATACTGTCGCGATTACCAGCATTGAGAGGGGAATTGCGTCACTACGGCCGGAAACGACGAAAAGAGCAAGCCCCCACACGCCCAGCAACGTAGCGGAGATTTTCCAGTCACGCTTGCCTGTCTGATTTTTGTGCAGCTCGCTCATCAGGTATCAGACCACACCGCAAGTTCGTTTCCATGCGGGTCGCTGAACTGAAATCGCCGTCCTCCCGGAAACGAAAAGATGTCCTGAACTATGGAGCCACCGCTGCTCGCGACAATGTCCCGGGTGGCCTCAAGATCGCTCGCGAACAAAATAACGAGTGTGGAGCCGTTCGCCGTGGTTGACGTCACACTGGCCTGGCGGAATCCGCCGTCCAGTTTGCCGTCAGTGAACGCCCTGTATTCAGGACCGTAGTCGGTGAATTTCCAATCGAACGCTTTCTCATAAAAAGCCTGCACAGCATCGAAGTCCGCAGCCGGAAACTCTATGTAGTCGATTTTTTGATCATCCTGCGCCATTGTTGTCTCTGTACTTCAGTTCAACCATTATATACGCACGGCTACATCGAGCCGAACGCCTCGTGGTAGCGGGCTACGCCGTTGGCGCCATCAAGGCCATTTTCCCGGAGCCGCAAACCAGCTGTCCAGGCGTTCGGTAAACGCGGAATAGATGGTTTCCGCACTAGCCGCCATGCGGGCTTCCACTGTGAGCTGGAGAGGCCGCGTGGAAAGGTCGGGCTCAACACTCATAACAAAATTGCAGAGTCACGATCAAATGGAACTGCTCATATTCACTCATCGGTTTTTCCCTTCGACCAGAAAATCCTGCTGACGAGGTAAGAAAAAGGAGACAGTATTAAGAATAGAACAACTGACAGAATCGGCAATCCAAAAATTAGCCAGAAGCCGTCAAATGTTCCGAATTCAAGCTCCAGTTCCAGGTTCATCGTGGTCTCGCCAACGTACAACATGGCGACACCCAGGATGAAACCGAGGACGACCGACGACGTGACTACAAAAATACTGAGCTGTTTGACGTAATGGCGAAAAGAAATTGTAATTCTCCGATCAGGTCTACCTGTTGCGTTCAGCCAGCGCTGCCTGAATCCTTGCCGCAAGCGCAGTTGCTTCGCGTCGCACTCGCTCCGTATCGATGGTCAGAAACTCACCATCTCGCATGAGCAGCCGGCCATCAACGGTGACCGATGCTACATCCTGTTCGTCGGCGACATAAACAAGATGGGAAATTACGTTATACGTTGGCACGAAGTGCACGTCGTCGAACGCGACCTGGATTACGTCCGCACGCATACCGACTTCGAGCGCGCCCACCTTTTCGCGGAGGCCGATCGCTTCTGCGCCACCACTGGTCGCCATACGCAATACCGTGCTGGCAGACAGCGCTTTCGGATCCATCGTATCGACCTTTTGCAGGAATGAGGCGAGGCGCATCTCCTCCCACATATCAAGATCATTATTGCTGGCGGCCCCGTCGGTGCCTAATCCCACCAGCACACCTGCGTTCAGCATTTCGGTGACTGGAGAAATTCCCGAAGCAATCTTCATGTTGGATGTTGGATTATGAATCACGCCGACTTTCCGTTCGGCGAGGATCTTTATCTCCGCCTCCGTCGGCCACACAACATGGGCGCCGATTGTCGGCCCGTCGAGAAAGCCAATGGACTCGAACATTTCGATGCTGGTCATGCCATAGGTGTCTTTTGAGTATTGCAGCTCGAACGGTGACTCCGACATATGGATGCTGATTGGAACCCCGGATGCGATCGCCGCCGCCCGGGTCGCTGCGAGTTGCTCAGCATTCAGCGTGTAATTTGCGTGCGGTCCCCAGATAGGGGTGATGCGGCTGCTGCGGTTCTTCCAGGCGTCGATAAACAATTGTCCCTTAACCAGTGAGTCCGCTGCGCTCTCCGCATCAGGACTGCGTTGATCAATGACCGTGGCTGAAATATAGGCGCGCAGACCGCACTGCTCGACAACCTGGGCAATCACATCCGGGTAGTAATACATGTCGACGAATGTCGTCGTGCCGCCGCGAATCATCTCCCAGCAAGCAAGCTCAGTGCCTATTCTCACGAACTCGTTGTCGACAAACTCAACCTCGGCCGGAAAAATGTAATTCTGCAGCCAGTCCATCAGGTCCAGATCGTCGGCAACGCCACGCAGCAGTGTCATTGCAGCATGCGAGTGACCGTTGATGAGTCCGGGCATGACGATCCGGTTTCCGCCGGTAAGATGGCCGTTCGCGGTGTACTCGGCGTTGATATCAGCGGCAGGTCCTATCGCAACAATAAGCCCGTCGTCGATTGCGACGGCGCCGCCCTGCACGACGGTTCCGGACGCGTCCATCGTCACGACATAGTCGCCTTCGATGATCAGATCAATTGCATCTTCGTCAACAGTCGCCTCTGGCATTGGCGCTTCAGCAGGCGGTTCCGATTGGGAACAGGCGGAAACAAGCGCAAGCAAAAGGAAGCAAAAAAAGAATTGAAGGTGCCCGGATGCGGTGCTTTTATCTGTCATTATGATTCACTGGGGAGGCGGCTTTGATCTCCTCATTCTAACCTGAACTGATCCCGATTTAGCATCCGGCAGGCCTCTCGCCCAATCAATTACGGTAAAGTAAGCATTTGAAAAATATAGAAATACTTCTGATAGTCTGTTTCAATTGCATCATCCGGCATCGAGAGAATGAACATTGACAGATAGTGCTCAACGATCCCTGCCCACGTTCATGGCGCCTCACGGCGGATGCCTCACCGGGGAGATGCTTGATGCGTTCGAATCGTCCGGCGTTATCATTCTTGAAAACTTTGTACCGGTTGAAGCGTGCGAGGCGTTAAGACAAAGAGCGAGCGAGTTTGTAGAGGCGTTCAATCCTGCCGATCTGAGAAGCGTTTTTTCAACCACAGATCAGGAGCAACTGGATGATCAGTACTTCATCGAGTCCGGCGACAAGATTCGCTTCTTCTTTGAGGCTGGCGCGTTTGATGCGTCAGGAGAACTCAGGCAGGCAAAAGAGATTTCGCTGAATAAGATGGGTCATGCAATGCATGACATCGATCCCGTGTTCGATAATTTCTCCCATTCGCCGGAACTTGCCGAGATCGCACGCGGTCTTGGCTTCAGTAAACCCGGCATTATCCAGTCGATGTACATTTTCAAGCCGCCGCGCATCGGCGGCGAAGTGGTCTGTCACCAGGACTCGACGTTCATATATACCGAGCCGGAATCCTGTACCGGTTTCTGGTTCGCGCTCGAAGACGCCACGCTCGAGAACGGCTGCATGCACTTCATCCCCGGCGCGCACAGGATGCCGCTGAAGCAGCGCAACTACCGACGCGAAGACGGCACCTTCGTCATCGAGACCATCGACGACACGCCCTGGCCCGAGGAC
>CAJQPR010000175.1 GCA_905480255.1 uncultured Woeseiaceae bacterium | reverse complement strand
CAACGATGAAATCACCGACATTAAGCGTAGGTATCATCGATCCAGTTGGTATCTGAAAAGGCTCAAACAGAAAAGAGCGTAAAACCAGTACGGCAAAAATTATCGGAAAAAAGGACTTCGCATAATCCACCACAACAGGTTCGCGATAAATTACGTAAGCTTCTTCCAGCCCTTTTCTATTTGGAAACTGGGTACCGACCTCCCGGCCTTTATCCTCACTACCTGACTCTTCGGTATGAATGTAATTCAGAAAAACCTGGAAGTCTGCTTCAGTAATATTTTTTTCGGCCAGCTTCTGCCTGACTTTTTCGTCACGAGGTTTCTTCAATAAGAAAATATCAAGCAACCAGATAACACCGGCAACCAGAGAAAAAAGCAGTAACACTAGTGAAAAATCAAAACTCATATGGTTAATCGACTATTTAAGCCGTTTGCTCCTGTATTTTATTCTGCTGTTGTGGGGCCTAATCACGTTTCATAGCTGGTGCTTCAGGACTACTAATTATTATTTATCTACTTTGAGAATCGCCAAAAAAGCTTCCTGGGGTACTTCTACATTTCCCACTTGCTTCATCCTTTTCTTGCCGGCTTTTTGTTTTTCCAGCAATTTTCGTTTTCGTGAAACGTCGCCGCCATAACATTTAGCGGTGACGTTTTTGCGCAATGCTTTAACCGTGCTACGGGAAATGACTTGCCCGCCGACCGCCGCCTGAATCGCAACATCAAACATCTGTCGCGGGATCAGTTTGCGCATTCTTTCCACCAGGTCCCGCCCACGGGTATTAGCATTTTCACGGTGCACAATAATCGACAGTGCGTCAACGCGCTCCTTGTTTATCAATACATCGAGCCGTACCAGCGGTGCCGGTTGAAATCGCTCAAAATGATAATCAAACGACGCAAATCCGCGGCTGACCGATTTCAGTCGGTCAAAGAAATCCATTACAACCTCGGCCAAAGGGAGCTCATACTCCAGGGATACCTGACCACCAACATAACGCATGTGTTTCTGCACACCCCGCTTGTCGATGCAAAGCTTCATCACTGCACCAACATGCTTCTCGGGCACCAGAATGCTTGCGGTAATGATCGGTTCCCGCAGCTCGGCGAGTTCGTTGACTGGCGGCAGCTTCGACGGATTGTCAATGTATTCGACCTTACCATTAACCAGTTCAGTCTCGAATATGACTGTCGGTGCCGTCGTGATCAGATTGAGATCGTATTCACGCTCCAGGCGTTCCTGAACAATCTCCATGTGCAACATGCCGAGGAATCCACAGCGAAACCCGAAACCGAGTGCGGCTGATGTTTCCGGTTCGAAGTGCAACGCCGCATCATTAAGCCTGAGTTTCTGCAACGCTTCCCTGAAATTTTCGTAGTCGTCAGAACTAATCGGGAACAGTCCGGCAAAGACACGCGGTTGAACCTGCTTGAATCCCGGCAGCGGTTCATCGCAGAGCCGACTCGTCAAAGTCAGCGTATCGCCAACCGGCGCACCGAAAATGTCTTTTATTCCGGCGATCACAAAACCAACCTCACCGGTCGACAGGGCTTTGCGGTCCTCCATTTTCGGCGTGAAGCAGCCCACCCGGTCCGCAATGTGGGAACGACCGCTCGACATCACCGTAATCTTGCTTCCTTTCGGGAGCCGACCGTTAACGATCCGCACCAGCGAGACTACCCCGACATAGTTGTCAAACCAGGAATCAATTATGAGCGCCTGCAATGGTCCGTCAGGATCGCCTGCCGGAGGTGGAATAACCTGGACAAGTTGCTCCAGCAATTCGGGAACACCCTCACCCGTTTTCGCACTGACGTTGATAGATTCGGAAGCGTCAATGCCAATGATTTCTTCAATCTCGTTGATAACCTTTTCAGGTTCCGCAGCCGGCAGGTCGATCTTGTTCAGCACCGGCAATACTTCAAGCCCCTGATCAATCGCCGTGATGCAGTTAGCAACGCTTTGCGCCTCAACACCCTGCGCAGCGTCGACGACCAGCAAGGCACCTTCGCACGCGGCCAGGGACCGGGACACTTCGTATGAAAAATCGACATGGCCCGGCGTATCGATGAAGTTCAGCTGGTATTCCTCGCCATCCGGAGCTTTGTACACCAGCGATACGCTTTGTGCCTTGATCGTGATGCCACGTTCGCGCTCGAGATCCATTGAATCAAGGACCTGCTCCGACATCTCACGAGCCTGCAACCCGCCGCAATGCTGAATGAACCGATCGGCGAGCGTCGACTTGCCATGGTCGATATGCGCAATAATCGAGAAGTTGCGGATGTTTCGCATTTGAGGTTGGGCCCGGTGAGTCAACGGCGAAGTATATACGTTCTATGGACGCTATGACGCTGAGATGTCTGCCAAGATCCTGTCGATAGCGTCTTCGTCCAACGAGTACTGACAGATGAACTTACCGGCAAACTCAACCACCGGAATCCGGGTGCCATATTCGTCCTGCCAATCAGGACGCGTATCAATATCAACAACCTCCAGTTCAAGCTTGCCCCGAATCCTGGGAAGCAGGTCTTCGACCAATTTCTCGCACAAGTGACAGCCGGGGCGACTGTAAATCCGAATCTGCGCCCTTTCCTTGCTACACATTCGGCGATCCGGCCAGTCCTTCAATATTCGGTACCAGCAGATCACACGCGGCATCTCGTTTCAGGATTCGCCGCCCGGCAAAAATCCCGGCTGCCAGGCCGGCGATCGCCACAATAGCTCCGGTTAGATCGGACAGTGCATTTCCGAATATCGCGGCCGCGCCGATAAATACGAGCATCGAAACGAGAGGTAGACCGTAGGCCAGAAATGCGGCACGCAGCAAGTCGGCCGACGCTATCGCAAGCCTGACTTGCTCGCCGGTATGCAGCACCATGCCTGCCGGAATCCTGATTTCGATCTGCTTCGATTCCTGGCCGGCTGCTAGCAAACCCGCACCGCATCCTTTGCCGCTCGCGCACCGATGACAGGAAACGGGCGAATCAACGATAACCGTGACAACGCCCTCCTGAACCGAACAAACTCTGCCGACTACGGATTCCATGAACTATTTATATCAGGGTAATTGCTAGCGCAGTTCACTCTGCGCCAATGAAACTGGCGTGTCTACTGCAAGCGCATTGACGAGGCAATGCGTTGAGCGGTTATTGCGGGAACTTCTCCAACTGCGGTTACCTGGTAGCCATCCACGGCGACACTGAACGAGTTTGATGCGCCAAGAACAGCCCATCCGGGCTTGTCTTCACTGTTTGATGTCTCGATAAAGACGGACACGTTTGCAATACCATCGCTGTAAACAATGCGCGTTGTCAGCTCCCCGGAACCATCGTCAGCGGCCGCTTTCTCTGTGGTGGTCGAAATCGCGCGAAAACCGGCCGGTAAATCGTCACAAGCCCAATCCGTATCGATTTCAACGGTCTGGTAACGAGACGGTTCTTTGTACCAGGTAAACCCATCAAGGCTCACTGATGGATCCAGCGCGTCTGCGGAAATGTTGTCGCTGATGGTAATGTCGGCGAATTTGACCTCTTCGATCAGCTCGCCATCCACATCGAGGACTTCGGTCTGTAACGGGAAGCCCGAGGACTTGTCCAGCCATATTCTGTGGGCATAGCGATATGAATCGTGCGGCCGCACCGCCAGCAATATAGCTTTACGACCCGCAATTCGGCCTTCACGCATCAGCGAAAGATCATATTGCGACGTCTCAACAACGGTTGGCTGAGGCAACGGCGAAAAAAGCGTGCTTTGGTTGTTCCAACCTTCCACCAGCACCGATTGCTTGTCAGGCAGGATGCAGTGAACGTCATTGCCAATTCGGATTATCTCGAGACCATTACCTTCCTGAGAAGTGACCCGCTCATTAACAATCCCGTCAACGATCTTGTGCACGACCTTAAGCGCTTCGGATTCACCGCGTTTACGGCGGATTACGGTGCCATGGTAGCTGGTGGAACTGACTGCACTCGTCATCCGCTCCAGCCATTCACCCGGGCTCTGTTGCTGAGCTATCGCACTTGTCGAAATGCCAACCACCAGGGCAGCAAAGGTCCAACGGATTCTTTTCTTCGTTTTCAGCATATACAGCTTTATTGAGAAACTATTGAATCAGGCTTTCATCATTGTCCGACGCCGCAGCGCCGGAAGGGTCGGACTCGTCATCGGCTGTCTCCAGATGCCCGTCGGGCTCGATGACCTCGAGGTTATTGCTAACCTCAAAATTAGACAACCGGTAAAGAATATCACCGTCACCGTGTCGCCGCATGAGATCCATCTGCTGTTCACTGGGTGAATTGAGCATGACCTGTTCAGCTGTCGGTTCCGTATAGGCCGGCGCAAGATCGATGGCCACAGCATCCTGAAGGCCCGCATCAACCGGACCACTCAGCTGGCTCAGGCCGACAAGAGCCACAACCGCAACCGCAGCAGCGACAGCGATGCCGCTGGCTGGCGTCATAAACCTGCCACCCACCGCTTCCTGCTCTTCTGGTTCCGCGACCAGCTCATCGCCCAACGCGGCAGCAATCCTGCCACGCAGTTTGTCAACGCCCGGCACGTCCTTGTCCTGCCGGATAAGTCGACCTATCTCCAGGTATCGGGCCACCTGTTGACGCATGACAGCGTCCTGGCTCAGTCGTCGCAGCAATAGTTCCGCTTCGTTGTCCGGCAGTTCGCCGTCGACGAATGCCGATATTTGCATTTCAAGTCCTTCGTTCATAACTCCCCGCCCGGGCAAGTGCCCGTCATTCATTCTCAACAGAGCCAGCGCTCCGTTTGTTTAACTAGTCGATCAGGTTGCCAATTTTCTTACCAATCGCGTCCCTGGCCCTGAAAATTCTCGACCGCACCGTGCCAACAGGGCAATCCATCGTCTGTGCGATCTCTTCGTAGCTCATTCCATCAAGCTCCCGCAAAACTATTGCCGTACGCAGGTCTTCGGGCAGCGCTTCGATCGCCTTTTCAACCGTCTCATGCAATTCACGGCTCAGATTGACGCCCTCTGGCGTATCCGTCTCCTTTAGTTTTGCATGCAGGTCGTACTGCTCCGGGTCCTGCAAATCAAGCTCAACATCCATCGGACGTCTTCGTACTGCTGCAAGGTGATTCTTCGCTGTATTCACCGCGATCCTGTAAAGCCAGGTGTAAAACGCACTGTCGCCGCGAAACCTCGGCAATGCCCGGTAGGCCTTGAGAAAAGCTTCCTGGGTAATATCCAAAGCCAGGTCAGGATCCCGCACATAACGCATCACCAGGTTAACGATTTTGTGCTGATATTTGAGTACCAGCAGGTCGAAAGCACCTTTATCGCCCTTCTGGACCCGTCGGACCAGCTGGGCATCGGTGGACTCAGTGGCCATACATCAGGGCTCCACAATGAGAGCGGTTCAGCCATCCAACTCCGCCAACTCCAGCATAGACCGGAGCAGAAGGGGAAAGTTCGCTGTAAATGACTCTGTTCATGGGGTTTTTGGCCAGAATGTGACCCTGATCAGGCATTGTTTCAGACCCGTTCAGACACATGACCAGAGATTCCTGCATTAGACGACGCGGCGAATGGTATCAAGCCCTGACCATTTGACCAAAGGCATCGCGACATTGCTGCCAGATTAGACGCAGCCTGTGCCAGGCCCCGGCATCAACTCTTGATGCAATCAACAGCTCAGCGTAACGGCGGCCATCCGGCAGCCGAACCCTGAGCCATGCCACATTCCGCAACACCAGGCTGCCGGTCAGAAGTCGGGCCGGGCGGCTAAAGCCCTCTGCATCAACGACATCAAGCCGACCGTTAGAATCGAGCCGCAGCCAGGCAACTTGCCTGGCGCCCCGTATCAATGCCCAAAACCCCCACAGGCAGTCCAACATCCAAACGGCCGTAGCAGCAAGCCGCCAGAGAATTGGCACATTGAGAAGCAAGATAAGGACGACGCCGACCAGCATTGCCAGCAGGCCTGCCAAAAGCACAATCCGGCGAATGCCGTAATCAGGTCGGAGTTTTGCCTCGAATTCGGGTGACGACACACGCGATCTCCTGATCGGCCGGTGTTTCTCTACCCAAGAGATAATTCATGAGGTCCGGGTCTGACAGCGCCAAAACCCGACGAAATGCACCTTTTCCCACTTCGTCCAGGCTCGGATATTGATTTTCCAGGTAATTCGTCAACAAGACGTCGAGTTCACGCATACCCCGTCTGCATTGCCACCTAAGTCTGGATTCGCTCAATGCCTTCGTTCAGCGAGCATTTTCTTGGTTTCGGCAATCGCCTTTGCCGGATTAAGGTTCTTCGGACAGGTGTTGGTGCAATTCATGATCGTGTGACAGCGATACAGCCTGAACGGATCCTCAAGGTCGTCAAGCCGTTCGCCGGTTGCTTCATCACGGCTATCAACGATCCAGCGGTAGGCAGCAAGCAATGCCGCAGGGCCAAGATAGCGATCGCTGTTCCACCAGTAACTGGGGCAACTTGTGGAGCAACAGGCGCACAAAATGCACGCCGCTGGGTCGTCGATTTTTTCCTGATCTTCCTTGCTTTGCAGGCGTTCACGATCAGGCGGCGCCGGCGTCCTGGTCTGCAGCCAGGGCTTGATGGACGCGTACTGTGCGTAAAAGTTTGTCAGGTCAGGTACCAGGTCTTTTACGATGCCCATGTGTGGTAAAGGGTAGATCTTGACGTCGCCGCGAATACTGTCAGACGGAACTGTACACGCCAGTGTATTGCGGCCGTCGACGTTCATGGCACACGACCCGCAAATGCCTTCGCGGCAAGAGCGGCGAAAAGTCAGCGTAGGGTCAATCTCGTTTTTAATCTTTATCAGCGCATCGAGGACCATTGGCCCGCAACTGTCCATGTCGATTTCGTACGTATCCATGCGTGGATTATCACCACTGGACGGATCGTATCGATAGACGACGAATTGCCGCACATTGCCTTTCACTTTCCCTGCGGAGAAGTGTTTGCCTTTCTTGATTCTCGAATTCGGTGGAAGGGTGAACTCAGCCACAAATGGCTCCTAATTAATAGACTCGGGCTTTGGGTGGCACCGCTTCAACTTCGTCGGTCATTGTCTCTCTGTGAACCGGCCTGTAATCGAACGATGCCGTACCCTCATCGTCCAGCCAGATCAGGGAATGTTTCATCCAGTTCTCGTCATCGCGATCCGGATAGTCCTCGCGTGCATGAGCACCGCGACTTTCGAGCCGGTTGGCTGCCGATTCAATCGAAACTTTAGCGTTCTGCAGCAAGTTTTCGAGTTCCATCGTCTCGATCAAGTCCGTATTCCAGATCATTGACCGATCAGAAACTCCGACGTCCGCGAAAGACTTGTAAGTCTGTGCCAGCAAATCGACGCCCTCGCCCAGCGACTCGCCGGTACGGAAAACAGCGGCATGATTCTGCATAGTGCGCTGCATCTCAAGTCTGATTTCAGCCGTAGGCCGCGAGCCGTCTGCATTTCGCAGTTTGTCGATACGCGACACGCTGTTCTGGCCTGCATCGGCGGCCAATTCACGGTGCCGCGCTCCAGGTTTCATTGTGGCCGCACAGTGATGTGCTGCAGATCTGCCAAATACAACGAGGTCCAGCAATGAGTTTGAACCCAGGCGATTGGCACCATGAACGGAAACACAGGCGGCCTCGCCGACGGCCATCAGGCCCGAGACAACCGATTCAGGATCGCCGTCCTTCAACGTAACGGCCTCGCCGTTGTAGTTCGTCGGAATGCCACCCATGTTGTAGTGAACTGTCGGCAACACCGGGATGGGTTCCTTCGTAACATCGACACCTGCAAATATCCGCGCTGACTCTGCTATACCCGGCAGGCGCTCCTCGATAACTTCCGGCCCCAGGTGCTCCAGGTGCAGGTGGATATGGTCCTGCGCCTCTCCAACACCACGGCCTTCGCGAATCTCAACTGTCATTGATCGGCTAACAACATCGCGGGACGCAAGATCTTTTGCATTAGGGGCATAACGCTCCATAAAGCGTTCACCATCCGAGTTGGTGAGGTAGCCACCCTCGCCGCGCACGCCTTCTGTAATCAGGCAGCCTGCGCCGTAAATTCCGGTCGGATGAAACTGCACAAACTCCATATCCTGCAACGGGAGGCCCGCGCGCAATACCATTGCATTTCCATCTCCGGTACAGGTGTGCGCGGAGGTACACGAAAAGTACGCCCGCCCATATCCACCGGTCGCCAAAATGACCTGGTGGGAGCGAAAACGGTGTAGCTTTCCTGTCGCCAGGTCGATCGCAACCACCCCGCGACAAGCGCCATCCTCCATGATCAGATCGACGGCAAAATACTCAATGTAAAACTCGGCATCGTGCTTTAGCGACTGCTGGTAGAGCGTGTGCAGCATGGCGTGCCCGGTTCTGTCTGCAGCTGCGCAGGTTCTTTGTGCCGTACCTTCACCGAATCGCGTGGTCATACCGCCAAACGGCCGCTGATAAATTCGTCCATCTTCCGTCCGTGAGAACGGGACACCATAGTGTTCGAGTTCAATGACCGCGTCCGGTGCCTCTTTGCACATATATTCGATCGCGTCCTGGTCTCCCAGCCAGTCCGACCCCTTCACGGTGTCGTACATGTGCCAGCGCCAGTCATCCTCTCCCATATTGCCGAGCGCAGCACTTATTCCGCCCTGCGCAGCAACAGTATGACTGCGAGTCGGAAAGACCTTCGTAACGCACGCCGTACGAAACCCTGCTTCAGCAAGCCCGAACGTGGCACGCAGGCCGGCACCGCCAGCGCCAACAACGACTACGTCGTAACTATGATCAATGAAATCGTAATCGCTCATAAGGGTGCGCCAAGTGCCACTTTCAGTACTGCAAACACTGCCGCAGTTCCGAGAAATAGATGTACAAATTTGTTGAGAATGATCGAAACCACCTTCAGAGCGGGTCCGCGCACGTAATCTTCTATGACCACCTGCACTCCCAACACAGAATGCCAGGCAATCGTCACGCCGGATAGCAACAACATTAAGGCGTTGATGGGTTCGCGAACCCATGCATGCATGTCGTCGTGAGCGAAACTATCGAGGGCCGCGATAGAGATCAGGAACCAAAGACCAAGGATCAGGAGCCCGACAGCGGTGACTCGCTGCATCCACCAGTGATCAGTGCCTTCTTTTGCGGAACCGGAACCGAGGACCCGGGACAACGGGGAGTTTAGTGACATTTCGAATACCCCGCCTAAACCATAAACCAGTAAGCCGCGGTGAAAACGACCGTGGCAATAATCACGAACCATGAAGAGGCGTTCGCCTGACTTTTCTCAAATAACCTGCCGGTATCCCAGATCAGGTGTCTCACACCGTTCGACAAATGGAAGAAGAACGACAGACACCAGCCAAACAGCATCACCTGACCCGGGAGGCTGTCCATGAACGCTTTGACTGAATCGTAAGGAACGGCGTCGAACGCGATGGCCGCAAGCCAGATCACGAAAGCGATCAGGCCTATCGACAAGGCAACTCCTGTCATTCTATGCAGAATGGACAGGGTCATCGTGATCGGCCAGCGGTAGATTGTCAGGTGTGGTGAGAGCGGGCGCCCTTCTGTATTCATTTCCTGCCTTTTATTTTGTTATCTCGTCTGCCACGGGAATGATCGCTTAAAAATCGATGCACCGGCCATTTTTCTCCCAATCCCCGTAGCGAGTTGGATCGGGCCCATCCCGACCACCAATTTCCTTTTCCCGGACGATTCCGACGGAATCCCGCTCCACTTTATTTTCGCCATCCGGAATAGCTCTGGAATCGCTGGTTTCGCTTATTGCCGTGTCTATTTTACTGGTATCGTCGCCCATTCGCGAAGTATGCCAGAGGTAGGTTACGAGTTGTACAGACTGATCACAGTAAGTGGCACCGACAGGATCGCTTTTCTGCAGGGCCAATTGAGCCAGGATATCAGCCGGCTCAAAAGCTCAGGCAGAATGCTGGCCGCCTGGTGCAACCCAAAAGGACGGGTCATTGCCATTTTCCGGGTGATAGACCAGGGCCGGGAGATTGCACTGCTGGTTCCGGAGGCATTACTTGAGAAACTCGTTCAGCGCTTGACGATGTTCCGCCTGCGTGCCGACGTTGAATTTACCGTGTCTGACGATTTCGGGGGACTGATTCAGGACGACGAAGCCGATCTGGTCAAGCTTATCCGGGCCGGTGTGCCAAACATCGACGACACGAACACAGAAGCCTTTACGCCCCATATGCTTAATCTCGACAAGCTTGGCGCCATCAGTTTCTCGAAAGGCTGCTATACCGGGCAGGAGGTCGTCGCTCGCACAGAGCACCTTGGCCAGAGCAAAAGGCGGCTGATGCGATACGAGGCTGACCTGGACGGCATCGCTGTGGGAGACAAGCTATCCGAAGCAGACCGCAACGTTGGCGAGGTCGTGAATGTGGTTGGGCGCGAATTGCTGGCAGTAACCCCGGTTGAACTGCACAAACAGCCCCTGAAAATCGGCGCCGCAACCGTAACGCCCCGGGGCCTCCCCTACGAACTGTGATCCCTACGCGGCGCTTAACGCCTTATCGTGCTGCCTATCGCAGCGTCAGTTAGTCAAAGACCTCGGGGCGCATATGCGGGAATAGCAACACGTCGCGGATTGACGGCGAGTTGGTGAACAGCATGACCAGTCGATCGATTCCCAGCCCAAGTCCTGCGGTTGGCGGAAGTCCATACTCCAGTGCACGAATGTAGTCCGCATCATAGACGAGCGCTTCGTCGTCGCCGGCTGCTTTGTTTTCAGCCTGTGCGCGAAATCGCTCTTCCTGATCTTCGGGATCATTCAGCTCCGAGAAACCATTCGCAATCTCACGGCCGCCGATAAACAATTCGAAACGGTCCGTCACGAAAGGATCTTCATCGTTTTTGCGCGAGAGGGGCGAAACTTCTGTCGGGTAGCGTGTCACAAACGTCGGTTCACGCAGCTGGTCCTCGCCGGTCTTCTCGAATATTTCGATCTGTAGCTTGCCGGCACCGTAATTGTCTTCAACCTTGACGCCGAGCTTCTTCGCATAGTCGACGAGATAGTCGAAGTCCCGGACTTTCGACATCTCAAAGTCCGGATTGAACTTCCCGATGACCTCCTCCACCGTCATTCTCGCGAATGGCTTGCTGAAGTCGTAAGTCTCATCCTGATACGCCACCGTCGTGTCACCCAGGACAGATTGCGACATTCCCTTGACCAACGCCTCGATCATCACGATGAGATCTTCATAGTCGGCGTAGGCACGATACAGCTCGAGCATCGTAAATTCCGGGTTGTGCTGCGTACTTACGCCCTCGTTCCTGAAATTGCGGTTGATCTCGTAGACGCGCTCGAAACCGCCGACAGTCAGGCGCTTCAGATTCAGCTCGGGCGCAACGCGAAGATACATATCCATGTCCAGCGCATTATGGTGCGTGGAAAACGGCCGGGCGATAGCGCCGCCGGGCGTCGTCTGCATCATCGGCGTTTCGACCTCAAGGTAGTCCTGCGAGTCGAGGAACGCGCGAATGTAGGCAATTATTGCCGAACGCTTGCGGAAAACCTCCCGGCTCTCCTCGTTCATAATCAGGTCAACATAACGGCGACGGTAGCGCGTTTCCTGATCATGCAAACCGTGAAATTTCTCCGGTAATGGACGGAGCGATTTGGTCAACAACCGAACCTCGTCGGCCATGACGGTCAGCTCACCGGTCTTGGTTTTAAACAGGCTTCCGGAAGCGCCGAGAATATCGCCAACGTCCCATTTTTTGAATGCCTGGTAGACACCTTCCGGCAAGCGGTCACGTTCCAGGCGAACCTGAATCTGACCGGTACGGTCCTGCAGTTTGATGAAACTTGCCTTACCCATTACACGCTTGACCATCATGCGCCCGGATACGCTCGCGTGCACATCCTCCTCACGCAAATGCTCATCTTCATGTTTGCCGTAACTTTGATGTAACTCTTCAGCAAGCGCGTTCCGCCGATAATCATTCGGGAACGGATTACCGTCTTCACGCAGTGCATCAAGCTTCCGCCGACGCTCGGCGATCAGCGTGTTTTCGTCCTTTTTATTCTCTTCGCTCACTTAAAGTCCCTGTTTGAGGCTTGCCTCGATAAAACTATCCAGCGATCCATCGAGTACTGCCTGAGTGTTACCGGTTTCGATACCAGTTCGCAAATCTTTGATGCGGCTCTGATCCAGGACATACGACCTGATCTGACTGCCCCAGCCAACATCGGCTTTCGTATCTTCTACTTCTGATGCTTTTGCCCGCCGATTTTGCAGCTCCAGCTCATACAGTTTTGCTTTCAGCTGTTTCATCGCCGTTGCTTTGTTCTTGTGCTGTGATCGATCATTCTGGCACTGCACGACAGTATTGGTTGGGAGGTGCGTTATGCGAACTGCCGACTCAGTTCTGTTGACGTGCTGGCCTCCTGCTCCGCTGGCACGGTAGACGTCGATACGAAGGTCTGACGGGTCGACTTCTATATCGATATCATCATCAACTTCCGGCGAGACAAATACCGATGCGAAGGAAGTGTGCCTCCGGTTACCTGAATCAAACGGGGACTTGCGAACCAGGCGATGCACACCGGTTTCCGTCCGCAACCAGCCGTAGGCGTATTCACCGCTTATGCGGACTGTTGCACTTTTCAGGCCGGCGACTTCACCGGCTGAAGCCTCGATAATCTCTGCCTTGAATTCATGCGTCTCTGACCAGCGCAGGTACATTCGCAAAATCATTTCTGCCCAGTCCTGCGCTTCAGTGCCGCCAGCCCCGGACTGGATATCCAGGAATGCATTATTTGCATCGAGCTCACCGGAAAACATACGTCGGAATTCGAGCGCGCCAATTTGCTGCTCGTAGGCGCCCAGGTCGCTGACGAGTTCATTGGCTGTATCCTCATCATCCTCGTCTGCGGCGAGCTCGAGGAGCTCTCCGGCATCGGCGAGACCGGTGCTCAGTTTATCGAGAACCAGTACAATATTTTCGAGCTGGGCCCGCTCCTGCCCCAATGACTGGGCCCGCTCAGGATCATTCCAGACATCAGGCTGCTCGAGTTCGCGCTGGACTTCTGTCAGGCGTTCCGCCTTGCCTTCATAGTCAAAGATACCCCCTTAACGCACCGGTGCGTTCCGCGAGATCCGTGATCTGTTGCCTGATCTGACTTGTTTCCATGATTAATGGCGGCGAGTTAAACAAAAGACGCGGGATGTTATCACGGCATTCCGCTGATATTAACGATTTGCTCGACGATTAACTGAGGCGATTCAATACCACGAAATTCATTGACGTCGAGTCGGTACGTCAATTGCACCGTGCCCCGGTATGCCGGTCCGGCCTGGTTGAATGCAATGGCATCGACAGCATTCCCACCGGCTGCCGGGCGGACCCGCATTTTCAGATGACTTTCGCCAACCGTTCGCTGATCATCGATGGAAAAATCGCCGCTAAAAACAGGCTCTGGAAAACCCGCGCCCCAGGGACCGGACTCACGAAGGGTCTGGGCAAACTTCAGGTTCAACGCAGACTCGGGCAGATTGCCATCCGTCAGTATCGCCCCACTAAAATCTGCATCAGGATACATCTCGTTCAGTTTTGCCGCGGCCAGTGTCGAAAATCGATCGAAATCCTGTTCGCCGAGATTTAACCCGGCCGCCATCGCGTGACCACCGAATCGCGGAATAAGACCGGGTGCTGAAGATGATATCGACTCAAGCAAGTCCCGGATGTGTACGCCGGGGACCGACCTCGCTGACCCCTTCAAAACGCCTTCTTCTTCCCGGGCGAATGCAAAAACCGGCCGATCACAACGTTCCCGGACACGAGACGCAATTAAGCCAACAACGCCCTGATGCCAGTCTTTGTTAAAGAGACAAACACAAGACGGCAGATTTGTAGAATCCATCGCGTCAACGTAGGCGAATGCCTGCTGACGCATTTTCGACTCGATCGTTTTCCTTTCCTTGTTAATTTCGTCAAGCATCGATGCGATGCGGGCAGCAACCGTCGGGTCGTCCGTCAGCAGACACTCGATTCCGACAGACATATCCTCAAGCCTTCCCGCCGCATTGAGCCTCGGCCCAACGACAAATCCGAGGTCAATGCTTACGGCACGACTGACAGATCGTCTGGCCTGGTTGAATAAAGCCGCGATACCCGGAACTGCGCGGCCGGCGCGAATACGCTTGATGCCCTGCCCGACCAGGATGCGATTGTTATGGTCGAGCCGAACCACGTCTGCAACGGTACCCAATGCGACAAGATCAAGGTATTTTGCCGGAACCTTCGATGCGCCTTTCTGGCCGCGGGATTCCAGCTCGCGACCAAGCGCCGCCATTAAATAGAATGCAACACCAACGCCCGCAAGATGCGGACTCCCGAAGTCGTTGTCCTCCAGATTGGGGTTGACCATCGCATCGGCATCCGGCAACTCACTACCGGGCAGGTGATGATCCGTAATCAACACCTTCATATTGAAGGCGTGCGCCTCCTTGACGCCCTCAATACTGGATACACCGTTGTCGACGGTGATCAGCAGGTCTGGCGAGCGCTCTGCAGCAACTCTGACAATTTCCGGCGTAAGGCCGTAGCCAAATTTGAAACGGTTTGGCACCAGGTAATCGACATTGGAGATACCGAATTCCCGCAGGCAACGAATTACCAGTGCCGTGCTGGTCGCGCCATCCGCGTCAAAGTCACCAATTATTGTGATGTGTTTTTCCGCATTAGCGACGATCAACGCAACAGCCTCATCGACGCCCGTCAAGGAGCCAACAGGCAAAAGACCGCGGAGTGCATAGTCGAGATCTTCGACCTGCGTGATACCACGGGCCGCATAAATTCGCTGCAGCACCGGATGGACATCAATCGAGTTCCCGGTGGCCGGAACAGGCCGGACAACAACCGGCCGGACGCGAACATCATCCATTGATTACTTGCTCCGTCAGAAATGGAGACACACCCCGCCAGAATTTCAAGAGGTCACGTCGTTTCATATCAATTCTCAATCCGTCGCGAAAAAACAAAGTAAGGCGGTCAAGCTCACGCCGCTTGAGATGTCGTAGCAACTGATCAACACAGTCTTTAATAAGGACGGCATTGTCTGCGCGAGAAGCTTGCGGAAGAACCGCTACAAAGCTACCCGTCGATCGTTCCAGGCAGATTGAAAAATCGCCGCCCCAACGTTCGACCTGGCCAGAAACACTCGCCCAATAACCGGCATAGAGCGGATCATTGGCAAACAGCATGGGTATTTCGTGCACCATTTCTTCAGGCGCAATTCCACCACCCCAGAACCAGAGTGAATTGATCGCCGGCATCCCGGCTGCTGATCGCTGCATATTAACCGGATGTTCATGCAGCAACATCTGTAGTTCTCCCTGGAGATTGTGATAGACGCCAGCCGACTGACCGCCGGGAGTAAATTCGTCCGGCACTCGTCCTTGGGCGATCGCCGCAGATACTGTCGGCGTGTCTATTGAATCGCATCCGCGAAGATAACCGTATGAACCTAACCTCGCGAAATCAATATCGTCGTTGGCCAGCTCATGCTGCAATGTATCGAATAACGCACGCAACTCGTCCAGCCCAACTTCGCCCGGCAAAATTTCGCGCACAACAAGATGGCGCAACCTGGTTTCAAAGTGCACCGGATCCGCTGCAGCAATCCATGCGTTCGACCGCTCGCCGGTCTGGCCCCAGAATCTCAATGCGGCCAGCCCGCCCGCGGGAACCGGCGCATCGATAGCATCCAGTACGGCCAGCAGCAGCTCCTCATTCGGCCGCCCGAAACTAACCGAGCCACGTGAAAGCCAGCGGCATTGTCTTTTATCTGCAAGATGTCCATATGCACCCGGAGGCAAAACCACCACTGCATGAGCATCTTTCATTGTTACCCCAGGGCCGGAAAATTGGACAGTTTACTTATCTCAGGGATAATCGCCTGATGAAATTCATTCGCGAGCCAGGAACAGCCGTCACCGTCCGTCATGTCGAAAAGGGCATGATCAGGATCGGCGACGAAGTCATGACGGAAAACGTCATTCTTTTTCGGGATGAGATTCGCTTCGGCTGGAATGCGAACGACATTGAGAACCTGCAGGAAGATGAGGTTGGCGAGTTGATCGCCGAGGACCCGGAAATTCTTATCCTTGGCTGCGGCTGGCAATCGATTCTCCCGCCGCGTGACCTTATGTTTGCTCTCGCCCGAAAAGGCATCGGCTTCGAAACCATGGACACGCCGGCTGCCTGCCGGACGTTCAATATCCTCGTCAGCGAAGGCCGGGATGTTGCAGCGGTCTTGGTGATTGACTAATCGAGTACGGCGCGCGAATCCACGCCCTGGGTTTCCAGCATGGCCTTCAGGTTGCGCAGCGCTTCGATCTGGATCTGCCGAACGCGTTCCCTGGTCACTCCAATCTCGCGTCCAATCTCCTCCAGTGTCAGGCGACGATAGCCATGTAATCCGAAGCGGCGTTCGACAACTTCTCGTTGTTTGTCGCCG
>CAJQPR010000174.1 GCA_905480255.1 uncultured Woeseiaceae bacterium | reverse complement strand
AGACCCTGAGGTGGCTGATCTGTACCTCAGCCGATTCACCCAGATTCTCGCAACCAGTGATGGACCGGTGACCACGACCAAACGCCTGTACTGGCGCCGGACCAGTGACAACCAGTGGCAAATTGTTTCTGAAGACTCGGGTTAGCGAATGCTTTCTTTGACGACCAGTTCGTCAACCAGCTCGAGCAGTCGCGGATAGCCACCTGCTTCCGCCGCACCGCTTCGATATTTGCCGTTAACGACGACGGCCGGCACGCCCGAGATGCCGTAACGGCGACCCAGATCCTGAGCAACCCGCAATTTCTGGGATACCTCGAAAGAACCCCAGGTGCTCGTAAAGTCTGCTTCGCTGACGCCGTGCTTCACGAACAACTCCTGAATTGCATCGACCGATGCGAGACGATTGCCACGCCGGTGATACTCGGCAAAAACGGCAGCTCGAAACGCGTCCGGGTCGGCGATCTTGCCGTTGCTGTTCAGAACTTCTTCGGTGTAGTAGAGCTGGGCGTGCAGTTTGACGAGCGGGTTCCAAACGGCCGGTATGCGCACGAAGCGAACGTTGGCGGGTTTGTCTTCCTTCCAGCCGTTGATGAATGCCTCGAAGTCATAGCAATGGCCGCAGCCGTACCAGAATATTTCGGCGACCTCGATTTTGTCGGAGCCACCAACGGTCGGTTGTGCCGGAACCAGTCGAGCGTAGTGCGTGCCTTCCGTGAACTTCCAATCCTGGGAAGCCGCTGCTGTTTCTGCTTGCGCAAGAATGATGGGCTGATCCGCCGCCTGAACGTCTTCCTCCTCCGCTGCGGATTCCTCGACCATTTCAGGCGCCGCGTCTTCGGCTTCCGCCTCTACTGGTGGTGCAGCAGTATCAGCAACTGCCTCTTCCATCGCTGGCGAGGCAATTGGCTGCTCAGCAGCGGGCTGTTCGGCACCACCGCAAGCGGCGAGTGCAAAAGTCATTACAAAGGCAAGAAAACTGAAGCGCTTCATCGGGATTTCTCCGGAAAGAAAATTTGGTGAACAGTCTTTTCTGACATGTTCAATCGAATTTGGTTTAAGTGTTTACTGCAATCCCTGCATGTAGGAAGAAACTGCAAGAATATCGTCTTCACTTAATGTGGCGGCAATATCGCGCATAACGCGGGTAGGGCCGTCAGAAGTTCGTGCTCCACTGGCGTACGCACGTAATTGCGCTGCTGCATAGACCGCATACTGCCCACGAATCGACGGGACTGATGCTGCCGGATTGCCGCGCCCCGTTGGCCCGTGGCAGGCAATGCAGGCGCTGGTTGTGTTTTCGCGATCACCGCCCCGGTAAAGGCGCTGGCCACGATCGACAATGGCCGGATCGGAAACCGATTTGGCTGCAGCCGGCATCTCGCCGAAGTAGACAGCAAGATTTCGCATGTCCTCATCGTTCAGCATCATGACCTGGCCCAGCATCAGTGGCTCGTTACGAGCGCCGCTCTTGAACGCCTGAAGCTGTTCTACGAGATAGGTCGGGTGTTGGCCGGCAATACTCGGCCACACCGGATTGACGCTGTTACCGTCCTGACCATGGCACGCGGAGCAGGTAATGGACTTGGACTTACCGGCCTCGGCGTCGCCATCGACCAGGCCGTCGGCAAATGCCGTGCCGGTGATCAGGAATGCCAGTGCCGCAATGATGTTCTTCATATCAATCAACCGTACTTTCTGACGCGGTATCCAATAGTGCACCGCTAAACAAACGCTAAAAAACAAAATACGGATGTGAGGTCAATCCGTATTTCCGGCATCCGGTGCCTGGCAGGCAGCTGATGCGGATTCGGCCAATGGCCTTGCTGCCTGCCTCAGGACCCGTCAAACTCGGGGCCCAGCGGGCGTAGCAGGCCCCAAATTATACACACATCGGGCCCAGTTCCCATGTCGCAGTTCCCTGACGCAAAATTCATAACGAGCGCTAATGCGCCCTCTCAGTTCCTGCCGGATACGGGAACAGAGGTCGCTGTGGCCGGCCGTTCCAACGCGGGAAAATCCAGCGCGATCAACGTGATCGTCAATCGGCGCCAGTTCGCGAGAACCAGCAAGACGCCGGGACGGACCCAGCTGGTCAATTTTTTCAGCCTGCGTGATGAGCAGCGACTGGTTGACCTTCCAGGATATGGATTTGCCAGGGTGTCCGATGCCATGCGAAGGCATTGGGGGCAGCTGTTGCAGGACTATTTCGAGAGCAGGGATAGCCTGACCGGGCTCATCCTGGTGGCCGACATCCGGCGCGAGCTCACGGATTTTGATCAGCAAATGCTGGCGTTTGCAGATTCGGTTGCACTGCCGGTGCACGTGCTGCTGACCAAGGCCGACAAGCTCAAACGAGGCAAGGCCGCCACCGCGTTATTGCAGGTTAGAAAGGCGCTGGACGGTGCGGCTACAGTGCAGCTGTTTTCCGCCCTGAACCGGCAAGGTGCCGACGAGGCGCGCGATACACTGGAGCGATTCCTTACAGGCCCGTGAGAATAAAAAAACCCCGGTTGGTTTTGGCAACCAGGGTTGAGATTAGCAACAGGCTTGGGGTGAGCTTGTTGCAGGTCCGCTTAGGGAGGTAAGCGAACAAGTGACTAACGCACTCAAGAGTTTGGAACAAAATTATCGCCCTGAGTTCCCGCGCAATATAATTTGCTGATTTTTAAAGCGTTTTAGTGAGCTTCGTCCCAGTTGACGCCAATCCCGGCGTCGACCTTTAACGGCACTGAGAGATCGGCCGCTGAATTCATCATTGCGACGATCTCGTCCCGAACCGATTCGACAGAATCTTCGTCCACCTCGAAGACCAGCTCGTCATGCACCTGCATGATCATGCGGGCGGGTGCCTTGCTGCTTGTCAACCAGTCCTGCACCGTGACCATGGCACGCTTGATGATGTCGGCGGCAGTACCTTGCATCGGCGCATTGATAGCGCTGCGCTCGGCATATTGTCTTCGCTGTACATTCCGGTCATTGATTTCGGGAAGATACAACCGCCGCCCGAACTCTGTTTCGACGAATCCGGTCTGTCGTGCCTGCTCGCGAATGTCGTCCATGAATTTCTTCACGCCGGGATAGCGATCAAAATACAGATCGACGTATTCCTGGGCCTGGCCGCGGCCGATACCGAGCTGTTTTCCGAGGCCGAACGCTGACATCCCGTACATCAGGCCAAAATTTATTGCCTTGGCTGAGCGGCGATGGTCAGCTGTAACGTCGCCACTTGCGAGGCCGAATACCTCTGCAGCCGTCGCACTGTGAACATCCTGGTCGTCCTGAAATGCGCGGAGCAAGCCTTCGTCACCCGATAGGTGGGCCATGATTCGGAGTTCGATCTGTGAGTAGTCGGCCGCGAGCAGCAGCTGTCCCTCCGGAGGGATAAAAGCCTGGCGAATTCTTCTGCCCTCGGGCGTCCGGATCGGAATGTTCTGCAGATTCGGATCTGTTGATGAAAGTCGCCCAGTCGCCGCGACGGCCTGATGGTAGGACGTGTGTATCCGGCCTGTTTCCTCAGAAACCTGTTGTGGCAACTTGTCCGTGTAGGTGCTTTTTAATTTGCTGACGCTGCGATACTCGAGAATGATGCGCGGCAGGTCATATTCACCTGCCAGTTCCTGCAATACGTCTTCGGCTGTGGACGGCTGGCCTTTCGGGGTCTTGCGGACAACCGGCAGGCCCAGTTGACCGAACAAAATTTCCTGTAGCTGTTTCGGTGAGCCCAGGTTGAAGGGCCCTCCCGCTGATTCATGGGCTGATTTCTCAAGCTCAATCATCTTTTTTGCCAGCTCAGAACTCTGTGTACGCAACATGTCTCGATCGAGAAGCACGCCGGTTTCTTCCATTGCCAGCAGAACCGGTACCAGTGGTTGCTCAATATCTTCGTAGACGGACTTCAGCCGCTTGATCTTGTTCAGTTCGGGCCAGAGGTGTTCATGAAGCCGTAGCGTTATGTCCGCGTCTTCTGCGGCATAAGGTGCCGCCTGTTCCAGATCGATCTGATTAAAGGTGAGCTGTTTGGCTCCCTTGCCCGCAACATCTTGGTAGTGAATCGTGTCGACATTCAGGTAGAAACTCGCAACGGAATCCATGTCGTGCCGCGTTGCTACACTGTTCAGAACGTAGGACTCCAGCATGGAATCGAAAGCCATCCCGCGCAGGCTGATTCCGTAGCGCGCAAAAATGTGGGCATCATACTTGAGGTGGTGCCCGACCTTTTTCTTCTCAGGATCCTCGAGGAAGTTTTTCATCGCGGTCAGAACGTCATCGCGGCTGAGTTGGTCGGGTGCTCCAGGATAGTCGTGTGCGACTGGAATATAGGCTGCTTCGCCTGTCTCAACAGCCAGCGAAATTCCAACGAGTTCCGCTTTCATATAGTTGACGCTGGTGGTTTCGGTATCGACTGCGACGAGGTCGGCATTGCTGATTTTCAGAAGCCAACTGTCGAAATCCTCCTTTGTAAGAACCGTGTGATAGCTTCCTTTTTTTGCGGCAGCCGGTTTCACCGTGTTCTCCGTGTCAGCCGACTCTTCTTCCAGTTGCGCCAGTAATCGTTTGAGTTCCAGCCTGGAATAGAGTTTTCTGAGTGTTTCGGTATCGGCTGCCCCGCGCTGGAGATTCTTCGGCCGGTCAGGTAATTCAACATCCAGTTGAATTGTTGCAAGTTTCTGAGAGAGGCGGAGTTGCTCTATGTTGTCTCGGAGGCTTTCGCCAACCTTGCCCTTGATGTCTTCTGCGTGCGCGATGATTTCATCCGCGCTTTTATATTCGTTAAGCCATTTCGCAGCGGTTTTAGCGCCAACCTTAGGCACGCCCGGAATATTGTCCGATGCGTCTCCGACGAGCGCGAGCCAGTCAATTATTTGTTCGGGGTAAACATCGAATTTCTTTTTTACGCCATCGCGATCGAGCACTGAACCGGTCATCGTGTTGACCAGCGTGATCTTGTCATCGACGAGTTGCGCCATGTCCTTGTCGCCGGTGGAAACGAGCACTTTCATTCCAGCTTCTGCGGCTTGCCGGCAAAGCGTGCCGATTACATCGTCGGCCTCGACGCCTTCGATTCGGAGCAGCGGTAATCCCATCGCCGGAATGGCCTCGAGAAGCGGGTCAACCTGCTCGCGAAGCTCGTCCGGCATTGGTGGCCGGTTGGCTTTGTATTCCGCAAACAATTCGTCGCGGAAGGTTTTTCCCGGCGCGTCGAATACGACGACGAAATGAATCGTGTCCTCTTCGGTGGCGAGCTTGTTGATCATATTCAGCACGCCATGAATTGCGCCGGTCGGTTCCCCGCGCGAACTCGTGAGTTTTGGCAGTGCGTGATACGCACGGTACAAATAGGAAGATCCGTCCACAAGGACGAGTTTGCTGTCGCTCATCAGCTTTTCTTAACGGCTAGAACCGCGCTCGGTTATTGTTGGTTTGTTGTGGGTACTTCGTCTTCTTCGTCTTCTTCGTCTTCTTCGTCTTCTTCATTTTCCTCGGTTTGCGACTGTTGCTGTTGAGGCATCGTTGTACGAACTTCACTCGGGTCGCCCGGCAAAAACAGCGGTCCTTTCTGGCCACATGCCGACAGAAATGCAAACGTCAGGATTAGGAGGATGATTTGTTTCAATGAATTATGCATGGCACTGGACCTTGGTTACGGTATTCATCGCAGTGTCCGGAATGTTATACAAAAACGTCGCTCAAAACCGTGATGCAGTGCTTTGGCGCTGCTATTCAAGCTGTTCCGCGATACGACGATAGGCCTCGCGAAACGGAATGCCCTCCGTGGTTACCAGATTGTACGCCTGGCCTGTCGCGAAGAGCTCTTCCCCAAGTTCGATGTTTTCCGGCAAGAACCGGACCGTAGTGACCAGGTAGGCCATTATGTCAACGCTTTCTACTGTCAGGTCAATTGCCCTGAAAACAGGCGGTTTGATTCGCTGCAGGTCACGTTGAAAACCCGACGGCAGTTTGGCCATTATCAGGAGGCATTCCTGCAGACACGCCTGAACGGTCCCGCCCGCGCCGCGCACCAGCTCCAGTACGTCCGGGTTCCTTTTCTGCGGCATGATCGAAGACCCCGTCGTGACCTCCGGCGCAAGCGAGATGTAGCGATACTCCTGGGTGTAGAAGAGCAGTAGATCGGTGGCGAGGCGGCCCAGGTCCTGCATCAGGAGAGAAAGCTCGAACAAAAGGCCGGCTTCCGCTTTGCCCCGGGATAGCTGTACTGCGGTCACCGGGGTTTGCGTTTCGGCGAATCCGAGTTTCCTGGTTGTCGACTCCCGGTCTATGTTCAGCCCCGGAGTTCCATACCCTGCGGCGCTGCCTAACGGATTCTTGTTAATGCGCCGCAGCGCCGATGCCAGCCCGTCCCGTGCATCAGCAAATGCCTCGGCAAACCCCTCGCTCCAGAGAGCGACGGTGGAGGGCATGGCATGTTGCATATGCGTCGTGCCCGGGATATCCACTTTGTCGTGACGCTTCGCAAGTTCAGCAAGCGCACATTCGAGGCCCTCAACTGACTTTCCTACTTCTTCGGTGGCGTCGCGCAAATATAGCCTGATGGCGGTCAATACCTGGTCGTTACGTGAGCGTCCAAGATGGACCCGGCCACCGGCAGCGCCGATTAATTTCGTTAGCCTCGTTTCGAGCGCAGTGTGAACATCCTCGTCTTCGAGCCTGATCTCCCATCGACCGGCATGATAATCGGCAAGCAGGCGCGAGAGCCCAACGACGATGTCTTTGCAGTCATCCATGCTCAGCAGGTTCTGCTCGGCGAGCATTTCTGCATGCGCGATGCTGGCCCGCACATCGTATGCGACCAGCCTGCTGTCCAGTTTGTGATCTTCGCCTGCCGTGTAACGCAGGACACGTTCGTCCAGCGGCAGACCTTTTTCCCAGAGCCGACTCATGCTTGTTTCTTTGTGGGATTGTTGTCTGAAATTAGTATGTCATGAATAGGGCACCCATTCGAAATCATTTACACTGCCAGCGTAGGAACAGGGAGAAAGTTGCAGTGGATTTACTCGAGACCGTAGAAATAGATGCAGGCAGCGAACCTGTAGGCAGTGTCATCTGGTTGCACGGCCTTGGTGCAGACGGCCACGATTTCGAAG
The DNA here is from genome assembly GCA_905480255.1 of uncultured Woeseiaceae bacterium. Classification (GTDB taxonomy): domain Bacteria; phylum Pseudomonadota; class Gammaproteobacteria; order Steroidobacterales; family Woeseiaceae; genus SZUA-117. The sequence continues at coordinate 215 of CAJQPR010000174.1, read as the reverse complement.
CGATCGTTCCGGAGTTGCAGCTTGCGGGGCAGATAGATTTGCGTTTTGTTTTTCCGCACGCCCCGGTTCGCCCGGTCACGATTAACGGTGGCATGACAATGCGGGCGTGGTACGACATTCTGACGCTCGACCGTGACGGTCCTGTCGACGAGGAAGGAATTCGCGACAGCGCGGGTATGCTGGTCGGACTTGTTGAGCGTGAACATGAACGTGGC
>CAJQPR010000173.1 GCA_905480255.1 uncultured Woeseiaceae bacterium | reverse complement strand
TAAAGACCAGTCTCAACAGCGTTGGCGTACTCTTTCAGAACATCGTGCAGATGAGTTTCTGGACCGACCCGTTCTCGGACTCAGGATTTGTAGAGGACTGGACCATATTCTATTGGGCCTGGTGGATCGCATTTGCGCCGTATGTGGGAATGTTCGTCGCAAGGATTTCGAGGGGTCGAACCATACGCCAGGTCATTGTCGGCATGCTGGTGCTCGGCTCCCTGGGTTGCTGGGTCTTCTACATGATCATTGGTAACTATTCGCTGTTTCTTGAGCTTGAGGGAATCGTCAAGAGCACTGAAATTATCAATAACCAAAGCCAAAGCGCGGCCATTGTTGCAACTATGAGCCAGCTGCCGCTGCCCGTGATCGTCATTGGAGTCTTTTGCACAATGGCAATTATTTTCGTGGCCACGACGTATGATTCGGCGTCGTACACGCTGGCGTCCAGCGCTACCTTAAACCTGCCTGCGGGCGACGATCCATCACGAGGCCACCGGGTATTCTGGGCATTTGCACTTGGCCTGTTGCCCATCATGCTGATGTTCATCGGGGGCCTTAAGGTGATGCAGGTCGTACTACTGATCGTCTCCGCTCCAATCCTCATCGTCGGCGTGGTCATGTGCGTGTCGCTTGTCAGGTCGTTACGGGAGGACCATCCATGATGAGCAGACTTCTTGCGGCGATGCTTTGTGCATCGCTGGTTGCCTGTGCCGAGCCGCCTGACGCAGGAGCCGGGCGTCCGGAGGTGAGCGTCGACGGAGAAAAACTGATTGGCGAGTACCTGGCGGGCGCGGACGTTGCCGTATTCAGGGGCATCCCGTTCGCCGAGCCGCCGGTCGGCGAACTGCGCTGGCGGGCGCCACAGCCGCTGCATACGAAAGTCGCAATGCGAGACGTCGCTGAATTTGCGCCGGCCTGCATGCAGTCGATGAGAATCCTCGAGTGGTACCGGAACATGGCGGAAATCTTCGGCAGCACCAGGGACGAATTCGAAGATCTTGCGATCAGCGAGGACTGCCTTTACCTGAACGTGTGGACGACCAACCAGGACGAGAATGCCAAACTGCCGGTCATGGTTTACGTGCATGGCGGCAGCAACAACAGCGGCTGGGCGTATGAACCCGACTATCATGGCCACGTGCTGGCAGAGCGAGGCGTAGTCGTCGTCAGCATTGCCTATCGACTGGGTCTGTTCGGCTTTCTGTCACATCCGGACATCGAGAACGACGAGGCACAGGCCAACTTCGGGCTTTGGGACCAGGTAGCCGCGCTTCAGTGGATACAGCAAAACATTCATCTGTTCGGTGGCGATCCCGATCAGATTACTTTGTTCGGCGAGTCTGCAGGATCCCAGGACATCCTGGCGCTGATGGCGTCACCGAAAGCGAAAGGAATGTTTCAGCGCGCCATCCTGCAGAGTAACGCAGGCTTCGGACTCCCCCCGCGAACGAGAACACTCGACGGTGAGCGACAACGTGGTGAGGAAACGACGAAGCTCTTCGGCTTCGATGGAGACGGCGCGTGGCAGAAACTGAAGTCAATCGCGGCAGACGAACTTCTCGCCCGTTACGAGGAACATTTTCCCCGCTACTATCATGCGCCGGCGATTGACGGGCAACTCCTGCAGTCGCCGATCTGGGACACGATCACCGCCGGGCAACTGGCCGACATCCCGTTCATCATTGGCAGCAACGGCGACGAGCGTTATGGCGGAGCACCGGAAGACGCCACCGAGGAAACCGTGCGAAAAACGATCAAGGAGACCGTCTACCTGGACTCTCCACGGTCGTTTTCTGCCGTTCAGTCGGAAACCGATTATCGTGAGATGATCGATCGCATCTCGACGGCAGACGGCATGCTGTGCCCGTCGCAGTACACCGCTGCCCTCTACGATGACGCCTGGGTCTATTATTTCGCACGGGTTCGCGAGGGCGACGGTGGCGCCGCGGTGCGCGCCTATCATGGCGCCGAACTCCCCTACACATTTGGTACACATCCAGGCTGGATGACGACGACCGATGTCGACCGTAAGCTGACCGATCAGATCCTTTCATACTGGACGCAGTTTGCGGCGAGCGGAAATCCGAACTCTCCCGGTTTACCGGAGTGGCCTGCGTTCACCGGCCCGGACGGCGCCATCATGGAATTCGCCGATGAGGCTCGCGCCGGCGCACCTCAGGAACCGGTTCTTTGCCGCATTTTTCGCGAGTCTGTGACAGCTCTGAATTAGTTCAATCGCATCAATTATCCCGGACAGATTGCCTGAATCCGGGGCAGCCATTATTCTGAGCAGGCACTTGAGGACACGGGGAGCCACCATGAGTATTCGCTGTTACCTGCTATGTATCTGCAGTCTGTCACTAAGCTCGATCGCGATTGCAGATGTGGCGAAACATACCACCGTCAACACGAATGCTGCGGGGGTTGTTACCGAGTACACCGAAATGGTCGCCGACGACAGCGGCAACCTGCGCATTGAAATCTACGGCGTTGATGCTTCGGGAAATCGCGGCGCTCTTCGCGACTTCGTCATCTTTCAGGCAAACGAACAAAAGATGCTGACCTCAAGCGGTGGCTCCTGCCAGTCCATGAGTTTTGACGGCGAAGAACTGCCTGGCGGCATCAGCAAAGAAGATGTGATGGCGGCACAATCACAAATGCAACAGGCCCTGGAAGAAATGCGTGCACAGAATCCGGAGATGGCCAAGATGCTCGAAAGTCAGATGGGTGACATGGGCACCATGATGGGCGGTGGAGAGAGCGGGATTCAACTCGCCGAAACCGGACAAACCAGAAAAATCGATGGCTACGACACCAAAAGTTTCAGGGTCAGTGGCCTGCCTGGCCCGGTTTCAGGTTACACGCTGTGGGCGGCAAATATTGATGATGTGAAGGGCGGCCGAACCATCAGCAATGCATCTCGAAAGATGATGCAGGCAAGCAAGCAAATGATGGAAAACATGGGCATGGGCCAGGCCTTCGGTGCAAACCTCTTTGGCGAAATTATGGAAAAGATGTCCAACTACTATCCGATCATGACCGACACCGGCGATGTGCAGACCAGGCTCACCAGCACCGATGGCGGTGGTTCGACAGATTTCTATCCTGCCTGCAACTAACAGGCTGTCAGATCGGCAGAACGGTCGTGTGTTTGATTTCAGACAACGCAATGCTTGAGTTCACTTCCTGAACCCCGGGAAGCTGCGACAGCTTCTCGTACATGAACCGCTCATAGTCCTTTATGTCCTCGGCCACGATACGTAGCAGGAAGTCCACGTTGCCGAGCACGACATAGCAGTCGAGCACTTCCGGATACTGACGCACCGCCTCGGCGAAGTCGGTCAGGTTACTTCGACCGTGGGACGTTAGTTTTACGTGAGCAAAGACCATCGTACTTAAGCCCACTTTCTCGCGATCAAGGATAGCCGGTTGATCCTTGATGACACCCTCGTCGCGGAGGCGCTGAATCCTGCGCCAGCAAGCGGATTGTGACAGCCCGATTCGCTCACCGATCTCGGTAGCCTTGATACCCGGACTGGTCTGCAAAAGGCCCAGAATCCGGCGATCTGTCTGATCAATGTCAATTTTCTGCATAATTAATGATCAAGCATAGGTTAATTGTGCATATATTATGCTCTAAACAATGACTTAGCAAAGATGATTGCAACCACCTGCCCCGTTTTTGCGGATATATTGCGCAATGAAGAATAAGCCGAATAACGAAAAGAGAATGGATTCGCATGGCCAGAAAGTCCCGACTGCACATACCCCACCCATCGGCCCGCCCCGGCGACAAACCTGATTTCAGTTACCTGAATCTTGCGCCTGCTGGCAGCGTAGAAAAACCGTCGATCGACGCCAGGACGCGGGACATCGAGCACCTGAGCAGCGGACTGGTTCGCGTCCTTGATGATGAGCATCGCGCCCAGGGTGAATGGGACCCGAATCTCGATCCTGAGAAGCTGCAGGTTGGCTTGCGGTGGATGCTGCTAAACCGTGTATTTGACCAACGGCTTTGGCAGATTCAGAGGCAGGGTCAGATCAGTTTCTACATGGAGTCGAAAGGCGAAGAAGCTGTTTCAATTGCGCAAGGCATGGCACTACGCGCCGGCGACATGTGTTTTCCGTCGTACCGGAATACCGGACTCTTTTTATACAGAGGCACAAAACTTGTCGACATGATGTGCCAGTGCCTTTCGAATACGCGCGACATGTGTAAAGGGCGCCAGCTTCCAATTCTTTATCACAACAAAGACGCGAACATATTTTCGATCTCCGGCAACCTTGGCACGCAGTACCCGCATGCCGTTGGCTGGGCAATGGCGTCCGCTATCAAAGGTGAAGATCACATTGCGACATCGTGGCTGGGCGACGGCAGCACGGCCGAAGCCGATTTCCATCACGCGTTAACCTTTGCCGCCGTGTACCAGGCACCTGTCATTCTCAATATCGTCAACAACCAGTGGGCGATTTCAACCTTCCAGGGATTTGCTGGCGGTGAACGCAGGCCGTTTGCCGCTCGCGGTGTTGGTCTGGGCATTCCGGGCATCCGTGTTGACGGCAACGATTTTCTTGCCATTTACTCTGCGACCTTGTGGGCTGCGGATCGCGCACGCCGCGGTGGTGGCCCCACCGTCATCGAGCATGTGACCTATCGTGGCGGTGCACATTCGACCAGCGACGACCCGACCAAGTACCGGCCGAAAGACGAGTGGGCCGATTTCCCACTCGGAGATCCGGTGGAAAGACTGAAACAACACCTCATTACCGAAGGGCACTGGTCCGAAGAGCGACACGAAGAAGTAATCGAGGAATATCGCGTCAAGGTGACTGAAGCCTGGAAAGAGGCCAGATCGTTCGGAACTATGACAGAAGGACCCTTCCTCAATCCGATAGAAATGTTCGATGATGTCTATGCCGAACTTCCCGAGCATCTCGAAGAGCAACGTCGCCAGATGCTCGAACTGGAAGGGAGCTAGGACATGGCACAGATGAACATGATCGAAGCGATTCGCTCCGGCCTCGATGTTGTCATGGATAAAGATCCGAACGTCGTCGTCATGGGTGAAGACGTCGGCTACTTCGGCGGCGTGTTTCGCTGCACCGACGGACTGCAACGCAAATTCGGCGAACACCGCGTTATCGATGCGCCAATTGCCGAAGGCGGCATCATCGGCACGGCCATCGGCATGGGCCTGAATGGTCTGAGGCCTGTCGCAGAAATTCAGTTTGCCGATTACATTTATCCCGGCTTCGACCAGGTCGTCAGCGAACTGGCCAGGATTCGATACCGAAGTGGCGGCGACTTCTTTTCGCCGGTGACAATCCGTACGCCCTGCGGTGGTGGCATTCGCGGCGGACAAACCCATTCGCAGTCGCCGGAAGCGATATTTACGCACATCAGCGGCATCAAGGTAGTCATACCATCGAACCCCTACGACGCCAAAGGGCTGTTGATCAGCGCTATCGAGTCTGACGACCCGGTTATCTTTTTCGAGCCGAAGCGAATTTACAATGGACCGTTTGATGGCGACCCCGAAAAACCGGCCGTACCATGGACGTCCCACCCGAAGGGTGACGTGCCGAAGGATTACTACACGATCCCACTCGGCTCGGCAGAGATAGTCGAGGAAGGCAGTGAACTGACGATCATCACTTATGGCACGCTGGTGCACGTCGCGCAGGCAGCGGCGAAAATCGTTGGTGTTGATGCAGAGATCATAGATGTCCGCTCGCTTTCGCCTCTCGACACGACAGCGCTTGTTGAGTCTGTGAAGAAGACAGGCCGCTGCCTGGTCGCGCATGAGGCGACGCGTTTTTCCGGATTTGGTGCGGAACTTGTTACAACCGTTCAGGAAGCGTGTTTTTATCACCTGGAAGCGCCTATCGAGCGGGTTGCCGGATGGGATACACCCTATCCCCATGCATTTGAGTGGCAGTATTTTCCGGGCCAGAAGCGCCTTGCAGCAGGAATACGAAAAGTGATGGAGGCGGCATGAGCGAGTACATATTCAAATTGCCTGACCTCGGTGAAGGCACCGTTGAATCTGAAATCGGCGAATGGAACGTGAAAGTCGGCGAGATGGTTGCCGAAGAGGCAATCGTTGGAACGATGATGACTGACAAGGCAGCCGTTGAATTGAATGCACCGGTGTCAGGCAAGGTTATTTCGCTGGCAGGCGAACCCGGTGACATGATCGCGGTCGGCGCACCCCTGGTCGTGTTTGAAACAGACGCCAGCGCACCTTCTAAAGAGCCGAAAACCACTCCTGTCGAAGCTGTAGCGACATCGGAACCTGCCGTCGAGCAAGCAAGTAGTGCCGCGACCGCCAACGGCAAAGTGATCACATCACCGGCGATTCGGCGCCGCGCCAGGGAATCAGGCATCGATCTCTCCACCGTCCCGGGAAGTGGCGCGGGCGGCAGAATTCTTCGCAGCGACTTCGATCAGTTCCTGCATTCTCAGCGCCCCGGTGCGGCACCTGTTCCATCAGCGCCTGCCCCATCCAGGACCGAAGAAATCAAGGTTATCGGATTGCGCCGGATCATTGCTGAGCGAATGTCCGAAGCCAATCGGGAAATTCCTCACTTCGCCTATGTCGAGGAAATCGACATCACGGAATTGGAAGCTCTGCGAAAACATCTCAACAGCAAAATCACTGACAAAGCCGGGCGACTGACGCTACTGCCATTCCTCAGTCTCGCGTTGATGCGGACGCTGAAAGATTTTCCCCAGTGCAACACGACCTATGACAAAACCCGAAACGTATTAATTCGTCACGGCGCGGTGCACCTTGGAATTGCGACGCAGACGCCGGATGGTCTGAAAGTTCCGGTGGTCAGGAATGCCCAGTCACTGTCTGTTAGCAACCTGTCCAGTGAGATCAAACGCGTTTCGGAAGCTGCCAAAAACAACACGGCAAAGAAAAACGAACTTTCCGGATCGACGATAACAATCACCAGTCTTGGCAGACTGGGCGGGATCGTCTCGACGCCGGTCATCAACATGCCTGAAGTTGCAATTATTGGCGTCAACAAAGCGGTCGAGCGACCTGTTGTGGTCGACGGACAGATTGAAGTGCGCCTGATGATGAACCTGTCGTCATCTTTCGATCATCGCTTCGTCGACGGATACGACGCTGCGGCAATGATTCAGCAAGTTAAAGAATTACTCGAGCACCCGGCCACCATTTTTATATATTGACCGAACAGGAAAATATCTACGGAAGAATACATAAGAAAATTGCGCTATAAATAGAGCCGAGTGATTGGGCTTTTCGCCCAACGATAATAAGACCAGTCGACAAAGGCTGCAGGGAGCTCACATCATGCGCAAGACGTACATCATTCCGTTGCTCGCCATAGCAGCAAGCATTCCGGCTGCAGCATTTGCACAGGATGCTCAGTCAATCATGGAAACCGCCCGGGAAAAGCAGCTTGAGAGATGGGAGGGCGTGGATGTCTACGTCGTGAACCAATCCGTTATGGGTAACGGCAACCAGACCTATTTCAGCCGTGTCAAAGTCGAGGACGACGCCGGGAACTCGCAGACCATGTTTCTGCCCGCGCGCAATAACGGCAGTCAGTGTATGGGCCCAAGAACGATGTCGCCTGAAGAACTGGAAATGTTTGCCCAGGCCACGGAAATGACCGGAGCCGCCTCTGCGAATGAGATCGAGAACGGACTGGAGGAAGCCGGGCTGCCTCGAGGTCTCCTGGCCGCCTCCGGATCCGACCCAACAGCCACATTCGATCCGCGCGTGATGATGGGGGCAAATGCCGAGTTTCTGCGGGGCGCCGCGGAAGCACAACGCCAACAGGATGCCGAGGACCCGAGCGCTGATGGTGCAGACAGGGCGAACCAGATGGCTCAATTCGTTGAAAACGCCCGCCTCGTCGGTACGGAGTCGATCGACGGAAGAAACGCATTTCACCTGCAGGCAGGCGATATCGGGCAGGTGGAGCAAATGAATGGCGGCGAGTACCGCATGGAAACCATGAGCATGTGGATCGACACAGAAGAATACGTGCCGCTGCGAATGAAGATGGACGGCACGCTGACGGTGGACGGTGAAACAAAGCCGATGTCGATTGAAAACATCCAGGCTGACTACCGCACAGTTCCCAACAGCAACATGTACGAGTCCTACAAGCAGATCATGAAGATGTCCGGGATGTTGGACCCGGAACAGGAAGCTCAAATGCAGGAAGCTGCGGAGCAGATGGCCGAGCTTGAGAAACAAATGGCCAGCATGCCGGCCAGTCAGCGGCAGATGATGGAAAAGATGATGGGTCCGCAACTTGAGATGATGAGGAACATGTCATCAGGCGGTGGTTTCCAGGTTGAAATAGTCACCGACTCCATCACAGTTAACCCACCGATCGCCGGGGCGAACGGCCAACCCTGCCCCTCCGGCAGCGCCCCATCTGGTGGTGCCGAAGTTTCGGTTATGCCGCGAGAAGAGATCCGCCTTACGAAGATGGTTCAGGTCAGCCTTGTCTCTCTCGGCTATGACACAGGCACGACCGACGGAACGATGAACAAAAAAACAGCAATTGCAATTTCTCAATTCCAGGCCGCCAATAGCATGGAGGTAACTGGTCAACCATCACCGCAGCTCGCTGGGGTCCTTCAATCGGCCCAGGCGGGCTCGATGAGCGACGAATTGACGGCGGACTACCTGGCAGGTCATTGGTGCACTGAAAGAACTCAGGAAAGAGAATTGTACAAGTTTGCCGCCGACGGAAGTTACCGGCTCGGTGTCAACGGTATTACGATCACGCAGATGGACGGCATCAACTTTTTCAAGGATACCTACAGCCGCCAAAGCTTTTTCGACAAATTTGAAGGCGTAGCCACTAAAGAAGAAAACCGTTTTTCCATGAGGATCAAGGGCGGCTCGCAAGAGACCTTCTTGCGCGGTAATTGCTTCGAATAGTATGGCTTCGGGACAAGCGAACTTAAGGGAGCAGGACGATGTTTGATTTGAGCCGTACCATTAAGCTTGTAACTGGCGCACTAATGGCAGCCGAGGCGACCTGGAAGGGATACCTGCCGGAAGCCGGAGATTGGAAGAAAACCGCATTTCTGTTGACGGGGCCGCTGATCGTTGCCGCAGCCATCGTCTCGTATCTGCTGGGCCTGATCTTCGCCGAGTCGGCGATGTTTCCTCAATTGCAGCCAACCTTATTGTCCACTATAGGGACGATAATCTTTGGGGCAATCGGCGCAGGGGTTGTCGCATTTATTTTCAGCGCATTTGCTGGAGTCTTCGGCGGCAAGAGCAGTTTTGGGCTTGGCCTTGGTGCGACAACGCTGGCTTTTGTGCCGGGCTATGTCGGGCAGGCGCTCTCCTGGCTGCCGTGGATCGGTGGACTGCTTTCACTGGGCCTCGGGGTTTTTGCAATGGTACAACTGTGGAAGATCATTCCAATCTACCTCGAAGTACCGAATGGTAAACGCGCAATCCACTACATCGTTTCTTTTGTCGCGACCATGGTGGCTATGTTGGTGATAGGAAGCATAATTAGCCCAATAATCTATGGGCCCGACGCGGCTTCCCCATTTGGACAGGTATCACGCACGGACACTTCGGAACAACCGTCAGGAGGGATGTTTGGCGATGTCAACCGACGAGCAGCCATCATGGCGAAGGCACAGGAAGATACTTACACGCCGCCGTCGGACGGCAGGCTAACGGATAGTCAAGTTCGGACCTACGCTTCGTTCATGCAGGAAGTCGCGGAAAAACAAGCTGAGTCGATGAAACGCCTGGAGCAACTTGCCGAGAAGGCCGACGAGGACGATCAACTGTCCGCCAAAGACTTTGGCACCATGATGAGTGGGATGACAGAGGTCGGCGGACTCAGCACAGCCGTTGTGGAAGTCGTGAAAGAGAACGGAGGCAACTGGGCTGAACATCAATGGGTGCAACAAACGCTGCTTACTGCATCGAGGCAAAAGGACATCAACGAAACGGTTGCTCACAACTACAGACTTTATGAACAGTATTCGGACCAGCTTTCAGATGTTGGCTGGTAGGCGGCGAACAGAAACGAAAGGGAAGATCATGCAGAAATACACATCAATCGCGGGCACCGCGATTCTAATTCTGGCCGGAGTCGCGACGGCCGACGAATTGACCATGATGGTTGAACAGGACCTTTCAAGACTAGGCTATGCAACAGGCCCGGTCGATGGAGAAGAAACCCTGGAAACCACCATCGCAATTTCAAAATTCCAGGCTGACAATAGCCTTGATGTCACCGGTGAGGTTTCATCGGAGCTGGCAAGAGCACTCATGACTGCCCAGCCAGGCGGCGCCTCCGGGATAGCTCCTGCTGCGGCACCCGCGGCAGCGCCGGTGCCGGCCTCAGCACAGGCTCCTGCGCCAACTGCAGTGCCCGCTGCAGACCCCGCAGCTCTGCAGGCCGCTCAGAACGCCTGCCTGCAGGAAAAAGTTGCAGCCGCACAGGAAGCGCAGAAAAAGAAACGTGGGTTCGGTCGCTTACTCAG
>CAJQPR010000172.1 GCA_905480255.1 uncultured Woeseiaceae bacterium | reverse complement strand
GCGAATCATTGGTGTGGAGAGTTCCAAGAACCTTGGCAATGTTCCGGAGATTGCCAACTATCTGGCCGGCGAACTGATCGCTGCGGGATTTCCGAAAGAAGATGTAGAAATCGTGCCAGCGGGCGAAACTGCGTCCCTGATTGCCCGGTACCGGGGTGATGATTCTTCGGGAAAAGCGCCGATTCTGTTGTTAGGCCACATGGATGTCGTTGAAGCGCGAGAGGAAGATTGGGAAAGGCCACCCTTCGAGCTAACCAGGGACGATACCTATTTCTATGCGAGGGGGACGATCGATAACAAATTCGGCGTCTCTCAGCTCACGTCCACGTTCATTCGCCTGATGAAAGAGGGTTTCGTCCCGAACCGCGACTTGATCCTGGTTTTTTCCGGCGATGAAGAAAGCGGGATGGTTACAACTCGCATGCTGGCCTACGAGCGACCAGATCTTGCCGAAGCAGAATTCGCGCTTAATTCGGATGCCGGAGGCGGCGATCTGAGCGCGAAGGGAGATCCGCTGGTTTATCTCATCCAGGCGGCGGAAAAGACCTATGTGACCTGGGAATTCACGGTCCGTAATCCTGGCGGGCATAGTTCCCGACCACGGCCGGACAACGCAATCTACGATCTGGCGCAGGCGATTACCAAAATTCAGAACCACCAGTTTCCAGTTCGCTGGAGCGACATGACGCTGGAGTTCTTCGATGAGACGGGCCAGCAGCTTGGTGGAGAACTGGGCGCCGCCATGATGCGATTCGCTGAAAATCCCGAGGACGAAGCGGCATCAGATCGACTTGCGATCGAATCGTCCTACGTCGGTACGACTCGCACTACCTGCGTGGTCACGATGTTGCAGGCAGGCCATGCCGAAAACGCTCTGCCTCAGTCCGCGACGGCCACAGTCAACTGTCGAATATTCCCGGGCGTTCCTGCGGCGGAGGTCCTGAGCGCACTGAAGCAGGCCGTTGGCAACGATGAGGTCGAGTTCAAGGAAATCTATAAGCCCACAGAAAGCCCTATTTCTGAGCTACGTGAAGATGTTCGAGCGGCGATCAGTGAAGCGGTCCATGGACGTTATCCTGATGTCAGGATGATCGCCTACATGGAGTCGGGCGGTACCGATGGAATGCACTTTCGAAAGGCCGGCATTCCGACATGGGCGGCGAGCGGAATCTTTATGAACCCCGATGAGATGTTCGCGCACGGCCTCAATGAACGGGTGCCCATAAAAACATTCTACGGTGCCCTCAATCACTGGAGCATCATCATTAAGGAACTGGCGGGCGACTGAGTGCATTCGCGCGAAGCGACGAGCCCGGTTCTTTGCCGACGAACCCTGGCGGAGGTGGAGAACAGTCATGAGTAAAAATGAGGGTGACCATGTTTCGAGAAGACACTTTATTCGTCAAAGCGCCGCATTGGGTATAGGCATTTCAGGCGTTTCAATTCCTGCTTTCGGTCAGCAGGCCGACGAGGGACACACCAGGGAGGGAGTTGTTATGAGCGAGAACAGGCGGCAGTTGCTTACCCGATTCGGACTAAAGTATCCGATTTTTCAGGCTGCGCCGGGAGGTGAGGCTTTGGCCGTGGCGGTAGCCAACAGTGGTGCTATGGGAGCGATTTCTTTGACATGGGATTCTCCCGAGCAGACCTTTGAGCTCGTCTCCAGAATGAACAAGGCGACGAAGGGAAATTACTACGCTAACTATGTTCTGCATTTTGAACCAAAGACCCTGGACAAGGCTTTGGAAGCAGGTTGTCCGGTTATTCAGTTTTCATGGGGCATCCCCAACAAGGGTGTTGTCGCCAGGGTTCGTGAAGCGGGTGCGAAATTGGGGATTCAGGTTTCGAGCAAACGTAATGCTGAGAAAGCGCTGGCACTCGATCCCGACTTCCTGATTTGCCAGGGGCTGGAGGCAGGCGGTCATGTTCAGGCCACAGCTGCACTTGGCGCCACACTTCTGGAAGTGCTTGAGTTGGCACACGATGTTCCGGTTGTTGCTGCTGGTGGCATCTCAACCGGACATGACATCAGGCGTGTGATAAATGCCGGGGCATCAGGCGCGGTTCTTGGCACCCGGTTCATGGCAACGCAGGAAAGCGATGCGCATGATATTTACAAGAGCAGCCTGCTCAATGCAGGCGAAGACAGCACCGCCTATACGATTTGTTTTAACAGAGACTGGAATGCAGCGCATCGGATCCTGAGAAACAGCACTTTCCTCGAATGGGAAGCAGAAGGCTGCCCGGATACAGGAAGCAAACCGCGGGAGGATGATGTGGTTGCTGACCACCCGATATTCGGGCCGGCAAAACGATATGAGACTGTGCCACCTATGCAAGGGCATGAAGGCACTCCGGAAGAAATGGCAATGTATGCGGGGCAGGGCGTAAGCATGGTGAATGATCTGCCAACGGCAAACGACCTGATAGTGAGATTGTGGAACGAGTTTGAAAACCCTCAAGCATAAAAGCTATGGGCTGTTTCACTGCAAGTAGGAGACAGGAGCTCATCCAGGTCGGCCCACTCTTACGCAAAATTACTGGAACTCAGTGGAGAACGTGACTGATGGGGTTTTTTGAACGCTACCTTTCAATATGGGTTGGGCTTTGCATCGTCACAGGTGTCTTGCTTGGCAAGTTAATGCCCGGGGTGTTCCAAACCATCGCGGGATTGGAGTACGCACACGTTAACCTTGTGGTGGCTGTGCTCATCTGGATCATGATCTACCCGATGATGGTGCAGATTGACTTTTCCGCGATAAAGGACGTCGGGAGAAAGCCAAAGGCCCTTGTGTTAACTCTTATCGTGAATTGGTTAATCAAACCATTCACCATGGCAGCTTTGGGCTGGCTATTTTTCAAAGTAATCTTTGCCGGATGGGTTGATCCGCAGTCAGCAACCGAGTACATCGCTGGAATGATCTTGCTTGGTGTTGCCCCTTGTACGGCAATGGTATTCGTATGGAGCCAGCTCACCAAGGGCGATCCTAATTACACACTGGTTCAAGTCTCGGTAAACGACGTCATTATGGTGTTCGCGTTTGCACCACTTGCGGCGTTGCTCCTGGGAGTGAGCGACATAGCCGTTCCCTGGGAGACGCTGCTGCTCTCTGTCGCTTTGTATGTTGTGCTGCCGCTGATAGCAGGCGCTTTCACGCGCAGTCGGTTGGAGGTCAATGACGATAATGGTCGGGTGGATGCCTTCGTTCGCAGCCTCAAGCCCTGGTCGGTGATTGGCTTACTCGCCACCGTAGTATTGCTGTTCGGTTTTCAAGCCGAAAAAATTATTAGCCAGCCGCAAACCATTGTGCTTATTGCCATTCCTTTGCTGATCCAGACATATGGGATCTTCGCGATTGCATATAGTGCGGCGAAGGCGATGAAACTCCCCCACAACATCGCCGCGCCCGCATGCATGATTGGCGCGTCCAATTTTTTCGAGTTGGCGGTCGCCGTGGCTATATCCCTCTTCGGACTGAATTCAGGCGCGGCACTGGCAACTGTTGTAGGCGTTTTGGTCGAAGTCCCTGTGATGCTATCGCTCGTTGCGATAGTCAATCGCACGGGTTATTGGTTCACCGGAAACGAGTCTTGACGCAATCGTAGCAGTCTGTCCGTCTTGATCCAGCGTATGAACGTCAGTTCAAGGCCGAAAGCAGACAGTCGATTGGATCAGCGGTGAGTGGCCGCTTTATCCCCGATAACAGCCACTCAGGTGGTAGTATTTCTGAAATATTGACTGGTCGCTTTTGACCCAAAGCAGCCGGTCAAGATCAACCCAGAAACTCGCAATGCAGTGACCGTTATGAAAGAAATATTTCTGACAAAACAGCCGGTCGAGCTTTTTAAGATTCTTAAATTTGAAGGGATGGCCAGCACTGGGGGAGATGCAAAACGGTTGATTGCCGATGGTCAGGTAAAGGTCAATGGGGCCAAAGAGATCCGCAAGCGAAAACAGATAGTGGCGGATGACGTCATTGAATTCGGCGGTAAAAAATTTGTCGTTCACCTGCAACCATGACAATTAGATGGTTCAAAAATGATTGCTTCGGGATCGATGCTGAATGACTGCTTTACCCAAAGCGGTCACTGCAAACTTCAAGAGCGATGAGTCCAGTACCGACAAAAATATGGAATGCGATTGGCTGGGTTGCTATCACGCTGGTTGTGATCTCGATTCCCTACTCACTAGCTGACCCTGTTATGGGAGCGTTTTTCCTCTACGTTGCGATTGTTGTCGGCGGACTGTCAGGTACCGGCGTAAAAGCTACGACCAGGTTCGGCATTGCCACGATTGGTGCGAGCTTACTACTTGGATTGCTTGGAGCGCATTACACGTCATCGGCCGGACTTCGTCCGCCAGAACTGGCGCTTGTGTGGACCGCATTCATGGTTTTCGCGTTACCTATACTGTTATCGGCGACTCTGTTGTTGCTTGGCGTGATGCGGCGCCGATATTCAGATAATTCTGTACATGAAAACCAAGCCTCCGAGTGACTGCTTGTGGCCGAAAGCAGACGGTAATTTTGATGAAATTACTTTGCTCTGAACGGCCGCTATTGATTAAGCGGACATTAAACTGCCCCTGAGCAATTTCCGGACGATGGTCTATAGTGAGCGTATCCCGACCAAAGGGCGAAAACCGGCATGCGCGATCAATCGATTCTTGGACGGTCCAAGTGAGCAAAAAACGGAAGATTAGTGTCGATGACGCGTACGCCGTCGAGACACCAGCCGACAATGTTCGCCTTTATGCGGATTGGGCAGACACATACGATTCGGATTTCGTCGCAAGCAAAGGCTACGTCTATCACCTACGCGTTGCGGAGATTTTGGTCCGAGAGCGATCGCTGATAAACGGTGCTGTTCTGGATGTCGGGTGTGGCACCGGCACCGTTGGGGTCAGCTTGCGAGACGGTGGTATTGAAGTTGTTGATGGCATAGACATTTCGCCGCAAATGCTTGCCGAATGCAGCAAAAAGAAAACAAGTGACGAAACTCCAGCTTATCGCAAATTGATGCAAGCGGATCTTACGAAGACGTTGAATATTCGCGATAGCCAGTATGCTGGACTAGTCAGCGCGGGTACCTTCACACACGGACACCTTGGACCCGGCGTACTGGACGAGCTCTGGCGACTCGCAGCACCCAGCGCCCTCTGCGTGATTGGTATTAACTTAAGGCACTACGAATCGATGGGTTTCGGCGAAAGACTTTCAGCCGATGTTGTTAACGGTACGATAACGAAACCGGAATTAATAGAAGTAGACATATACTCAGCGCAATCAGGCAACTTAGAACATGCTAGCGACAAGGCACTGATTGTAGTGTGTCAGATTGTGTGAGGATGAGCGGCCGCTATTGGCCGCAAGCAGCCAGTGGCGTCGAGTGGCGAGTGACTGGTATACCCCCGAAAGCAGCCACTGAGCTAGAATGGCCTTCAGAGGCTGCTTTTGACCCAAAGCGGCCATTCGAGATTGATTGAAGACAGAGGCGGTATTCGACACGTTTATTGCTGTTTTTTTTGCTGGGCCGGAGGGATGTCGCCTATGACCGAAGCAGAACTAATCACTGCGTTCCACGGATACCTTGGTGAGATCAACGCGGTGCTGTTCGGATATATCAGTTTTGTATCGGGGTTTCTCATAATGAGCTATCTCGTTGCGAGCAAACTATCCAGGTTACTTTCGACGATAGTATTAGCGCTCTTCACCACCGCGTCTGGCGTTATGATTCTCCGGCTACTATTTCTGCGCAACGACTTTACATCGCTATACCAACACATACTTCAGCAAGCTGAATCCGGGGTGCTAGATTTGCCGTGGATCGGAACAAACCCTGCGTGGGGTACGCAACTTCTAACGTACCTCGAAGTTGCAACGCTGGCGGGCGGTTTTATCGGGAGTATCGCGTATTATCTTTTTCAGAGGACGAAGCAATCTGCTGGTCGTGAGTAGGTTGCTGCAACGTCCGCTTCTGGCCGAGAGCAGCCCCGATGACCAGTCAACTTATGGACTCCATACAGATATTTGACGGGATCATTTCGGATCGCGGTTCGAAGTATTCGGTGTCAGGTGGTTCATGTAGCTCTCCAAAAGAGGCGAGAATCTTTGTTAAGACCCTCTGCCGCAAGAAGAAGTTTGCGAAAGCGACCCACAATACGTGGGCTTTCGTGGGAAGATCAGGCCCAGTCAAGAATGATGACGGTGAAGCAGGTGCCGGCATGGTGATTGCTAGAATGCTGGAAAGGGAGGGGATTCGAAACCATATTGTCGTTGTTACTCGCTGGTATGGTGGAAAGCGTCTTGGTGGAGACCGATTCAGGCATGTTCAGAACGCGGTGCGCTACTATCTCGACAGTCGTTCGAAAAGTGATTGATCAAGTTTGGAGGTACCGCGAACGTCCGCTCTTCCCCAGAAGCAGCCACTCAGATGCTAATTTCCAGACTAATTTGAGCGGCTGCCTTTGACCCGAAGCGGCCATTCGCTTATTGCTAGAAATAGGTACGTTATGCTGCAATATTGCGAGAAAACGAATAGCCAGACGGCATGACACACTTTGAATACATCGCGGTTGCGATTTCTATCATTCTTGGACTTGGCCTCATCCAATTACTTTCTAATCTGGATCAGGTCTTGGCTCAGTCACGCCGATATTGGCTCCACTCCCTGTGGGTCTTTTTTGTGTTTTGGATTCTGGTACAGAATTGGTGGGCTTTCTGGGACTTAAGGGATGTAGCGTGGAACCTAGGATATTTTTCACTTTGGATCACTTACGCGAGCATGGTCTATCTAATGGTCGTGGCTCTAACCAAGACAAAAGCGTCTGAGGTTAGTTGGGAATCAGTCTACTTTTCCAGGACGCGTTGGCTTTTTGGTCTTTTTGGTCTTGTGGGCGCCACTGCCGTCCTGATTACTTGGGTTATTCTTGATGTATCACTGCTTCATCCATATCGGTTCGTTCAGTATTCAACAATGGCAATACTGGCTGTGTTGTTTACGTCGAAACGGAAGCGGTTGCACGAGGTGTTGAGCGTCCTTTTAATGGCAATCGTGTTGTTATCGCAAGTTCTTTTTCGATTCCAGCCGGGACTTTTTGGAGTTGCCGCCTAACAAATCGCAGCACTGGCCGCCGTCGACGTCCGGAATTGGCCGAAAGCAGCCGCTGGGCTAGAATAGGGTTCAGAGGCTGCTGTTGACCCAAAACGGCCCACCTACAAATGATTCTTATATGACACAAACGCAATCAATTGCTTGGAAGCGACTCGCGGTAGAGGCATTTGCAATTGTTGG
>CAJQPR010000171.1 GCA_905480255.1 uncultured Woeseiaceae bacterium | reverse complement strand
TCATCGATCCAACTCCAATGCTCCAAGCGCACCGTGGAACAAAGGAAAGCTCATGGGGCAGAAGTTGCCTCTATCCATGCAGGAAATCTGGTCCATTCGCATGCGCCTGCAGAATATCGGCAACCTGCGGGATCTGGCACTGTTCAACCTGGGGATTGACAGCAAACTTCGAGCCTGCGATTTGCTGTCTTTGCGCGTCTCAGACGTCGCCAGCGGCAAGGAAGTGCAGTCCAGAGCCATCATTCGGCAGAAGAAGACAAAGCGCCCTGTGCGCTTCGAGATAACCGCACGGACGCGAAAATCGATAGACGAATGGATTGAAGCTCGAGGCCTGAACGAGAGCGATTTTCTGTTTCCCAGCCGCCTTCACAGTTCGCCGCACCTTTCGCTGAGGCAATACGGTCGAATCGTCGAAGCTTGGGTTTCATCAATTGGCCTGGATCCTACCGCCTACGGCACGCATTCCATGCGGCGAACCAAGGCAACTTTGATTTACCGCCGTACAAAGAACTTGCGAGCGGTACAGTTGCTGCTGGGGCATACGAACCTGGACAGTACCGTGCGTTACCTGGGCATTGAGATCGACGATGCCCTTGAAAGGTCGGAACAGATTGACGTCTGAACCTGCTGAGCGACCGTCTATGGGCGGTCGCTCCCGTCTAGCGTATGCGTGTATTATGGATGATCACGCAGAAAGTAGATCTGGCCAAGGAGCCGAGTTTCATTGCAGGAATACAATCCACTTTTTGACCTTGATGTCCAATGGTGGCTGGCGCTCGATGAAGACGAACGTATAGCGGCAGTACTGGACTATCACGAAAAGGCTGGTATTGAGCCGCCTGATGAGAATATGCACGCCCTGCTGCACGCTGTCGTTGAGAATCAGGTCGCGGTCGGAGGGGCGGCACCAACCGAATCCGTGTTACACAGATTGGTCGAAGAGAAACTTGACCGGCACGATGCTGTGCATGCCATCGCCAGCGTTCTCGCTAATTACATATATGGAGCGTTATCCAACAACGATGCAGCGGTGAGTAACGAGGATTATTACGCCGCACTCGAGAAGCTCACGGCAGAAACGTGGTTGCGTGGAGAGTACAGCAAGGACTAGTGCACTCTGACCGGTTTAACCGCCGTGAAACTGATTTTGGAGTCAAGCAGCATGACTGAAGACGAGAAGGTCGCCCAGATTAGCAAGATATTGGCTAGGTGGAGTCCGGTAGCCAACGACCAGGCTGCTGCGATCGGTCTAAGCGACTACGAAGTGGAAGCCGAGGATATCTTGTGGGCCATGAAACTCAATAGATACTCAGTGAAAAAAGCGGTTTCAGAAGTATTGCAGCAGGCATTTCTGATTGAAGTGGATGATTCGGAGCTTGAACGTTTCGGCGGTGAAATCGAGGCCGTGCTAGCCAAGAGGTAATCAAAAGCAGTCATTGGAACGTCTGGTTTCCCGCTCATTCCGGCCTCTCGACTGACCGCTTTCTGATATTCTTCGATGACGGCTACTGACCCTAAGCGGACATTAGACGAATTAGCCTTTTTCCATCGAAAGACGGATCATTTCAAGGAAATAAGATGTTCGATTTCGGCAGTGGAAGGTCGAAGGGCCTCATCGAGATCACCAGCGCGGGCGCAGTCCTGATGGGCCTCATCTTCGTCGGCTATGAACTCAATCAGAATACAGAGGCTGTCCAGGCTTCGACGCTACAAAGCATTACAGACCAATCACAAGAGTACTTATTGTTATTGTCGTCAGATACAGAATTAAATCGGATATGGCGGCTAGCCAATGAAGATCCTGAGGCTATGAATGAATTGGAAGCTTCGCAGTATTTTTTCCTGTTGCGAGCACAATGGTTGCGATATCAGAATGCTTTCCTGCAGTGGCAACGTGGAACAATGAGCGATAAGGACTGGACATTGTATGAATTGTTTATTTGCGACCCGGTGGGATCAACAACCGCGCGATCGAAAAGACTACTGTGGGACGAGCACCGTCGGGCACTGCTGCCCGATTTTGCACAGTTCGTAGAAAACTGCTGGAACGTGGAAAACGAATCGCTCGATTGATTGAAATCAGGCGTCCGCTTTTGGCTGTGACTTCAAGCTGCCGTCCAGGCGATCTGGGCTACTATGACTGCAACTGACCCTTTCTTCGCACTGAACGCGAGCGGCTGCTTTTCCGGAAACCGGCCGCTCGAGCGTCTGCTTTAGGGAAGTCGTGACCGGCTGCAATCGGCCGAGGCTGTGTAAAAAGACGAGCCTACCGACAGCAATACGGTAAAAAGTGTTTTGTCTTCACGCCGGTTGCAGTGCGTCGATGATTTTCTCTGTACCAAGCACCTTGATCGCCCGTTTCATGTTGTAAGCCAGTATGTGAAGGCTCATTTCGGCCTTCACACTTGGTAATCGCTTGGTCAGGAAGTGCGTTGCTCCCATCGCCTGTTTGAGAGTGCCGAACGGGTGCTCCACCAGCGCCTTGCGTTGGCGCATGGCATTTCGCTCCTGCTTCAATTCAGCCGCTGCTTTGTCGAGAACGTCTTCGTGTTCCCAGCGCTTAAGGCGCTTGGCAGTTGCTGTTGTGCATTGTGCTTGAAG
>CAJQPR010000170.1 GCA_905480255.1 uncultured Woeseiaceae bacterium | reverse complement strand
CTCCGCTGCTCCTTCCGGAGAAGACCAGCCAAGTGGAATTCCTCCAAGACCGCCACTGTTGGAGACAGCGGCGGTCATTGCGCTGGAGACAACACCACCAGCGGGCGCCTGGATGATCGGGATTCTCACTTTCAGCAAATCAAGAAGGGACTGAGTTGCCGTTGATGGATACAGGAATTGAGAATTCAAATTGGTTTTTCCCTCATCGCAGTTAGCCGCCCTCGATGCACCGGTGGCAAACAGTCC
Source organism: uncultured Woeseiaceae bacterium (assembly GCA_905480255.1). GTDB lineage: Bacteria > Pseudomonadota > Gammaproteobacteria > Steroidobacterales > Woeseiaceae > SZUA-117. The sequence goes on along the minus strand of CAJQPR010000170.1, from coordinate 3,108 downwards.
TGCCATCGCGGCGCTCGTAACAAAATTGCGCCTGGAGTATTTGTTGATCATTTTCCTTTCCTCGGGTGCCGTTGCAATCAATGCTGCTTACTGGTGGTCTTCGTCAGTGCCGGACCAGGCAGCCGGTTCGAATTGCTTATCCAGTGTCAGTCGCATCGCAGAATCGGCGTAGTTGCTGAATGTCTTCAATGTGACGCCCATGACAATTTCAAGGATCTGCTCTCTCGCGAAGCCGGCTCGGGTTAGCGCTTCAACGTCTTTCGGGCGGACATGGCCCCGGGCCCGAACCAGCTGGACGACGAAAGTGTGCAGCGCAGAAAGTCTCTCATCGTCAACCTTGGCGCCTGATCGAATTGCCTCGATAGCCTGTTCCGGCATTCCGATAGAGCGACCAAAGATGCTGTGGCCTGCGACGCAATAGTGACCGCGATTTTCGACACTGGTGGTCAGCTGAACCACCTGTCGTTCAATGGGCGAAAGGCTTGTGTTGGTGAGTGCGGTGTCAAGTGCGACAAATGCCTCAACCACGCCTGGCTGTTCTGCGAGCATTGCAAACAGGTTCGGGACAAAGCCCACTCTTTCCCGAACGATGTTCAGCGTCGTTTGGGCCTCGGATTGAGGTAGGGCGTTTTCAATGTTGGTAGCGTTCTGCATCTTGTTCTCCGGTTGATTTGAGCGTCGGATTGCAAGATTAGGCATGCCAATGATATAAATCTAATCGTAATTATCTATTTGTAATATAAATATGTCCGATATCAGGAATCTGGACCTGAATCTTCTGCGCGCCTTCAGCGTTTTGCTGGCTGAGCGAAACGTTTCTCGCACGGCGAAGATCCTGCACGTTACGCAACCCACGGTAAGCGGCATGCTGGCCCGTTTGAGGGTGATCTTTGACGATCCTCTTTTTGTACGCACACAGCGAGGGCTGTTGCCGACACCGAGAGCAGAGGAGCTGGAACCGGCAATACTGAAACTAGTGGGTGACGCGGAAGAGCTCGTTAAACCCAATGCGTTCGACCCTGAGACGAGTGACGCGACAACGATCATATCTGTCAATGACTACATGCAGTCGGTATTGATCGTGCCAATGCTGGCTTTGCTTCGGCAGCAAGCCCCGAATATGAGAGTCGGTGTTCGCAACCTCGAGATTGCGGAGCTTCCGGCAATGTTGATGCGCGGCGAAATCGATATGGCGGTAACTATTCCTGAATTCGTTGATTCCACGTTGTGCACGCAGTTTCTCTATAGGGAAGAGTACGTTGCCGTTGTTCGGGATCAGCATCCAATTCGGACAAAGCAGGTATCGCTAAAGAAATTCCTTTCCTGTGATCATGTCCTGGTTTCACCCTCGGATGGATCGTTTTCAGGCCCGACGGATGATGTTCTAAAAGAACTCGGAGTCAGTCGCCGCGTTGCTATATCGGTGCCAAGTTTTCATGTTCTTGCAGAGGTGTTGCAGGAAGATGATTTCATCGCGTTCATGCCGAAGCGATTGTTCGCAAGGCAAACGGAGAATCTGCGAATCATCAAAACGCCAATCGATGTTCCCGGGTTTGACGTGATCGCAGCGTGGCACACGCGAACAGATTCGGAGCCGGTGCACAACTGGATACGCACGAAGCTGCTGGATGTGGCCGATTCAGTGAAGTGACAGCCTGGAGGGCAGGGCGGGTCGATGACTCGCGTTTACTCATAGAACTTCAGCGTCGCTCATCACTACCTCGCATTTCTGTCGAATTTCGCGCGCAACTTCAAACGGATCACCGTCCCGAAACTTCGGCAGGAATAATTCAACGGAGAGCGGGCCGTCATAGTCCTTCTCAGCGAGCTTTCTGAGCATCGCATTCAGCGGTGACACGCCATCACCAGGGATGATCCGGCTGGTTTGGTCGAGCATTTCACGGGGTATGTCGGGTACATCCTGGAAGTGCACATGCTGGATCTCGCCGGGGCGAATTTCATCCATGTCCTCAAGCCTGTTTTGGCCGGACCAGAAGTGATAGAAGTCGAACATCAGGCCGAGATTCGGGTGAGCCGCTGCGCGCGTGAGTTTGAGCCCGGTGAGCAGCGTTGACATATAGGTTGATGAGCGTACGAACTCCACGTTCATCAGCATGTCGAATCCCCTGGCTGTCTCGCCAACGATTCGCATATTGTCGGCGACAATCTTGTAGTCATCCATAGTCAACTGCTGACTTCCACCGCTGGTCGTATAGGCATTTTTCAAACCGAGCGATGTAAACATCTCAAGGCGGCGCTTGAGATCGTCTATGGATTTGGCATGGTTGGGATTTGGCGCAAGCAATCCGTCCACCGATACCGCGCCGTGGACCGGTGTGAGTTCGTTGTCGTTCAGTATCCTGCGCGCGCCGTCCAGCGTATCTGTTTTGAGGAAGTCATCTACCAGCCTGGCGTTTAACTCAACATTCCTGATGCCAGCCTTCGCCCAGCCTTCCAGGGCGCCACGATAACCGGCCGTATTTGAGGTGTTGGTGTGGATGCAAAGCGACATCTTCCCTTTCGCAGCCAACGCGCTTCGGGAAATGCCAAAGAATGTGGTCGGGGACAGACCCGCAGCTGCGGCACCAATCAGAAATTTTCGCCTGGTCGCCATGGCAATCCTCGGTTTTTTTCATATGGATTGAATGCATCTTAATGCGATACCGGGCTTTAATCGAATTCGCTGCCAGTTCTTTCAGAGGATGTTTGCGTTATTATCCATCTCTGCAGTTTGGCAGTTGAAAGACGGAGTGATACGACCATCGATATGCAATTTTCACAGCTTGAGCCGAATACCCGCCGCATTGCGGAGCAACTTGCCGGAGAGGCGCTGGTTTCGGTACATGTTCTTGCCGACGAGTTACGACAGTATGTTGAGGAACTCGACTCCCACAAAGCGAACGCAGAGTTCGTTGACTACGATGTTGCGAAGCGAATCGCTGGGCTGTGTTGGAAACTTCTCGAGGAGCTTCCTCCTGAGCCGGACGAGCGGCAACACCGGCTAACCCAGCTTGCGATCAATTATTTTGTCCTTGCCGAGGACGCGCATGATGACAACCATTCCCTCGAGGGATTTGAAGATGACCTGCAGGTTGTGATTGCTGTCGT
>CAJQPR010000169.1 GCA_905480255.1 uncultured Woeseiaceae bacterium | reverse complement strand
CGCAAACAGACAAGCGTTGGCTGATTTCGGCGCTGCTCGGCATTGCCACCGCGATTGTCGACTTCTACATGCACCCCGGAAACTTTGGCTCGGTGGCAACCGAGGCGATCGTGACCGGTATCGGTGCAGCCTTTTTGTCATATGTGGCCGGAACAACTCTCCGCTACTTTCGGAACCGGCAATCCGAAACGTCGTAGCCCTAATCTTGCGGCAAACACGGATAGGCAATCAGGCTGTTTGCGTCAAATATCGTCGCTATGCGAGATATAGCAATCAATAGAATCATGACGACGAATCCGGTCACCATCAGAGCGGAAGACTCCGTCGTCACTGCCAAAGACCTTCTTCAGGCCCACGGGATTCACCACCTGCCGGTCGTCGCGGACGGAATTCTTGTCGGCATCCTGTCTTCCTCGGACTTCCTGAAACTGCATGTTCTGCGGGACCGGACGCAGGCTCTTGCTGCGATCAGCGTCAGCCAGATCATGGAAGCGGAGCCGGTGACGCTCGACGTCTTTGCAGATCTTGTCGACGTTGCAGCCAAGCTCTCGGAGGGAGGGTTTCACGCGCTGCCAGTTGTCGAAGCGGACAACGTTTTGGTTGGAATCGTGACCTCAAGTGATCTTATCAATCATGTATTGATGCAGGTCCCAAGAGGCGACGGCAGCTTACGAGAAAGCGTCCCGGTGGAGACTGGTAGTCGGATAAGCGATGCTGAGGTTACTTCGACAATGCGTGCGGCGAAAGAAGCCGTCCAGAGCGGCAAAGACGATCCCCAGGCCGCATCTTTAGTGCATCTGGCGGAGCAAAACCGCCTGCTGAAGGCAGTCAGCAAGGCGGCTGAACTCTACATGCGCAGCGGGCATGGTGAGCACGAACATTCCGTGCTCATCAAGACCCTTGCGGACGTGCAGAGATTCGGCAGTGGCTAGCTATTCGGTCTGGCGTTGCAGAATCTCCGGCGGAACGCCCTCGTCGAGGTGAAAAAGCAATCTGGACGCCGTGTCGCCGTCCCACTCAACTTCGACATGGTTTAGCGAGTCATCCATAAAGAGTACGTTGCGACTCTCGGCATAAACGGTTTCGGTCGAAAAACCTCCAATGTCGAACGTGATGCTCTTCTCCTCGACAGTGACCTCAATCGGAGGAAAGTTTTCGCCGACAAACTTTCCGGCGAGACCCTGCAGGTCCTGGTCACTCAGGTCAATTGCTTCTCTGTCCGGGTACGGATCGCCAATCGTCATTGCCGCAATCATCTTTGCCACAGTCGTGGCACCCGGGCCATCTGTTGCGCCATTGGTCAGGACGGCGACATAGACGTCCTGATCCGGCAGCCAGAGCGAGTAACAGCTAAAGCCATGAATTCCGCCACCATGATGGATCAGTCTCTGGCCTCGTAGTTCGCTGATGCCAAGGCCGAAACCGTAGGGGTAAGACTCATCGTCGTTAAGGCCAACAGGAGTTGTCATCAACTCATACGACTCGTCGTGAATGAATTCGCCGCCGGTGAGCGCCTTATGCCAGTCGACAAGATCGCCTGTTGTAGACAGCAATGATCCTGCCGCGTGTGGTTGGGTCATACTGAGAAAGTCAGCATTAACGATATTGCCATCATCGTCAGTGTCGTAACCCGAAGCGCGATTGGGTATGAGCTTTGGTCCGCCGTAGAGCGTACTTTCAAGATCCAGCGGTCCAGCAATGTTTTCGGCGATGAAATCTTCGTAGCTTTGTCCCGATACCGCCTCAATTATGGCGCCGAGCAGAACGTAACCCGAATTGTTGTAGTTCCATTTGTCGCCCGGTGCGAATTCCATGGGCTGGTTTTCGAAAACTTCTATCAACTCCTCGGTCGTCAGGTCTCTGCGGATTTCCTGGTCCATATAGCCGGGAATATTCGTGTAGCTCATGATTCCGGATGTATGAGTCAGAAGATGTTCGATCGTAATCTGATGTCCGTGCGTCGGATAGTCAGGCAGGTATTTCCCGATCGGGTCATTGATGGACAGCTCTCCGCGTTGTTGCAACAACATGATTGCTGCCGCCGTAAATTGCTTGGTCACGGAGCCAACCCGGAAAATGGTGTCCGGAGAAATAGGCACGCCTAGTTCGACGTTTGCCAGGCCGTAGCCCTGTTGGTGGACGATTTCACCCTTTTCCATGATGACGACCGACGCGCCGGGGCGGTCAGGCGAATAGGTTTGCTCAAGGAAGCCCCTCACTTCGCTCAGCGCTTCGCTGGTTGCCGCTAACGCAAGTGACGGCATTAGTACGAATGTAAATACGACTGTCAAAAGGCGCGAGATTCCGGGCATCGGGATGGCTCCTTGCATGGTTAGATTGTTATCTTGTTGACGCAATAAAAGCACAATTTGTGTTGTCAGGTCGCGATGCCGGATAATCGGCGTCGAAGCTTCTGTGATTCGCACGCGGCTGGAAATAAGAAAAGGGAACAAAAATGCGCCGATATACTCAATACATGCGTTTTGTTCAGGCGTTTGTAATCCTGACCGCAACCTGCCTGGCTGTGCCGGCTCTCGCGCAGGAAACCTACGACATTGTCATCTCTAACGGTCGGGTCATGGATCCGGAGACCGGGCTGGATGCTGTGAGAAACGTCGGAATTCGCGGCCAATCCGTCGTCGCAATTTCTGAAGGGCCGTTACAGGGCAATACCGAAATTAATGCGCGAGGTCTCGTTGTTGCGCCGGGATTTATTGATCTTCACGCGCACGGGCAAAGTGCTCGTGCCAATGAATTCCAGGCAATGGACGGCGTAACGACAGCGTTGGAACTTGAATCCGGCGTGCCGGACATACCGATGTTTCTTGCGATGCGCCAGGGTGATGCCGTCATCAATTACGGCGCCAGCATTTCTCACGGTGCGCTTCGCACCTGGTCGATGCCTGAACACACGGCGACCGTGGACGGCATCGTAGCGAGAATTGGAGAAACCGGAGAGATCAACGACGAAGTTATCGATCAGTTTTTCGAGGTTATTTCGGCCGGTCGTTACAAGGAACTGGACCCTGAATACTATCCGCAACTTTGGCATCGCCTTGAAATCGGACTAAAGGATGGGGCGCTGGGTATTGGTATGCCCCACCAGTACTATCCTGGCGTCTCCTACGACGAGATCTTTCGTTTGTTTCAGTTTGCCGCGGAACAGGAAGCGCCAATTTATACGCACGTACGAGAGATGGGCGTAACGGGCATGCAGGAAGTTGTTTCGAATGCCGTTGCGACCGGTGCGCCGTTGCACATCGTCCATATGAACAGTTCGAGCCTTTGGGAGTACCAGACCAACCTGGACCTGATACTCGGTGCACAGGAACGCGGCGCGGACATCACGACCGAAGCCTATCCGTACACGGCGGCGTCGACGAGCATCGAGTCTGCCATCTTCGATGACGGCTGGCAGGAAAAACTGCGCATTTCTTATGGCGACGTTCAGTGGCAGGACACGGGCGAACGCCTTACCGAAGAAACATTTAACCAATACCGGGAAGAGGGTGGCGTGGTTATCATCCACCTGATGAAACCCGAGTGGATCAAGGCCCAACTTTCTGATCCACGCGTGATGGTTGCGTCCGACGGCATGCCCTATGCGCCGGGCGCGCATCCGCGAAGTGCGGGCACGTTTTCGAGATTCCTGGGCCGTTACGTCCGGGACCAGGAAATACTGTCCCTGATGGGCGGCCTCGCCAAAGTCACATTAATGCCGGCGGAGCGGCTCGAAGCTATCGCGCCACAAATGAAGCGCAAAGGCCGGATCCAGATTGGCAGTGACGCCGACATCACCATTTTCAATGCCGGCACCATTATTGATACTGCCGATTTCGAAGGAGACCTGACGTATTCGGAAGGTGTGCTGTACGTCATCGTCAACGGCGAGTTCGTTGTCTGGAATGGTGAAATCGTAGAAGGCGCCCGACCGGGCCAGGCGA
>CAJQPR010000168.1 GCA_905480255.1 uncultured Woeseiaceae bacterium | reverse complement strand
TTTCGCAAGTCTTAACTACTCCGAGCTACTCCGAAACTGCCTGCAATTGTTGGCTGGCTTCCCGAAACTGCTTCGCGGCCTTTTTGAGGTAGGTTCTTGCCTCGAGATTGTAACCATCTGCCGAGGCCGACCAGACCCTGTTGACGTAGCGTTCACCTGCAGCAAATTCACTCATGATGTCAGCGTAGGTCTGCAAGCTGAACAAATGCACGAGGCTCCCGCGAGCATCCGCAAAACGGCGTAGATCGTCCCGCAGTCGCGCATCGACCTCATCGCGCAGTTTGTCGATCGTCACTGAATCGCCCGCATTGATGAGTTCGTCCAGATTCCCAACGATGTTCGACAGAGACTCTGTCAGCTCGGTTCTATTGGCCGTCAGCACCTGTTCTGATGTCTCAGCACCACTGGCCTGGCGTTTTAAAATTATCACGCCGATGATTGCTGCCAGCGCAGCGGGAACGAACATGCTCCAGTTTGTGAGTTCGATGTCTAACGCCGTGGAATAAGCGCCAGCGAGGAATCCGGCAATGAGCAGTAAAAATCCAACATTTTTCATTTCGCTACCTCGCCTCTATGCTGCAGAAAGGACAATGTGAATGGCGTGCCCAACGCCAACCAGTGCCTCACCAACAATCAGACCTGCTGCGATCGGGATACCGACGTTCTCGCTCCACGATTCCCCCTTAAAGCGATCTGAAAGCTCGCGACCTAATGTGCCAAGTGAATACGTCAGGACGATGTTAAACGGTAAATAGAAGCCCAGGCCGACCGTAATGCCAAGTCCGCCGATGACTGCCGAAAGGATGCCTCCCAGGACCGCACCCGCTGCATATTTTTCGACCGGGACGTCGCCACCCAATATGCCTTCAACCATACTGGCGAGCGCTTGTCCCTGTGGCGCAGGAAGCGCTTCACTGCCAAGCGTCATTGCCTCATTAAGTACGAAAATCAAACCAATAACGACAATCGGACCCAGCCAGGCGCCGATGAATTGCCCCATTTGCTGTAATCGCGGAGTCGCACCAACCAGGTAGCCGGTTTTCAGATCCAGCATAAGGTCGGTTGCCTGAGACATCGCAACGCAGGTTGCCGCACCAACCATGATAGCCGCAACGATTGAGTCCCCGCGTTCCATGCCGGCAGTCGTGATAATCAGGAGCGTGATACCGATGAGCGTCATGCCGGAAAGTGGCGACCAGTTGGTCCTGCCGATGGCCTCCGAGAGAATGATGCCGGACATCCAGATCCACAGCGTACCTAACAACGCCATGCCGATTCCCCTGACAATACCAACCGATTCGACCGACGTAATTGCAATAATCGCCAGAACGATCGCAGCGCCAATGATGGCGAAGTAGAGCATTTTGATGGGCATTTCATCATTGGATGCGTCAGTGCCTACATTGGAAGATTTTTGCATCGACTTAACGGTACTGACGATCAGTGGCAAGGCCAGCGCAACACCCATCATTGCGCCGCCAATTAACATGCCGATACCCAGCGGCCGATAGAGGAGAAGCCGCAACGGCCCGGGGTCGCTAATTAAAGCGCCGGCCTCGTCCAGCGGAAACCCACCTGTTGCAGACAACATCGGGGAAAGAAACCAGTAGGCCACGAAACCGCCAATGATGAAGGCAACGCCTCCCCTGCCCGCGATAAACCCGACGCCGACGGTCATCAATGACAGGTACCAGATACCATTCATGTATGCCGGCAACCCAAGAATCGCCCCTACATCCCAGTTTTCAAAGCCCGTTACCTTGGAGATCAGGTGAACGGCCGCACTGATGCCGGCAGCAGCGAGCAGGATAACTGCCTTGCGAACGCCCGCCCCTGGAGATTTAAGAATGGTTGCGACCGCTACACCACCGGGAAAGGTCAGGCGCTCGAAATCGATCATGTGCTTTCTCAGCGGCACAATAAACGCAATGCCCAGGAACGCACCGGCGATACAACCAAACGTCATAACGACGGGATCAAACTGATCGCCATAGCCGAGAATAAAAATTGCTGGCACAGAAAACATCATTCCGGAAGAAGCGCCGTTCACGCCGCTCGCGATCGTTTGCACGATATTGTTTTCGATGATGCTCTTGCGCCGCAACATGCCACGCAGAATTCCAAATCCCAGAATGGCCGCAAGCTCCGAACCTTCAATCGAGAACCCGAGGATCAGCGCCGCGTAGCCGATTGATATCGCGATAATGCAGCCAAGGAACCAGCCAACGATCGCAGCAGTCCAGGTTAATTCTGGATAGACCCTGCCCGTTGCAGGTGAAACACTGAGCGCTTCGCTCATCCGTTTTTCTCCCAAGTCGTTTGGTGACGATTATCTTTCATTATTCTGCGCCTCCATTTTTTTGAGCGAAGAAAGCGTATCACAATGGTTCAAGTTGCGTCGGCAGGTCCTCTCTGTCGAGCGTTCTATGCAACTCCGCAGCCAGTTCCTCGCAGGCATCAACCACCGACCTCCAGACCTTACGTCTAAGCTCGGGCGTCATCGTCTCGAAGTCTGTTCGGTCGGGAACTTTGCTGTTCGGCAATCGAGATACGAAATCAGCTGACGGGCAAATGACCAGGGTACGATCTGTGTTTATCGCACTATGTCGCCGCCACGATAACTTCTTGTCAAACCAGCCCGGCTTAAGATAATCAAAAAAGTGAGGGAACAATGTCAGGCGACCGTCCTGACTAGTGGGCAAGTCCAGGTGATAGTCGATGATGCCACCATCCCGATAGATGCCCGGTGGTGCGCCGGCAATGTCGCGAATCCCGTTGAGAACCAACGGAATCGCCCCGGATGCACGGATCGAGTCCGCAAGGTTTGCTTCCGAGATTTCTGTGCGCTCATAGGGAAAGCCACTTACATCAAAAAACGGCGGCAGGTCCCGCGGGTCGTAGAAAAGACTGCGCGTAAAAAACATCCCAAGCGATCGTCGGCTGACAATATTGGCGGTCGCTGCCAATAGTAGCCCGGCACCGAGAATCGGCATACGTTCACTGGCCGCCAGGCTACGGGCGCGTACCGTCATTACATGAGTACGCAGAACCGGGTGCCCGAGTATTTCATTGGCACCGCTATCCCCCAAAACGTGTTCAATAATCTCCCGGCTCTTATCACTGATCTCGGCAATGTCCGGTTGATCGCTGTAACGCTGTTCAAGATACGCCTCTTCAAAGCGGTCGATCGCGGCGAGCGGATCAGCTTGTGCATAGCAGGCAAATCGCCATGTACCAATGGATGATCCGATGAGGTGGACGGGAGAACTGAGCTCCGGCAGGATCCTCTTAACAATGGCACGGTCGATCTGGCTTAGAACCAGCCACTTCGCACCACCGGAAGCGCCGGCGATTGTGCCTATCTGGCTCGGGCGAAACCCTTCTTCACGGATCATGCGCATCGCGCCTGGTCCCGCCATGAATCTCAAAGCTCGTTTGCTGCTCAACTCGCTACCTGGCTAACGTCGAATCGCGGCCGATTTAGCGACTTTTTCGCGCATTTAGCAAGTCCTCTGCGAGGAACGACTTCGGAAAATGCGGAACCAGTCGACTCCCCTGTGATCAAAGTCACGATGTACAATATTGCTCTGATCGTTATGTCGCAATGCCTTCGGTAACAATCTCCCCCTTGTTACGGTATGCAGCTTGCGACCAGGTACCTCGAATGGCTAACCCGCAAAGAAAATCATTCACGGCACTGTTGCTCTCATCTTTGTTGTGGACATGGGCCGCATCGGGCCACGGCGACACGGAGCAGCCCCTGTATGTAGCGGAACGCGGAGTTGACGCCGGCGATTGTCTGGACGAGAGCGCACCTTGCGGCACTATCGCATACGCCCTGAGCATGGCCGGAAAGGGTGCACAGGTCCGGGTTGAAAAAGGCCGGTACGAAGTCGAAAAGGCCGAGGACGTTTTTCACCTGATCAGTGGCGTCGTCAATGTATCGGGCGGTTACGAATTCGGCGATTCCAGCGGTGCCGGTGAAAGAAGAGACTCGATCCTGACGGGCGTGCCGTTTGAATACCGTGAGTTACTGGCCGGCAAGGGCTTTCAGATTGTTGCCGACGTGAAAGGCAACAGCACCGAAATAAGCGACCAGGCCAAAAAAATGCTGGGTCTGCACCGCAACTTGAAATCGAGCATCGCTGCAACCCCTTGTATCGGAGGATCTGCCGCCGGCCTGCCCTGCGGCAACGTTGATTTGCTGTCACACGTTGGATTCGTCGATGTAAGCGCGGCACCGTCAGCCGGGAATGACATATGGGGGTTTGTTGACCTCAATACCGGCCGCGAATACGCAATCGTAGGATTCAACCTGGGCACCGCGGTGTTCGATGTTACCGACGCGACTAATCCCCGGGAGATTGGTTTTGTTGACGGTCAAAGTGAAGTTTGGCGTGACATCAAGGTGTATCAATATTTTGGCGCCGCCGCAGGGCGCTGGAAAGCGTATGCCTATGTAACGACTGACGGCTCGACGACGGACGGACTGTACGTCATTGACCTGACCGGCCTTCCGCACAGCATTCGCCGCGTTAATTATCCGAGTGATTTTCTGAGCGCGCACAATGTCTATGCGGCAAACACCGACTACAGCACCGGTATTTCATTGACCGGCGGTACGCCAACCCTTGTGATTGCAGGATCCAACCAGGCCAATGGCCGGTACCAGTCATACTCATTGGCTAATCCCGAAGCGCCGTTGTTTATCAACGGTGGCAGCGGCTCAGGCTACATGCATGACGCGTCGTCGATGATCATTACTGATTCACGCAAAGATACTCAGTGCGTCAATGCTGGTGCGTACTGTGAAATACTACTCGACTTCAACGAGAACATGATTGAGATCTGGGATATCACCTCAGCATCATCACCAGTAAGACTAAGCGCAACACCTTACACCCAGTCCGGCTATGTGCATTCCGGCTGGTGGTCGGAAGACAAACAGTACTTGTTCGTACATGATGAACTGGATGAGCGAAATTTCTCGCACGTCACGACCTTGCGTGTCTTTTCAATGGCCAACCTGACCAACCCGACCTATTCCGGCTCGTGGCAAGGTCCGACAAATGCCATCGACCACAACGGTTTCGTTCGCGGAAATCGCTACTACATGTCGAATTATACCCGCGGACTGACCGTGCTGGACATCACTAACCCGCTTCTTCCTGTGTCAGTTGGCCGACTCGATACCTATCCGATGTCCGATGGGGCGATGTTCAGCGGCGCATGGGGCGCGTACCCATTTTTTCATAGTGGCAACATTGCAATCAGCGATGTTGACAGCGGTTTCTATATGGCCGCCGATCAAACTCGAGACGTAGATCAAGGCATGCTCGAATTTAGCGCTGCGTCTTATGGTGTGCAGGAAGGCAGCCAAGCACAACTGGTGGTTGAGCGCCGAAGAACCCGCGGCGCGATCAGCGTCGAATTCGAAATCTTGCACGCAACGGCCGATAGTTCCGACTACACCGTCGCCACTGAAGTCCTCACCTGGGCAGACCTGGATAACTCTTCACGAACAATCGATATCAACGTTATCAGCGATGGCGTCAATGAAGGTGCTGAGCGCCTGCTCGTCCGGCTCATCAATCCAGGTGGAGGTGCGACGCTGGGAAACCTGAGCACGACAAGTGTCTACCTGAGCGATCCGGGTGCGGCTTCGGCAATCGAATTTTCCGAAGCCTCGGTCAGGATGCCCGAGCGCGGGTTCGCAACCATCGTTGCAGTGGTCAGGCGCACCGGCAGCGCAATTGGCCCTGTCAGCGTCGATATCGCGAGCCTGGGAAATGCCACACCGAATGCGGATTTTAACGGCACCATACCGGATTCTCTGAACTGGAACGACGGCGATGGCAACCCGAAGCTGATCGAGGTGTCCGTAGTCGATGACAATGTAACCGAAGGCGATGAAACTCTGTCCCTGACGCTAAACAATGCGAGCGGTGCAACTATCGGAGCACTGGACCATTTTGACGCGATCATAATGGACGGTACCGGCAGCAATTTCGCGCCGAACGCGAGCGCCGGTGCCAGCCAGACACGGACCTCAGGAAGTAGTGTTTCTGTGGATGGCAACCAGTCGAGTGACCCGGACGGAGATTCGCTCGACTTTCAGTGGTCGCAAACGGGTGGTACGGCTGTCACGCTAAACAATGCGGATTCCGCCATAGCGACGTTTATTGCACCGACTGTCACGTCTGACATCATGCTGCAATTCCAACTTACGGTCACTGACCCACTCGGCCTGTCGGATACAGCAACAACGACCGTCACAGTGACCAAACCCGGAGGGACAGCGCCATCAGGTAATAACGGCGGTGGTGCCGCAGGCGCTTTTTCGCTATTGCTGCTTGGCGCAGCAATACTCCGACGACGAATCAGTCGAACGGATGTTTCTTTACGATAGTCTGCTCGCGATCAGGGCCCGTCGAAATTATGTCGATCGGAGTTTTAACCAGATCCTCAATTCTCGCCAGGTAGTCTTGCGCGTTATTCGGCAACTCTTTGAATGATGTTGCCCCAACGGTGGTTTCCGACCAACCCGGCATGTCTTCATAGATCGGCCGGCAATCTGCAAACCGATCGACGACAACGGGAATACCTTTGACCGGTTCGCCGTCGATCTCATAACCCACACAAATCCGCACCGTCTCGATGCCATCCAGCACGTCCAGCTTGGTAACGCAAAGACCGGATACGCTGCTGTTGATAATTGAACGTCTTAGCGCAACCGCGTCAAACCAACCACAACGCCTGGGCCTTCCTGTGGTCGCCCCGAATTCTGCACCGACTGTTCCCAGGTGCGCGCCCATATCGTCGAATAACTCGGTCGGAAACGGACCTGCTCCGACGCGGGTCGTATAGGCCTTGACGATACCCAGGATGTAGTCAAGATTGAGTGGCCCAATACCTGTTCCGGTGCTGGCAGCTGCCGCAACTGTGTTCGACGACGTCACATACGGATAGGTGCCGTGATCGACATCAAGGAATGTTCCCTGCGCGCCCTCAAACAGAATGCTTTTACCTTCGTCAGCGAGGTCCTGAAGAATTTGCGTAACATCGGCGGTAATTGGCGCAATCGTTTCGGCTGCTTTCAATGACTCGTCAAGAGTCTTCGAAAAATCGACCGGACTAGTACCAAAATATTTCTGCAGCAGAAAATTATGATAGTCGAGTACCTCACCAAGTTTGGCCGCGAATTTCTCTCGAACAAACAAATCCGACACGCGTAACGCGCGCCGTGCGACCTTGTCTTCATAAGCCGGCCCGATGCCTCGTCCGGTGGTACCAATTGCCGAGGAGCCTCGCGCTTTTTCCCTGGCGACGTCCAGCGCCACATGCGACGGCAGAATCAAGGGGCATCCCGGACTGACCTTCAACCGGTCATAGACTGGCACACCGCTGTCAATCAGGCCATTTGCTTCTTCAATCAAGGCATCAAGAGACAACACGACACCATTGCCTATCAGGCAACTGACACCATCACGAAGTATCCCGGACGGGATCAGGTGAAGAACAGTTTTCTTGCCTGAGATGACGAGCGTGTGGCCCGCATTGTGGCCACCCTGAAATCGGGCAACTGATTCGGCCTTGTCCGTAAGAAGGTCGACGATTTTGCCTTTGCCCTCGTCTCCCCATTGGGTGCCAATTACAACTACGTTTTTTCCCATACCAATCTACCGAACGATGTAAAGCATAATTAGTCCGACTCCAGCAACGGTCAGGCCAGTAAGGCGAAGAGAGTTGTCATCCATCTGAGCGATCCGCACAACCGACTGACGAAACAGATTTGGTCCCGCGAAGGGGATCAATCCTTCAATGATCAGATAAATCGAAAAGCCTGTCAGTAGATCCTGCCACATTTTCCTCACCCACGAATACGCACCACGACTTCAGTGTCGCAAAACGCATGACTCCGTATGAATCTAGTGCCGGATTTATTCCCGATCGCCGGTTGAACTGTTCAAGTAACGGAAGAATTCGTTATTCGGATCAAGAACCATAATATCTCCTTCCCTGCCCATCGACTTCTTATAGGCATCAATACTTCGGTAGAACGAATAAAACTCCGGATCTTTGCTATACGCATTCGCGTATATTTCCGCAGCTTTCGCGTCGCCCTCACCCCGAATAATCTGTCCGTCACGATATGCGTCAGCCAGTATTACCGTACGGGCTCTGTCTGCTGTCGAACGAATCAGCTCCGCGGCTTCCCGGCCTTCGGCGCGAATTTCGGCAGCAACACGAGCTCGTTCTTCACGCATCTGGTTGTAGACCGACGGTCGCACTTCCCGTACGAACTCAACTTGTTTGACGCGGAAATCCACCACTTCGATTCCGAGCCCTTTGGCTGTGTTCGTGGCGGTCTGAAGCATGTCCTGCATAAGCTCTTCGCGCTCAACAGAAATGGCTTCCTGTACTGAGCGGCGGCCAAATTCGGTAACGATCGAGTTCCTGACAATTTCAAGCAAACGATCTCTTGCTATGTCCTCTGAACCGGTTGTCGACGTATAAAACTGAACCGGATCAACGATTCGCCATTTGACGAAGTAGTCGACTTCCATAGCGGTACGTTCCAGTGTGAACACACGCTGCGGTTCGTCGTCTATCCGAAGTATCCGCGACGAAAACTTGCGCACGTTCTCATAGATCGGAATCTTCCAGTGCAAGCCCGCTTCGTAGTCCGCGGATATAACTTCACCGACGCGCAGTTTAATCGCCAGTTCGCGCTCGTTGACGGTAAACGCCGCCAGGCCAAGGCCGACAAAAATGATTCCCAGGGTAACAAGGACTGCAAATCTTGCGCTGCTCATCGTGGATCCCTCCTTACGCGTTCGCGAACGCCGTCCGGATCAACCTCCGGGTTGCCAAGCACCTCAGGAGTCTGCGCATCAGCGGCGCGGTTTGTTTCCGATCCCGGAACGCGAGAGTTCTGACTCCGCATCAGCTGGTCCAAGGGCAAATAAATCATGTTTCCCGAGCCCTCGGAATCAATGATTACCTTGTTTGAATTTCCGTACACTTCCTCGATTGCATCCAGGTAGAGGCGATCGCGTGTGACACGAGGCGCTTTTTGGTATTCCGTCAGCATGGCCTCAAAGCGGGACGCTTCACCGGAAGCGTCAGCGATTACCCGATCATGGTAGCCACCGGCATCTTGAAGCACGCGCTGTGCAGCACCACGAGCTCGCGGAATGATGTCATTGCTGTAGGTTCTGGCTTCCAGTTCAATGCGTTCCTTGTCGTTACGTGCTTTCTGGGTATCGTCAACCGCTTCGCGGACCGAATTCGGATAATCCACTACGCTCAGGTTGATTGATGTAACCATGATACCTGCACCATAGCCCTCGAGCGTTTGTTGCAGCTCCTCCATGGTTCTAGCAGGAATCTCTTCGCGGCGCTCGCCAATCAGCAGTTCCAGCGAACTGGTACCTACAACGCCTCGCAGTGCACTCTCGGTGACATCCTGCAGCGTGAGTTCCGGATCCTCGACGTTAAAACTGAACGCCACAGGATCGTTACGGCGATACTGTACGACCATGTCGATAAAGACATATTGCTCATCGGCAGTGAGCATCTCGGTGCGGAATCGATAATCGTTCACCTCTTCCACATTCACAATGTCCACATTGTCTACGGGAAAAGGTACACGCCAGCGCAGTCCGGGCATCGAGGTCAGAGTATATTCACCGAAGCGCTGAACCACGCCGCGCTCGGCCTGATCGACCCGGTACAGTCCGGTCAATAGCCAGCCAAGCACCAGCATGACGAGCAGTACATAGCTGCTCCCGGTTCCCTGGCTTGCAGAACCTTTGCCGCCACCCAAGACGCCTGACAACTTGCGTTGCCAACCCTGCACGATCTTGTCCAAGTCATTTGGTTGATCGTCGTCTTTATCCCAGGGGTCTTTCCCGTTTCCAGAATCGTTCCAGGCCATAGTCTCAGTCTGTGTTTAGTTAAGCCGATACCGCAGGCTCGTCTGCCTGCGGCGTTTCAAAAACTTCCGGCGGTAGATTTTCCCGTTTAATCATTCGACGAAAATCCCGCTCTGTCATCTCAAGGTCAAGCACCCAGCCACCATCGTCAACAGGTTTCTCCTGCAACACGGCGCCCAATTCGAAAAGTAATGCACGCAGACGGCCCTGACTGGCTTGAAGCCGGATCACGCCGTGAATCTTCTTCGGGCAGAGACGTTTGCCGACTGCCTCAAGAAGCAGCGGGATGCCCTCGCCCGTCACGGCCGACAACCACACCGCACGACCTTCTCCCCGCCGATTATTCGTCAGACGCGGCGGCCGGTCCAGTTTATCGATCTTATTGTACACTCTAATCTGCGGGACCCGGTCCGCATCCAGCTCCTTTAATACCGCATTGACCTGCCGCACTCGTTGCCAGCGATTTGGGTCACTGGCATCGATCAGGTGGAGAATCAGGTCCGCCTCCCTGGCTTCCTGCAAGGTTGAACGAAATGCCGCTATTAATTCGTGTGGCAGGTCCCTTATAAAACCAACCGTGTCCGCAAGTATGACTTCACCACCGCCCGGCAGTTCCAGTTTGCGCACGGTCGGATCCAGCGTCGCAAATAGTTTGTCTTCAACATAGACACCGGCCTCGGTAAGCGCGTTGAACAAGGTGGACTTCCCGGCATTGGTATAACCAACCAGTGCCACGGTCGGAATCTCGGCACGCAACCTGTTTTGTCGGTTCATCGTGCGCCGGCTATCGACATGCTCGAGCCGTTCCTTTAGCTGGCGAATCCGCTTGCCGACAAGTCGCCGGTCAGTCTCGAGCTGAGTTTCACCCGGTCCCCGCAAGCCGATGCCGCCTTTCTGCCTCTCAAGGTGAGTCCAGCCTCGAACCAGTCGCGTCGACAGATGCCTGAGCTGCGCCAGCTCCACCTGCAACTTGCCTTCAAAGCTGCGTGCGCGCTGCGCGAATATGTCCAGAATCAGACCAGCACGATCAAGCACCCGACACTTCAGCGTCTTTTCAAGGTTCCTTTCCTGGCTCGGACTAAGCGACGCACTCGAAATTACCAGCTCAGCGTGATTCTCATCGACGCTGCGCTGCACATCTTCAAGCTTTCCTTTACCAATGAAATAGCGGGAATCGGGACGCCGTCGCGAGCTGATAACCTCGTCCACAATAACGGCACCTGCCGATGTAGCCAGCTCGGCAAATTCTTCGCGTTCATTGGGATCCGGTGTACCGCCCGGTGATGCGTGAAGCAGAATGGCCCTTTCGCCGCTCTGTGGTCGCTCAAACAATGGCGACCTCCGGGTAAACTACGTTAATCGTCAGAATCACCTGTTTCGCCGTCAGGTAGCGGCAGGCGAATATTGCGTGCCGGTACGATCGTTGAAATTGCGTGCTTATAAACCATCTGATTAACGCTGTTCTTCAGCAATACAACGAACTGGTCGAAAGAATCGACCTGCCCCTGCAACTTGATGCCGTTAACCAGGTAGATGGACACAGGGACCTTTTCCTTGCGTAAGATATTGAGAAACGGGTCCTGCAGTGACTGCCCTTTAGCCATTCTTGGGTCTCCTTATTCTTATTATTTGCTTTTTATTATTAAGCAAAAACCTCTGTTGGTCGGGGTATTCCGGTGGCGCCGGTTGCCCACATGCCTCGACCAGCCCTAGCAACAAAAAGTCTATCACAAGCATTAATCGTCAATGTCAGTTTTTGTAGGGCTCCAGCGCCCTACGCAGATGAGTCGATATGGCCTCGTATGCGCCAACTTCAAGTGGGTTTACGGTGAAAAGCCCGGATTCATTCCGGAGCCAGGTCAGCTGTCTTTTGGCCAGCTGCCTTGTCGCGGCCAGTGCCTTTGACCTGGTCTCGTCGATAGTCCAGGAGCCATCAATATGCCTCCAGCACTGGCGATAGCCGACTGCCCGCATTGACGAATGCTCTGCCGTCAGTTCCGGCCTTTTCATCAAAGTACGGACCTCGTCCATGATTCCCTGCTTAAACATAAGATCAAGCCGTTTCGCTATGCGACTGTGCAGCTCCGCCCGCGGCTCCGGGATCAAAGCCATCTTTATGAAGGAAAAGTCGCTCCGGACCGGCGCTGTGCCGGACTGGCACTCCGTCAGGCTACGACCACGGATCCGATAGACCTCAAGCGCGCGCTGAATGCGTTGACTGTCATTCGGACTGATGCGCGCAGCGGCTGCGGGATCGATTTCCTTGAGCTTCGCATGCATGGCAGGCCATCCGTCCTGGCTGGCCTCCGCATCAATCGCTACCCTTATCCCTGGATCCCCCTCGGGCAAATCGGCGATGCCCTCGATCAACGAGCGGAAATACATCATCGTGCCGCCGACAAGCAACGGCAGCCGGTCCCTGCCGTGAATATCGTCAATTTCCAGGATCGCGTCACGAACGAAATCTCCAGCTGAATATGGCGCCTCCGGTTCTCGAATATCGACCAGCCGATGAGGGTGACGGTACAGAGTCGCGTCGTCGGGCTTTGCTGTTCCAATATTCATACCGCGGTACACGAGCGCCGAATCGACGCTGACGATGTCGACCGGAAATTCGCTGGCTAACCGAACTGCAGTATCGGTCTTGCCAGAGGCGGTCGGCCCCATCAGGCATATCACTGGTTTTTTCAAGAGGTTCTATTGCCCGCGCAGGAAGAGTCGGTCCAGATCGGCGAGACTGATAGCTGTCCAGGTTGGCCGGCCGTGATTGCATTGATCGGCTCGCTCAGTTGCTTCCATCTCACGCAGCAAAGCATTCATTTCAGGAACCGTCATTGCGCGGTTAGCACGAATTGAGTGATGACAGGCCATGGTCGCAAGAATGTCGTGGCAGGTATCTTCCACGCGATTGCTCGTGCCTGACTCCTGCAAATCGGACAAAACATCACGAACCAGCGCTTCAGCATCGCCCTGCTTCAGCAGGGCCGGCACTTCCCGGATGACGATGCTGGTTGGTCCCTGACGATCAATGGACACGCCAAGTTTTTGAAACAGTTCACTCGATTCTTCAGCGAGGCTGGCCTCGGATTCGGAGACCGAAACGCTGGTCGGCACAAGCAATGGCTGACGAATGACTTCTTTATCATCAAAGGAGTTCTTGAGTTTTTCGTAGACAATTCTTTCATGGGCTGCGTGCATGTCGACAACGACAAGCCCCTCGGAATTTTCAGCAAGAATATAAATACCGGACAACTGTGCAATTGCGAAACCCATCGGCGGTGACGTATCCGATTCGGGCAAGCTCGCTTCGGTCATCGGAACGCTCGTGAGCGTCTGATAGCCGGACAACGCTTCCCGAACGCCACCTGCCGCGCCTGCCGGCAGGCTCATCGCTGACTGTCCGGGCTGATTGTAAATCCGACTGCTGATAATCGATGCGGGTACCGGCGTGACGTCGTGCCCACCTGGCCGAGTGTCGCTGAGAAGATGACCTACTGCCTGCGACACAAAACCGTGCACTGATCTCCCATCGCGGAACCGGACCTCATGCTTAGCCGGGTGAGCATTCGCGTCAACCAGTTGCGGGTCGATCGACAGGTACAGAACATAGGCCGGAAACCGGCCATGAAAAAGCACATCCCTATACGCGTGACGTACCGCGTGATTCAGTGTCTTGTCGCTGATACTGCGACCATTCACGAACCAGAATTGCATGTCAGCCTGACTTCTGTTGAAGGTAGGCAGTCCAACCCACCCGGAAAGCGCCATCGAATCTGATTCGCGTTGAATTGAGAGAGTCTGTGACGCGAACGCATCACCACAGATCTGCCTGACACGTTGCAGGCGGGCATCGGCATCGACCGCCGCCTTCAGGCTTAACACCGTACGTCGGTTGTTTGAAATGGTGAACGCGACGTCGGGACGAGCCAGCGCCAGTCTTCGAATCCACTTATCTATGTGGCCAAATTCGGTGCGTTCCGTACGCAGAAATTTTCTCCTTGCCGGAGTGTTGTAGAACAAGTCATGCACTTCGACCGTCGTTCCCGGCGGGTGGGCAGCCGGTGCTGGCTCACTTACCTGCCCATTGTCGGCCTCGACTTGCCACGCCTTTTCACCCTGGCTCGTCGTCAGCGTAAGGCGAGCAACTGATGCGATACTTGGAAGCGCCTCACCTCTGAACCCGAGCGACACGACCGATTCCAGATCGCCAAGACTGCTGATCTTGCTGGTCGCATGCCGTGACAGTGCAAGGGACATTTCGCTCTGCGGTATGCCTCCGCCATCATCGCGAATTCGAATCAGCTTTTGCCCGCCAGCAACAATATCGATGGAAATCGCGCGGGCACCAGCGTCGAGGCTGTTTTCGACGAGTTCCTTAACCACAGAAGCCGGTCGCTCGACGACTTCGCCAGCGGCGATTTGGTTAATTAAGTGGCCCGGAAGCTGACGAATTGGCATCCGGCCATTCTTTCAGAAGCGCAGCAATATTTACAGGCCTCGGAAACGACTGGCGGAAAAATCGCGATTGGCCCTTTGGGCGACTTCGGCTCAGGTGCCCGCGTAGGCCGGAATTCTGAGTTTTTGGCCAACCCGGACATTGTTGGTATTGAGCTTATTCGCGGATTTGATGGCCGACATGCTGACGTTGTAGCGCTCGGCAATTTCACTGAGTGTGTCGCCTCGCGATATCACATGACTAACCTGCTGTGCCGGTCCGCGCTTCTGATTGAGCGCAATCATCGTATTCGGCGGCGGGTTTTCGTAGAAATACTTTCGTACACCATTCAATATGGCCTGTGCCAATTTGTCCTGATGGGAACGGCTGCGAAGCTTTTTCTCCTCATCCGGATTCGAAATGTAGGCAGTCTCGACCAGTATCGAAGGTACATCCGGAGACTTCAGGACCAGGAATCCAGCCTGCTGTACGCTGCGGCGATGCACCTTGCCAATTTGTGCAAGCTGGCCGATCACCTCGCTGCCAACATCGAGACTCGCGCTCAACGCTGCATTTTGGGACAAATCGAGGAGTACCGAAGCCAATACAGCGTCTTTGCCTGCGAGAGATACGCCGCCAACGAGGCTGGAAGCATTTTCCCGCTCCGCCAGCCTTTTCGAGGCCTCGTCACTCGCCCCCTTCAGGGACAGCACATAAACAGAGGAACCCTTTGCGCGTCGATCCTCAACTGCATCCGCATGAATTGATACGAACAGGTCCGCGTTGGCGCGACGTGCAATTTCCATCCGCTCCCGATGATCAACGTAATAGTCACCACCACGAACCAGCACCGCTTTCATGCCTGGCTCGGCATTGATTCGGTTAACCAGGTTCTTCGAAACATCCAGCGCGACGTCCTTTTCCCGGGTTTTGCCGCGACCGACAGCGCCCGGATCGCGCCCTCCGTGACCCGGATCAACGGCAACGACGATGTCGCGGCCAGAGACATATTCTTCAGATGCCCGCTTCACGGCACGGAGAGCCCCCTGTTGCTGGAGGTCAATGACGAGGCGATCGCCGTAATCGCCATTTGGTCCCGCCGTGAAACTGCGGGATCTCACTTCTGCATTGAGGTCCAGCACCACCCGGAGCTGGCCGTTCGAGCGCACGCCAGTGCGAATCGAATTGATCGAGCCGCCGGTCGGAAGTTTGCTGAGCTGACCCGCCAGCCTGCTGTCGTTCAGATCGACGACCAGCCGGTCGGGGCCACGCAAGGTAAAAATCGAATGATTCGCAGGCCCGCTAAGGTCGAGCACTAACCGTGTCCTTCCGTTATCGGCCCATAAACGGATGTTTTCCACGGTCGTGCCGGCCTTTGCCAGCGTCGGTGCCAGCAATACCAGTGCTATGAGTATCAATCGACCGGGTGAGCTCATGCGGACAGCTTATTCTGCTTTAAGGATTATGTCTGACGAGTATACGAATCCTGACGGAAAAACCAATATTTCCGTGAAAAATTATAGAGATATCAGAACTACTTAAGATCCAGTATCGCTCGGCTATGCCGGCAGTCCGGCGACCAGCAAGGCACCCCGATCACTAAGCCCGGCAAGTTCCGCCGCTCTCCCGGAACCGTCGTAACTTAGCCGTACGACGATATCACCAAGCTCATTCAGGCCTGGAATCCGCTCAGGCCATTCAATCAAGCGAAGGCCCTCGCTCAAATCCGACCAACCCAGGAACTCCAGCTCTTCCGGATCTGCAATTCTATATAAATCAATATGATATACGGAAAACTCAGGGAATTCGTAAGGCTCTACCAGCGTATATGTGGGGCTCGGAACCGATCCTTCATGGCCCAGCGAACGGAGCATCGCCCTGGCGAGGGTAGATTTGCCACTGCCCAACTCGCCCTGGAGGAGAATAACCCAGCCTCGTGGTTTCGCCGGCAGCGCATTGACCAGTTGCCTGGCAAGATCTCCGGTGGATTCCGGGCCTGGTAACGACAGCACTCGCTTCAGGGGTTGACCCAATTCCGGATCTCCTTGATCAGGTCTGACGCCATCAAGCCCCGCTGACCCGCTTCCGCGGCAGCATCACCCGCACAGGCGTGCACCTGCACGCCAACGACAGCAGCGAGCTCAGCGGACAGTTTTTGCGCCCGACATGCCGCAACGATACCGGTCAATACATCTCCCATGCCCGGACTCGCCATGCCCGGATTGCCCGCACTGCACAACCACGGCCGGCCCTTCTTCGAAGACACAAGCGTTCCGGATCCTTTCAAAATAACGGTTCCACCGAATTTCTCCGCGATTCGGGCAAGCGTTCCAGGCCGATCTCCCTGCACCTCGGTGGCAGAAGTACCGACGAGTCTTGCCGCCTCGCCCGGATGCGGGGTCAAAATCCAGTCACTCAAAACCCCAGGATTCGATTCCGATCCGGCAAGAAGATTCAGCGCATCAGCATCAGCGACAACGGGCAGCCGTGTATCCAGCACGGCAGCCAACAAGGCCTTCGCCCAATCTCCGGTTCCAAGCCCGGGGCCGATCGCTATCGTTGTCGCTCGCTCCAATAAAGGCGCCAGATCATCCGCCGATTCGACGGCGTGGCACATCAACTCGGGCCGGCTGGCGGGAATCAGCGCGCTGTGCGAGGAATGTGTTGCAATGCTGACGAGGCCCGCGCCGGCGCGCAGCGCGGCTTCGCCACAAAGATGGACCGCACCGGGCATCCCAACGCCACCACCAATAATCAGCACGTGCCCAAATTTACCCTTGTGGGAGCTGCGTTTCCGGGCCGGTAGTGCTTTCCGGACTATGGCCTCATCAATGCGACGCATGATGGCAACTTCGCCGGCGCGACACCGTGCCGGTATCTCAAGCCCGGCAAAAACGATCTCACCGGCCAATTCGGGCCCGCGATCAAGGAACAGACCACTCTTTAGCCCAACAAAGGTAACCGTAAGTTGAGCCTCGACCGCCGTTCCCAGAACTGCGCCAGTGTCGCCATGAAGACCGGACGGAATATCCAGCGCAACCACAGCCGCTGGATGTGCGTTCATTGCATCGACAACCTCCGCAAATTTGCCCTCGACTGGTCTCTCAAGGCCACTGCCTAAAAGCCCGTCAACAAGAAGCTCAGCGTCCGCGTCCAGCGCGCCGTCGTACTCCGCAACCGCACCGCCAAGTGCCGCGAAATCCATGTATGCGGTCGCCGCATCTCCTGTCAGCTCCTCCGGCGATGATAATGCGAGCACCGAAACCGCGATGCCCTGCTCCGCCGCAATCCTGGCGACAACGTAGCCATCGCCGCCATTGTTGCCGCTGCCACAAATAATCTGCCAGCGCTTCGCCGCTGCAAAACGCTCTGTCATTGCACTGGCGGCGGCCTGCCCAGCACGAGTCATTAGCGTGTAACCGCCAATGCCTTCGTCATTGATCGCGATCTGGTCAATTTTCCTGACACTGTCGACGGAATATATTTCGGCAGGCAAATTCATAATGACTATCGTGCTCCGGTATACGAAGGGAGTCGTCGCAAAGAATGCAATAATACTGACATAAAACAGGGCGCACATTACCGGTCGTGACATCAAATTCAGATAATCGAGAACAACTAGCCGACGATATTCGACGTTGGGGCAGAGAGCTGGGCTTCCAGCAAGTCGGAATCTCGGACGTTGACCTGAGCGAGGCCGAAGGCCGATTGGGCGAATGGCTGGAGAAAGGGTTTCACGGCGACATGGATTACATGGCACGTCATGGCGCGAAGCGCAGCCGCCCGGAACTGCTCGTGCCGGGAACGGTAAGCGTCATCGTCGCAAGAATGGACTACCTGCCCGGTGATTCTGCCTCGATGAAAGATCTGATCGATCATCCAGACAAGGCTTATGTATCCCGCTACGCACTCGGGCGCGATTATCACAAAGTCCTGAGATCGCGTCTGAAAGCCCTTGCCAGAAAGATCGAGCAGTCGGTCGGCCCGCTGGGACACCGGGTATTTGTCGACAGTGCTCCTGTTCTGGAAAAACCCCTGGCCGAAAAAGCCGGTCTCGGCTGGATTGGCAAACATACAAACCTGATTAATCGCGAAGCAGGCTCCTGGTTCTTCCTGGGAGAACTCTATGTGGACTTTCACCTGCCTGCCGACACAGCGGAGACATCGCACTGCGGAACCTGTCGCGAATGCATTGATGTATGCCCGACCGGAGCAATCGTCGGGCCATATGAAATTGACGCACGACGATGCATTTCTTACCTGACGATCGAACTCAAGGGCGACATCCCTGTGGAATTCAGGAAGGCGATCGGAAACCGAGTTTACGGTTGTGACGATTGCCAGCTTTTCTGCCCATGGAACAAATTTGCAGTACCAACGGCTGAGAAAGATTTCAGCCCACGCCACAATCTCGATTCAGCGAACCTGGTCGACCTGTTTTCGTGGACCGAAGAAGAATGGCTGCAAAAGACTGAGGGAAGCCCCATCAGGCGTATCGGTCATGAGCGCTGGCAAAGGAACATTGCCGTGGCGTTAGGCAATGCCGAACATAGTCGGGAGGTCGTAGACGCTCTGCGGGAAAAGCAGAATACTGATTCGCAACTGGTCAACGATCACGTACAGTGGGCGCTGGAGCAACACCAAAGCTGTTCGCGCCAACCGGATTAACTCGAATCGACGGAATCAGGAATGTTCAAAGCCCCAGAGTCCGAATACCTCGTGCCATTTGACGGCAGCTTCGCTGTCAAAGACGCGCCAACCGGCGGCCACAAAAGCCTCGGTAATAAAAAGCGACTTAAGAATGCTGTCGGCAAACTGGATGATCTGCAGAAGGCCCTTTATGCAGCGAACCGACACGCGTTGCTCCTGATATTCCAGGGAATGGATGCCGCAGGAAAGGACAGTACGATTCGTGCCGTTCTGGAGGGCATTAACCCAGCCGGCTGCCAGGTGTTCAGCTTCAAGAAACCGTCGGCAAAGGAACTCGACCACGATTTTCTCTGGCGAACGACACAAGCGTTCCCGGAGCGCGGTCGCATCGGAGTCTTCAATCGTAGCCAATATGAAGAAGTGCTGGTTGTTCGCGTTCACCCTGGCATCCTGGATTTTCAACAACTTCCAGACTCGGTAGACCGAAGCGTGATCTGGGACGAACGGCTCGAATCCATTCGAGACCAGGAAAAACACCTGGCAAGGAACGGAACGGTCATTTTAAAGTTCTGGCTAAACGTTTCCAAAAAGGAACAGCGCAAACGGTTTCTCGATCGCCTGGACCAGGCTGACAAGCAGTGGAAATTCAATCCCGGAGACATCGACGAACGGCAACACTGGGATGAATACATGCACGCATTTGAGGCGGCGCTTAATGCAACATCGAGAGAATGGGCGCCCTGGTATTCGATTCCGGCAGACAGTAAGCCGTATATGCGGGCGACTATCGCAGAAATCATCGTTGCTGCTTTGTCGGGACTGGGTCTTCGATACCCGCAACCCAGTGACGAAGATCGCGCCAGGTTTGACGAATGCAGGTCAGCACTAAATGACCCAGGTGGGAAGTAATCTCACACTTTTGAGCATCATTTCTTCTTCCGTAACGACAGAGTCTCATTTCGCTACCGGCGTCGTTGTTATCAATTTCCAAATGGCGTAAAACGCAACGATAGTCTGGCAAAAGCCCTGACCGCGGGGTTTCGGCAGAGTTCAGGAAAAATCAAAAGGAACACCGTGTCAGTTCATCAACACCCCACCAATTCGGATTATCAGAAATCGCTTCTTTCGGGGCTCGAATTGTTCAGTGGTGTTTGCCCGGATGACGTGCAGTCGCTGTTACAGGAATGTGATCGATATGACCTCGAAAAAGGCGAATTGCTGCTGTCGCCTGGTGCGCAGAACCAGAATGTTTACGTTGTGCTATCAGGCGAACTACGGGTGCATATTGGATCAACCGACTCGCCGGTTCTCGCGATAATGGAAGTCGGCGAGTGCGCAGGCGAAATGTCGATTATCGAGGACCGCGATCCTTCTGCCTATGTCGTTGCATCACAACCGACACATTTGCTGGTCATTCACAAAGATGTGCTCTGGAACCTGGTAGATGCGTCCCACGAATTTTCCAAGAACCTTTTGATGGTGCTTTCAGAACGTGTAAGAAGTCACAATCACTTCATCGCTGAGAGCATCGGCGACTGGAGGAAATTCGAGAAACATGCAACAACAGATGCACTCACTGGGCTCGGCAACCGGCACGCCATGGAAGAATCGTTCGCGCGGGAAGTTCAGCGCTGCATTAAGAACGAAATCCCGGCGTCGCTGATCATGATCGATGTAGATCACTTCAAATCATTTAACGACATGTTCGGTCACGTTGCCGGCGATCGTGCATTGTCAGCTGTAGCGAAAATTCTTGGCCACCAGTTTCGGCCTCGTGATTTGCTCGTACGCTATGGCGGTGACGAATTCGCCGTACTGCTCCCCGGTATTGACGAAGCGGAAACGCTGACAATTGCCGAACGCGTGCGCGCCGCCGTCGCGGGCGAGACAGAGAATAGCGATGACTCGCTGATACAGATTCCGGTAAGAATTTCGATGGGTGTCGCTGAGATGGAAAGTCAAGGCACATTGGAGTCACTGCTCAAAGCAGCGGATCAGGCACTGTATCGTGCCAAGGACGCTGGTCGAAATACCGTTTCCTGCTAGAGCTCAATAACGAGATTGTCGATTAGTCTCGCTTCGTCAAGCCATGCCGACGCAAGAATGACCAATTCCCTTGAACCCTGATCCGGTTCGCCCATGTCTTCTGCGCGACGAATGCTGACGTATTCCGGCTCAAACCCCGACTTTGCCAGTTCATTCATTGCCTGCTTTTCAAGCTCTGCGAAATCCCGGTTGCCGTTTCTCAGCTTGTCACCCGTTCCTGCAATTGCGGCAAATAGCGCCGGCGCAATAGCACGATCACCCTCTGACAAATATTGGTTTCGTGAACTCTTTGCAAGGCCGTCTTCTTCGCGAATAGTCGGCCCGACGAAAATCTGGATTGGCAGAGAAAGGTCCTCGACCATGCGCCGAATGATGAGTTGCTGCTGATAGTCCTTTTGGCCGAAGATCGCGACATCCGGTTGCACCAGGCCGAACAGACGACTTACCACGGTAGTGACTCCGTCGAAGTGACCTGGGCGAAATGACCCGCAAAGTTCGTCGGTCAGGACCGGGACGGTCACCGAGGTCGCGTTGTCGGTGCCAAATGGATAAATCGTGTCGACATCGGGAACAAATATCAGGTCCACATTCAGTCGCTTCAGCCTGCGTGTGTCGCGTTCGAGCGTACGCGGGTAACTTTCGAGGTCCTCGCCTTCTGCGAACTGTGTTGGATTAACGAAAATTGAAACGACGACGCGCTCCGCGTGCTCTCGTGCCATGCGTACGAGGCTAAGGTGACCCTCGTGCAGGTTTCCCATTGTGGGGACCAACGCAATATGTTCGCCAGCTTGTCGCCAATCTGACAAATGTTCGCGCAGCGCCTCGGCTGTACTGATTACTTCCACTGTGTCTTCGCTGTCAGATCAGGAAAAACAATGTTCCGGCTCAGGATAAGATCTGTCCTTGACCGATTTCACGTAATTCTGAACAGCAGCCAGCGGCGAATCATGGCCTGCCATGAAATTCTTGACGAACTTTGGTGTCCTGCCTTGTGTGATATCCAGGATGTCGTACAAGACGAGAATCTGGCCATCAACATCCGGCCCTGCACCGATACCAATGACAGGCACATGCAACGAATTTCTCACCGCCGCACCCACCTCATTCGGCACACACTCAAGCAAGACGATGTCAGCACCCGAATCCTGCAGGCGTCGTGCGCTATCAATCATCAATTTGGCCTGTTGCGGGTCCCTGCCCTGAACCTTGAACCCGCCGATCTTGTGCACTGACTGTGGCTTCAGACCGATGTGTGCGCACACCGGAATATCATGCCTCGCCAGGTGTTCGACGATTTCGATCTGTCCTTCGCCACCCTCAAGCTTGATCATCATCGCACCCCCCTCCTGCATCATCTGCACTGCATTTTTCAGCGCCTGAGCAGGGTCCGAGTAACTCATGAATGGCATATCGGCAACGAGAAACGCACGGCGCAGACCCCTGGCAACCATCTTCGAGTGATAAATGATGTCGGAGACGGTGACCGGAACAGTCGTATCATGCCCTTGCACTACCATTCCCAGCGAGTCACCAACCAGGACCAGGTCCGTGCCGGCCGCGTCCACGAGCGCCGCGTAACTCGCATCGTAAGCAGTAAGGCAAGCTATGGGTTCGCCCTGTTCTTTCATTTCCCGCAATGTTGAAACATTAACCGGCGGATCGGACATCCCGCGTTGTTCGAGCTGTGTGTACATCAGATTTTGTCCTGGTCAGGCAAATGCAACCGAGGCCGCAGGATTAAAGAAGTGACGCCCGACAGTAATGCGCCGAACCTGCTGATAGAGCGCATCGTAGTCTACGTCGTTGCGAACCGGATCGATAACCGATGCGTTGACAATAAGGAGTGGCGCTTCGTCAAAGTCATAGAAAAACTTCGCATAAGCATCAGCAATTTTTTCTACATAGGATCGTTCGATCATGCGCTCATACTCGAATCCCCGGCGAACAATCCTCGACATCAATGCATCCACCGATGCTTGCAAATAAATGACAAGGTCGGGCGCCGGAGCTGAAAAATCCAATCTGTCGTATATTTGATTGTACAGATCGAATTCTTCCGGGCTCAGATTCAATTCGGCAAAAAGCCTGTCCTTCGAAATATGAAAATCCGCGACCCGAACCGGAGTAAACATGTCTGCCTGGTTTAGCTTCTCCAGCTGACGGGTTCGCTGGAAAAGAAAAAATAACTGGGCTGGTAACGCGGTGCGGCGACCCGATTTGTAGAACTGACCAAGAAACGGGTTTTCTTCCGTACTTTCCAGAACAAGATCACCAGCAAAACTTTCAGCCAATCGCCTGGCCAGGCTGGTTTTACCAACGCCAATGGGCCCTTCGACCACGATATAGCGGGACTGTGCCCGCGTGGATTCTAATTTTTGTAGTGACAATATGGGACTTCAGTTTAGTTGTTCAATGCGCGGCGTATCCGGAGCGTTGCCGGCCAGTTGCTCAACACTGGACAAGCCGGGCACCGTGTAATTTGGCGCAATCCCTCTCCACGGCAACAATACAAAATTTCTCTCCGCAATGCCCGGGTGCGGCAATTTAAGATCCTCACTATCCAGAATGATATTGGCATAGGCAAGCAAATCCAGGTCGAGCGTACGCGGACCCCAGTGTTCGCCCGTCCGCGAACGACCATGAGCATTTTCGATTGCCTGTAGCTCAATCAGCAGACCCTGCGGGCTCAACTTCGTCAGGAGGGCTATGACACCGTTGATGTAATTCGGCTGATTGTCGGGACCCAGAGGCTCCGATTGATAGAGTGCAGATTCCAGAACAACGATCGAATCCGGCAGGTTTTGCAGCGCCCGAATACCGCTCTCCACCTGGCTAAGCGGCGAATCGAGATTGCTGCCGACACCGATGTACGCGGGCCGCCAGTGTTCGGTGCTCACGTCTTGCTTGCCTTGGGATTCCGGCGCCGTCGAGGGCGCCTCCGTTTTGTCGTGTTTGGCTGATCCGGGAGAGTGAAACTCTTTGCTCGCTGATCCGCGTTCTGACTCTGAACATCAGTCCAGAAATCAGCCAACTCCGCGTCGAAGTCGCCACACTTGGCTCGCAACATCATAAAATCATAGGCGGCCCTGAAGCGCCGATGCTCAAGGAGGCGCAGTGCGCGCTTGCCGCGATTCACATCAAATCGCGGTTGCATCGCCAACATTTCGCGCATTGGTGTACTAAAACGACGAGGAATCGAAATACGTGATTGCTGCAAACCGGAAATCTCAAACGACGCCATACTTAGCGACTGAACGACCGACATTTTTTCAACTGACCGCAATTGCTCGGCGCGTTTTTGAATAGGCTCCCAAAGGAAAACACCGAGCAAGAACATCGGTGTAACAGACTTTTCCTGGGCCACACGACCATCAGTGTTCTCAAGCGCAATGCGGACGAATTCCAGGTATCGGTCGTCGTCGCTAACTGCGGCATCCGTTTCCGGAAACAATAATTTGAAAAGATCGAATTCCCTCAGCAATTCAAATGTCTTCTCTGCGTGTCCTGCCTGAAACATCTTCAGGAACTCATCGAAAAGTCGCGCCGCAGGAACATTACTCAGAAGATCACGATTCTTACGCATCGAGACCTGTACATCATCGGCAATTGTGAAATCCAGTTTTGCCGCGAAACGTATCGCGCGAAGCATGCGTACGGGATCTTCCCGCAACCTGGTGTCAGGATCACCGATCAAAACCAGTTTTCGACGTTCAACATCCTTTACACCGCCCGTGTAGTCCCAGATGCTGAAGTCGGCAATGTTGTAGTAAAGCGCGTTACAGGTGAAATCCCGTCGCCAGACATCGTCATCAATGCTGCCGTAAACATTGTCGCGGAGAATTCGACCTTCGTGATCGTGCTCCACGTCGCCATGCTTTTCGCTGCCGTCCGTTGCGGCACGAAATGTGGCAACTTCGATTATTTCCCTGCCGAATCGGATATGCGCCAAACGGAATCTCCGCCCGATAAGGCGACAATTGCCGAAGAGCGCCCGAATTTCCTCCGGATGCGCGTCCGTCGCAATATCGAAGTCCTTGGGGTGCAAATCCAGTAACGCATCACGCACGCCTCCTCCCACGAGAAAGGCCTGGTACCCGGACTTATGCAGCCGATACAAGACCTTGAGTGCACTCCCGGAAATTTCATTCCGTGAGACATTATGGGAAGGGCGCGGAATTATGGTGGGTCTGGACTTATTCTTGTTCCCGCTTTTATTCAATACAAATTCCGCTTGGAAATAGAGATAGCGACCGTATAATAGCAGCCCCGGCGAAACCCGGGCACAAAATCAGACCCTTGCTCCCTTCGTCTAGTGGTTCAGGACGCCGCCCTCTCACGGCGGTAACCTGGTTCGACAAAATCGCAGGAGCGATTTTGGACAAACGAGCGAAGCGAGTTGGCCCGCAGGGCGAGGCGCAGGATGCGCCGAGTCAATCCGGCCTCGACAAACGACAATTTGATTGAGACGAAACAATAAATGCTCCCTTCGTCTAGTGGTTCAGGACGCCGCCCTCTCACGGCGGTAACACCGGTTCGAATCCGGTAGGGAGTACCAAACGAATAAAGGGCCTGCCTTGTGCGGGCCCTTTTTCGTTTTGCATTCTCTGTGGAGGATTTGAAACGCTGGTTCGATCCGAGGCCGGCAAAGTCGGCCGACAGACGCCGAAGGCGCCGCACAGCGGTGAGCATGTGCAGCATGCGAATCAATCCGGTAGGGAGTACCAAATTTATCAAAGCGTTGGCTTCGCCGCCGGTCCGGGCGGCGAATGCTACGCAAACTTCTACGCAAACTTCCGCAACTGTCAATGATTCGGCAATATATTCTTCGCTGAATGGCGAGGTCGATATTATTGATTGACCATTTGCGCTCAATCGCATCGGAACCGGCGCTCTTTGATCGGCCGCTTTACCCCCGAAAGCAGCCAGTAACCTGATAAGGTACCGAGAGGCTGCTGTTGACTGCGGACTCAATTGATCGTCGCAACACATTCGGCAAACTTCTCTGCCGGTGAATAGAATTGTAACGTCTCTCTTGGTCGTTCGTTAAGCTCTCTTGCGACTGCATTCAGTTTGTTTTGATGAATGTTGGAGATATCCATTCCCTTCGGGAAGTACTGTCGAAGCAAGCCGTTGGTGTTCTCGTTCGAGCCACGTTGCCACGGTTGCTGCGGATCACAGAAGTAGACATCGATGTCGGTCGCCAGGCTGAAGCGTTTGTGGTCTGCCATCTCTTTGCCGCGATCCCAGGTCAGCGACTTGTAGAGTTCTTG
>CAJQPR010000167.1 GCA_905480255.1 uncultured Woeseiaceae bacterium | reverse complement strand
GCCACCGCGCGTTCGATAGGCTCGCGAATCACCCACATGGGCAACCGAGACCTTATTATCATAGAACATGCAGGCAACGATGGTGGTGCCCATACCCTCGCAGTGAGTCTGGCTTTGGGCCGTTTGGAAAATGATCTTATTTGACCGGTAGATGGCATCGCGCAGTATGATCGACTGGCGCATCAGACCGCTATGAGGATCGATATCGTCCAGTTCTTCACGGGCAGCAGCCTCGCTCGCGAGTTCAGTTACGATCTGTACGGCCATGCCACTGGCTACTTCACCCGCGTTATAGCCACCCATTCCGTCTGCCAAAACCATGAGGCCGATACTGGGAACAGAGCCGATTGCATCTTCGTTATGCTCACGGACCCGCCCTGTGTCGGTCAATTCGGCAAATTCAATTTTTCCATGCAAGCTCATAGTCGGATTTCGTATCGCTCGTGGTTAGCCTAGGAGACTCTCGCGCAATTCCGAAGCGCGATAGCCATTTCAGCTCCGCAGGAAAAGCGATCAGTCGGACGCTTGGCCATAGCCTTGGCCAAGACGGCGTCTACGCTGGGAGGTATTCCCGCGCGACGCGTAGAGACTAGTGCCGGGTCCTCAGTTGTAATTTTTGTCATCAATACCGCAATGTTAGACGCCCTGAACGGCACCTCACCTACTAAAAGCTCGTATAGAGTAACACCAAGTGAAAATAAGTCCGATAGTCCCGTAAGATTTTCGGCTCCGAGCTGCTCAGGCGACATGTACATCGGCGTACCGAGAACAATGCCGGTTTTCGTGCTGTTGTTGTCTGTAATACGAGCAACGCCGAAGTCGCTGATCTTCAATGATCCTTCTTTCGGGTTGTACAAAAGATTCGCCGGCTTGATATCACGATGGATTACGCCCTGGTTATGCGCATAGTCCAGCGCTTCAGCTGTCGAGGCGGCTAGTGCAAGCGCACGCTTGGGGGCGAGCAGTTTTTTTGGATCAGTGAAACTTCGTAGCGGAATACCGGGAACATACTCCATAGCAATGTAGGCAAGTCCCTTGTCTTCGCCGGCGTCGAACACGGTGATAATGTTTGGATGCGTCAGCCGGCCTGCAGACTCCGCTTCACGGTAAAAGCGCAACCGCGCTTCCTTAAGTTCTTCATCCTCGAATTCTTTCTCGATCGGAATGACCTTAAGCGCTACCGGTCTGTTGATTCGTGGATCTTTTGCAAGATAAACGGCACCCATCGCGCCGCGTCCGATACGTTTTTCGATGACATAGCGTCCGAGGCGTTGAGGCGTGCCACTGCCTTTCTTTCGTGTCATCGTATCCGATGTATTGCTGCCACCGTGTGTACGCTTCATCCACTCCAGCACTGCCTCGGCGCGTTCTGGCTTCGCCTGTTGTTCGAACGCCAACGAGAGTTTGTACATGACTGCGGCAATCGTTTCGGATGGATTACAACGACGGAATTCCGCAAAGGCGGGCTCCAGTCTGCCTGCGGCTAGAAAATCAGAGCCCTTCTTGAAGGCATCAGACGTGATTTTTCGGGTGTTTACCACCAGCGACGCGCAGAGTATGCCGACCCCGATGAACATCAATATCGGGCGACCCAGATCGATGCGGACATGCAAGCCAATCAGCAACAGGGCTTCGAAAAGTAACAGTATAAGAAGGCCTGTCACTGTCAAAACGGCAATCTCTTTGCGATTTCGGTCCGGCATAAACAGAATAGCGACGATCGCGAAAAGTACTGGCAACAGGAACTCCATCGCTTTAACCCATGATGGTGCAATAATCATGCGGTTGTTTTCGATATCACCCAGTAAAGCCGCAATGATCTCGGAAGTTGTGACGAATTGTCCTGACGGCAGTACGGAAACCGCACTGATGATGGCGGGATCGGAATCGACGAATACGGTGGACCCGCGTAAGAATTCGTTGCCTGATGCGCCGAGTAGATCAGCAACCTCGATGCGGGGCACCTCCCCGTAGTTTGAGAAGTAAACGGAATCGTCCGAACCTGACATGCGTGGGGCAGTTGCCGTCGCTGACGCGTCAAGTGCGATGGCCAACGGTAGTGAAGGTGACATGACCCCACCGTTAAGGTGCCAAAGATCTGAGCGGCGCAAGACCCCGTCATTGTCAGGCGAAATCTGCACAACCCCGCTCTTACCTGATATTTCTGCAAAGCGATGTCGTTGCGGCACAAATACGGGCGTGTCGGACGCGAGCAGGGCAGACCAGCCCGGCAGTTCATCGGCCGCTGGTAACTCCGGTGGATTGCTCAATACGATGCGGCCCACATCGCTGTTCTGCAGAGCCTGAAGTACTTCACCATAGCCGGCAAGAATCTCGGCATTCGACTTGAGCTTGGGGTTGATGCTAACGATGTAGGCGTTGCTGAGCACCTTGGCCGGGCGTCCGCCAGCCAGCTGATCGTAGAGCGCCCGATCGGCAGAATCGAACCATTGTGCAAGCGGCCCGTACATCAGCAGCAAAAGCACGCTGACGAAGCTGAGTGCGACAATTCTGTTGCGTTTTTGTTGGTTTGCCTTGATCAAGATGAGTCAGGTCCCTGATTTAGGAGCAAAATTATAGGGAATTGTGCTTACCCGTAATGAGATAGGGTTGGCATTTTTTATGTAATACCCATTCTGAATGCGGTGCTATCATTGACCTTCATCGAATCGGGCGAATTTAACAATAATTGGCACAGAGTTCGCCCCAAATCAGATGAATTCACACAAAAATATATAAATATCAGAGGCTTAAAATCTATGGCCAAGGCCAAGACAGCCTACGTTTGCACCGAATGTGGCGCCCACAGCGTTAAATGGGCCGGCCAGTGCCCGGATTGTGCGTCCTGGAACACGCTGACTGCGACAACGATTAGCGCCCCAAAGGGGGCCACGGGGCCGGCTGTTGCGGCAACAACGCTCGACGCACTGCCTGATGACGTTGAGGCCCGTTATCAAACCGGGTTTGGTGAGTTTGATCGCGTTCTGGGTGGTGGTCTGGTACCTGGCGCAGTTGTACTTTTGGGCGGTGATCCAGGTGTTGGTAAGTCGACCCTGTTGCAGCAGGTATCTGCAAGTCTCATGCAGGACCTGCCGATTTGTTACGCGACCGGCGAAGAATCCCTTCGGCAGATCGGTCAGCGCTCCCTGCGGCTTGGCCTCGAGGCGTCGGCGATGAACCTGCTGGCCGATACGGCGCTCGAAAACGTGCTCGAGCAGACACGCAAGTGCAAGGCACGAGTCCTCGTAATCGACTCCATTCAGACGATGACTTGCGAACACTTGCCATCAGCGCCCGGGTCGGTCGTGCAGTTGCGTGAAGGGGTCGGGCGTATCGTGCAGTTTGCCAAGCAAAATGAGATTTCAGTTTTTGTGATTGGACACGTTACCAAGGAAGGGGCAATTGCTGGTCCGCGTGTGGTAGAGCACATGGTGGATACCGTTTTGTATTTCGAAAGCGATCCATCGAGCCGCTACACGATGATTCGTTCCGTCAAGAATCGCTTTGGTGCGAGCGGTGAAATGGGTGTTTTCGCAATGACGGAGACAGGGTTTCGCGAAGTCAGCAATCCTTCCGCGATTTTTCTATCGCGCGAGTCCGTCGATGAGCCTGGCAGTGTCGTATCTGTTGCCTGGGAGGGTAGCCGGCCATTGCTGGTTGAGATTCAGGCGCTTGTCGCCGACGGCAGCAGCAACTATCCGAAGCGCCTGGCGCAGGGTGTCGATCAAAACCGGCTTGCGCTGTTGCTTGCGGTCCTGCAAAAGCATGGGAGCATTTCAATAAGCGACGAGGATGTATTCGTTAATGTTGTGGGAGGTCTTCGCATCGGCGAAACGGCCGTTGACTTGCCAACATTGCTGGCAATTGTGTCGAGCTTCCGCGACAGGGCGACGCCGGATCGCCTTGTGTGTTTCGGGGAATTAGGCCTTGCCGGGGAAGTCAGGCCGGTGCGTTTCGGTGCGGAACGTATTGTGGCTGCCGCCAAGCAGGGATTCACCAAGGCCATCGTACCGGTCGGCAACGTGCCAAAACGTTCCCCACACGGCATTGATGTAATTGGAATACGGCGACTATCCGACGCGTTGGACGCTGTCTGGTAGTTCAGCCCGGGACGACCGCCTGGAATTCGCGCTGCCCGACGCGAACCATTCGTACCCGATTGTCATCGGCTTCCACAATTTCAATCGGATAGCCGTTGACGCTAAGGCAGGTGCCGGGTTTCGGAATCGTCTCCAGCAATTCGACAATCAATCCATTCAGCGTCTTTGGTCCCTCAGTTGGCAACTCCCAATCCTGCGACCGGTTGAGTTCGCGAATGTTTGCCGTGGCGTCAACAAGAAAGGAGTCTGCTCCTTCAACGACGACATCGTCATCCTCATCAGCAGGGTCGGTGGTGAACTCACCCACTATCTCTTCAAGAATATCTTCGAGCGTGACAATACCCTGTATGTCACCGTACTCATCGACGACCAGTGCAATGCGTTCGCGTCGCCGTTGGAACTGAATTAGCTGCGTGCTCAGCGGTGTACCTTCCGGAACGAAATAGGGCTCGATTAACAGAGACTGCAACGTGGACTTGTTCAAGTCTGTTTTGGCCAGATTTGCGAGCGTACGCAAATGCAGGAGGCCGACGATATTATCAATGTTGTCTTTGAATACAGGTAGCAGCGAGTGCTGGCTACCGGAAATGATCTTCTCTATTTCGTCGTCGTCATCGTCAAGATCAACGCCCACGATTTCGTTATGCGGGACCATAATGTCATCAACCGTTACCTTTTCGAGATCAAGGATGCTCAAAAGCATCGTGCGGTAACGTGACGAGATGCGAGAACCGGCTTCGTGAACAACCGTGCGCAACTCCTCGCGAGTGAGAGACTGTAGTTCTGTGTGGCTCGAACGCACGCCGAACAGGAAAAGAACGCCATTCGCGCATACGTTTGTCAGCCACACGATTGGGTACGTGATCTTCAGCAGAGGGTAGTAGATCAGCGCTGCTGGAAACGCCAGCCGCTCCGGATGCAGTGCGGCCAACGTTTTCGGCGCGGCCTCAGAGAAGACCAGGACGATAATCGTAAGTAACAACGTGCCCAGTGCGACAGCCGGTTGTCCACCAATCTTGAACGCGATTACAGCGACGAGCGATGCTGACGAGAAATTGGCGAGATTGTTACCAAGCAGGATCAGCCCGATGACACGATCTGGCCGTTTTAGCAGTTTCTCGGCCAAGCGGGCACCGCGATGTCCCTCGCGCGCTTTGTGCCGCAGCTGGTAGCGATTGAGGCTCATGAGGGCCGTTTCCGATCCTGAGAAAAAGGCGGAAAGCATCAGCAATACAACAAGCAGACTGACAAGACCTGCTAAAGGAACTTCATTGCCCAAAGAAGGGCACCTCCAAATCAGTTACAACGGGGGCAGTTCAACAGCCCGCCCACAGGGCGTCAAGATCGTGTGTCTCAACTCCAGCTACGGTGGAAAAATTCTTCCAGAATAACGCGGTTACCAAAATAGGCGATGCACAATACGGCAAAACCGCCCAGGTACAAACGTACAGCACGTTTGCCCCGCCAGCCTTTGAAATGTCGGCCCAACAGCAGAATGCCGAAGACGACCCAGGCGAGCACCGAAAAACCGAGCTTATGCGCAAGATGTTGCTCGACAAGGTCGTTGACGAATGACGAGCCTGAGAAGATTGTCAGGGTCAGGCCTATGAACCCGGCCGCAGCGACGCCGAATAACAGCCTTTCCATGGTCTCCAGCGGCGCGAAAAGCTGGTTTATCGGCGATAATTTCGCGGCCTGTAGCCGCCGTTCCTGAGCAAGCGCGTATAGCGCGACGATCGTTCCGACCGTCAGCAAGCCGTATGACAACAGAGCGACGACTATATGAGCGCGTACCTGCCAGGCCAGGACTACATCCGGTGACGCCTCACCCGACGGGCCTATAAGCAAAGCGGTCAGTGCCGCCAGGAAAATGAGGCCACCACTGATGCCGCGGAGCGTAGGCTCTACTGCCGCGAAGAGTCCGATGATGGCGAGTTCGAGTCCGATCATCGCTACAGCATTGCCGATCGACAGGTCGAAGTTGCGTTGCGGATGGATCAGGTCAAAAAGTGCCTGGCCGTGAATGACGACCCCGGTTGCCGCCAGAATGCACGCAACCATGAAAAGAGGGCGCGCCCTGGCATCGAAGCGCGGCAGGCGACTTGCCGTGAAAGCCCCGGCTGCCATGAGGTACAGCAAAAGAATTGTGATTTGAGACACAGAAACCCGGTAGGCAATGACCTAGCGTTGAATCATCCCACAAGGACATGTTTAAGAGAACCCTCCTGATGAGAATTCGTGTGCTCGGATGTAGTGGCGGAATTGGTGCCGGCGCCCGTACCACCGCGATGCTTATCGACAACGATGTGTTGATCGATGCGGGTACCGGTATTGGGGACCTCGATCTAGAGGACCTGGATACGATTCGTCACGTCTTCCTGACACATGCACACCTTGATCACGTTGCAGGTTTGCCGCTGCTCGTCGATCGGGTCTTTGATGAAGATGTTGCCACGCCACTGACCGTGTACGCGCGCGAAGAGACGCTTGCCGCGGTGCAGGCGCACCTGTTCAACGATGTAATCTGGCCGGATTTCGGCAAGTTGCCGACGGAAGAAAATCCGATGCTTCGCTATCGGGTATGCGGTCCGGGCGACACGGTTGGAATCGGCCATCGAAACTTTCATGCGGTTGAAGTTATGCATTCGGTTCCGTCGCTGGGGTTCACAGTGCAAAATTCCGGTGGCGTCTTTGCCGTGAGCGGCGATACCAAGAGCAATGAGACGCTTTGGCCTGTACTCAATGCCTGCGATGACCTCAAGGTGCTCGTAATCGAGGTGTCTTTCCCTGACGAAATGGCAAGCCTGGCTCAGGACTCGGGTCATTACACGCCGAAGTCGCTAACTGAAGACCTGGAGCGCCTGCGTCACGAGCCGGAAATCTGGCTTACGGGCATGAAACCGGGTGAGGAGCAGCGGATTTTCAGGCAGGTAGTCACGGCGGTACCGGATAAAAACATCCAGATGCTGTCGCGCGGGACGGTACTGACGGTTTAGAATCCGCGGCATGTTTGAAAATTTGACCGGGCGCCTGTCGGACGCCGCAAAACAACTTACCGGCAAAGGTCGACTGACCGAATCCAATATCAAAGATACTCTTCGACAGGTGCGACTCGCCCTTCTCGAGGCAGACGTCGCCCTGCCTGTTGTAAAGACGTTTATTGAGCGCATCAGGGAACGTGCGATGGGTGAGGAGGTTGGCAAGAGCCTGACTCCGGGCCAGTCGCTGGTGAAAATAATTCATGCTGAACTCGTCAAAATCCTGGGGAGCGAGACGGTTCCGCTGGATCTTCGCGCGCAACCTCCGGTTGTGATCATGCTGGCCGGATTGCAGGGTGCAGGTAAGACGACAACCGCGGCGAAACTGGCAAAACGCCTGATACAGAAGGACAAGAAGAAAGTCATGCTGGTCAGCGTCGATGTGCACCGTCCGGCAGCCATCCTGCAGCTGCAGACCCTGGCTGGTGAAGTGGGGGCAATGCACTGTGCAAGTAGTGCCGACGAGAAGCCGGTAGAGATTGTCGATCGGGCGCTCGATGAGGCACGTCGATCGCACGCGGATGTGCTCATTGTCGATACTGCGGGACGCCTGCACGTCGACGAAGGCATGATGCAGGAAGTGCGGGCTGTGCATGTCAGGGCGGCACCTCACGAAACACTGTTTATCGTGGACAGCATGGCGGGTCAGGATGCCGTCAATTCGGCAACTGCCTTCGATCAAAACCTGCCACTCACAGGCGTTGTGCTGACGAAGGCCGACGGCGACGCGAAAGGGGGCGTGGCGCTGTCTGTTCGCGAAATTACGGGCAAGCCGATTCGCTTTATGGGTGTCGGCGAGAAAACCGATGCGCTGGAGACCTTCCATCCGGACCGGATGGCGTCGCGAATCCTCGGCATGGGCGATGTGCTCACGCTGGTCGAGGAGATCGAGCAGAAAGTAAACAAGGATCAGACAGAAAAGCTCGCCAGGAAGCTCAAGAAAGGAAAGGGCTTCGACCTGTCGGATCTCAAAGCGCAACTCGAACAGATGATGAACATGGGTGGTATCGCTTCGATGCTCGAAAAGTTGCCACTGCCCGGGAATGTCAATCCTGCCGCCCTGCAGGACCAGGCCAATGAGCAAAAGATCCGTCGGCAGATCGCGATCATCAATTCGATGACACCGGGGGAGCGCCGCTTCCCCAAAACGATTAACGGTTCAAGAAAGAAGCGCATTGCGAATGGAGCAGGGCAGCAGATCCAGGACGTCAATCGTCTCCTGAAGCAGCATTTGCAGATGGAAAAAATGATGAAAAAGGTCTCCAAAGGCGGCATGAAGAAGTTCATGCGTGGCATGCCTGGCGGCGGAATGCCCCCGGGAGGATTGCCCCCCGGATTTCGCTGATATCGGCACATTTCGGGCCAATTTGTCCCGAAATTGACACCGGCTCGGGCGGGGGCTTGGAAGCTGGATACCAAGCCACTGAATTGACAGGGAATTTTAGCTGCCAAAACGCTTCACATTTGGCCCAAAACCCGTACAATGCGCCGTCTACTCGGGTCAGCCCGAGTCAAGGCGTGTCTGCCTTCCTTTGAATTAAATACGGAAATGTAATGGTTAGTATTCGACTTTCGCGCGCTGGCGCGAAA
>CAJQPR010000166.1 GCA_905480255.1 uncultured Woeseiaceae bacterium | reverse complement strand
CCAAGAGCCAGAACGAGTTGCGGAAACGAGCTGAATGAATATGCTACCACGCCGTTGATTTTATCGAGCCCGAAACCAACAACCGTTAGAACGAAGCCACTCCCGATTAGGATAAGCGACCATCGCCGAAATTCCGGACGTAGCGTCGATGTTGTTTGCAACCAACCCTGCCGGAATATCCATGCACCCAGCATGAATCGACCAAGCGCGGTTGCGCAGTAGTGAATATAAAAGGGCATGCCCCACATCGTTTCCCAAGAGGCCCACCAAAGTTCGCCTACATACGCGGTGTAGCTGTTGCTTTGAAGCACTTCATAGTGCCGTGCAGCGGCGACATCATTGGTGATCCACCATGGAAATGGTTCGTCGTACAGAAACTGCAGCACAGCCTCCACGGCGCCCTTACTAAATAGCGCCAGTAGCAGGCCGACGATCAACAGGCTGCGATTAGACCAGTTTCGCGTCAGGTACAGTACGAAGCCCATAAGGGCGTATACATGCAGAATGTCGCCAAACCAAACGAACCATATGTGAATGATGCCGATGACAAACAGGATCGCAGTACGCCGCAAGAAAATTGTCCCGGCATCCATGCCGCGACTTTCAAGCCGGCGAAGGATCATTGCGAAGCCGTAGCCGAACAATAGAGAGAACAACGCCATCGCTTTGTCAGAGACAAGCAAGTCTGCGATCGGTCCAATTACTGCGTCGATCCGCGCCGAAGCTAAGCCATCAAAGGTCCCAGCCGGCACCAGAATGTACGCCTGTGCAACCAAGTTGAGCCAAAGAACGCCGAACAGCGCGAAGCCCCGAATGATATCGATCTCTTGAATGCGCTCATTGGTCCCAATAGGTGCGGAACCCCTCATCCCCCACTCTCCTCTGGCGTCGCTCATTAAGTCCTACTGATCTGGTTTTTGCGGCGATACACTAACATGCATTAAGAGTGGTGATTTGTGAGCCGAGATTGCCGCTCACGAACGGCTGCTTCTGGCCGAAAGCGGCCGCTGGTTGCACCGACTGGCGAGTGACCGCTTTACTCCAAAAGGAGCCACTGAGCTAGAATAGGCTTTAGAGGCTTCTTACGACCCAAAGGCGACGGTGAAGAAATAGAATGAAGGAAGCTGCTCTTGCCCGATGCGCTCTCTACTTGCGGATCATTGGCTGCGGTTGCACGGCGCTCCGGCCCGGGAGGACAATGCACTGAACGTCCTGTTGATTATTCTGATCCTGCTCGTCATTACACGCACGTTCGGGGAACTTGCAGAGCGCGCCAACTTGCCTGCAATGGTCGGCGAGATCATGGCCGGGATCTTTCTCGGTTTTCTGCTGCAACGATTTCAGGGCTATGCGCCCGCAATTTGGTTTGCCGCGAACGGCGAATTATTTGCCGGGCTTGCTGACCTCGGCATGTTCTTCCTAATGTTGCTGGCGGGAATACGAATGGAGCCACTGGACTTCGCGAAATCCTCCAGGTCGGCAATTCTCATCGCAATTGGCGGGATGCTTGTTCCCGTCGGCGCAGGATTCGGTCTGGGCATTCTGGTACTCCCGGATTCTTCATTCAAGTTGGCGCAATGCCTGTTTCTCGGCGTCGCCTTGGCGATCACTGCAGTTCCTGTGGCGGTCAGAATATTCATGGATCTGGGTGTCCTCGAATCCAAGGTCGGCAAAGCTGTGATCGCTG
Source organism: uncultured Woeseiaceae bacterium (assembly GCA_905480255.1). Classification (GTDB taxonomy): domain Bacteria; phylum Pseudomonadota; class Gammaproteobacteria; order Steroidobacterales; family Woeseiaceae; genus SZUA-117. The sequence continues at coordinate 18,971 of CAJQPR010000166.1, read as the reverse complement.
CAGCGATTTGGGATGATGTACTTAGTCTGTTCCTTATGGCGCTGTTACTGGCCGCAATCGGTAATGACGGTACCGGCACTTTCAGTTTTGGGCACCTGCTACCTGTTGTCGGAAAGGCGCTACTGTTTTTTTTGGTCACGATTCCTGTGGGGTTGTATGTCTTCCCACTTATTGGTCAGTATTTCAAGCACCTGAGCTTTCCCGAAGTTGACTTCAGCATGTTGCTTGTTGGTGCCATCACGTATGGCGTCTTTGCCGAGTATATGGAACTCCATATCATCATCGGTGCGTTCCTTGCGGGCATGTTTTTTCATCCGAAGATGGTCGATATAGAAATTTATGGCCGCGTCGAACAGCAGATGTCGGGCTTAACTCGGGGATTCCTGGCGCCTATCTTTTTCGTATCCGTCGGCTTTCATCTCGATTTCAGCACTGTAGCCCAGGTGCCAGCATTCGTTATTGCACTGACCCTTCTGGCGCTCGCCAGCAAAGTAATTGGATCCGGATTTCCAGCTTACTGGGCGGGATTTTCAAAGCGTGAATCTGTCCTGGTCGGTGTGGGTATGAGTGGCCGTGGTGCCGTAGAATTGATCATCGCAGGTGTTGCGCTGGAGGCGGGTCTTTTCTCGCAGCCGACTCAGCCAGACGCAATTGTGCAGAGCCTGTTTTCCTCAATTGTCGTCATGGCGATAGTGACGACGGTCGTGACGCCGATTGTTTTGCGGTTATTATGGAAACCGTGATTAAACGCACGCATGGCCCCGGCGAATAAGATTGATCGCATACGATCACGATGAGAGAGAACCTCGGTTATTGGAACATTCAGCGTCCGCTTCTGGCCGAAAGCAGTCATTAGAAGATCGAATGGCGAGTGTCCGGTATACCCCAAAAGCAGCCACTCGCCAGGTTTGAGCTAGAATAGGATTGAGAGGCCGCTTTTGACCCAAAGCAGCCAGTTGCGCCAAGACGAATTCGGAGCTAACCCAGCGGGATAAAATGAACCTGTCTGAAGAAGTCCTAATGGGAGTCGCCGCTGTTTCGGTTACATTGATCGGCTTCAGTGGCGTTGTCACAGCGCTGGGTCGGAAGCAAGACAAATCGTGGAGTAGACCTGAGGCGATCCAACTCTTCGCCCTGGTTGCTCCTAGCATCGTAACGCTGACCAGTGCCTTTGTACCGATTGGTGGTCACCTGATTACAGAGAACAGTGAGTTTGTTTGGCGCTTCGCGAATGCATTTTGTTTCTTTGGTCACCTTTTCGGTGTGAGCTATTTCATTCGAATGGGATCAAGTTTGCCGGTTAGATTTAGCCACAAAGTTGGTTTGACGTGCACATTTTCTGTTATGGCAATCTTGCTTGTTAGCGCTCTGGGGCTTGGTGAGTGGTACCAGTTTACGTTCCTGCTCGGGTTACTACTCGGTATTGGGGTGAGTGTTCACAACTTTTACTTGCTACTCAGCCCAGCAATCACCGGCGATGACGGCTAGGCTGATCGTGGCCGCTTCTGGCCGAAAGCAGTCACTGGCATTACCCAGTAATCTGAGTGGCGAGTGGCTGCTATGCCCCAATACCAGCCACTCAGATGATAGTATTTCCCACTTACTGAGCGGCTGCTTTTGACCCAAAGCGGACGGTCTCACTGATCCTAGAACGATTAATTTCGCCCCATGAGCTTGAAATACAAGATTGTTATAGCCGCGCTATCGGGGTTGGTTTGTTTCGCGATTTACGACATACCAAGCGGCAAGTTACCGGGCGGCGACTCCCCATTTGGTTTCTTATTTTACTGCGCTTTGATGGGTCTGCCGTTTTCCGCCGGCGTACTTTTCCCATATCTTCACCGCAAAACCTGGATCGTACTTAAGGGAATTACACTCGTATTTGTCAGTGGACTAAGCTTCGTATTCGCTTTATTGGTTGTCTTCGCAGCTTACGGAGCAACGTGGACATGGGGGTCTCCAGGGAAATTGATACTCGTTGCTGCAAGCCTTGTAGGGACATCGGTCGTGCTCACTGGAGCCCGATACGTTATTCCCTTGAGCTATCTCCCAGGGCTGCTAACTGCTGGAGTGTTTGCCGCTATACCTGGGGGACTTATTTTTGGCGTATTGGATGACGCGCAATGGTATTTGGCGTTTATGACCTGGAATGGACTTATAGCGACTTCGATTCATATTGCCGAGACAAATTACTGGCGTGTGTTGTGGTTATTGAAGTCGAAATCGGAGACATGATCAACAGGCTGTACATCGAGACCAATTGGTGTGTCCGCTTCTGGCCGAATCCAGTCTCTCGATAATCTGAGATTTGTGGTCATTGAGCGACCGCTATCGGGAAAAGCAGCCGCTCAGATCACTGGCAGGTCATCTCTCGATTCATGCAGATGCCACAGCCCTGAAACCGCCATATCCAGGTCCATTCGCTCACCGTCCCACTGCGACACACAGGATAGGGCATGAATGTGCCGGTCTTCGAGCTGATTCTGCAGCTCGGCGATGACGTTACCGCGGTAACGTGGCGTTGAGTTTCCGTTCAGTTCTATCAACTCGCCATTCTTGTTCCTGAACTCAACTCTTCCTTCTTCGTTCTTGCTGCATCTGAAGCCACCCTCATGTACCAGCCGATGATGGTGCCTGCAGAGCTGTACCAGGTTCCTGAGACTGGTTTCGCCTCCCTCTGACCAGTGCTTGATGTGATGTCCATCGATGAAATGAGTATGCGTACAGCCCGGGAACCGGCATTGCTTGTCTCGCGCTTTCAACGCACGCCGCATGGCAGGTGGAATGACGCGTGTTTTACGGCCAATAGACAAGGGCTCGCCCTTTTCGTCCTCGATCATTTTCGAGATAGAGGTATCACAGCAGATTCGTTTCGACGTTACCGCGGTAACGTGAGGGCCGTTTTCGATATGGGCGGATTCTTCTGACGTATCTGCAGTAACGTGGACCATCACCTGGTAGCGATCGGCCGATGATGAGCTGGCCGGGCCACTGGCCAGGTAGGACTCCGCTATCTCGGCGATAGCATCGGCGCGTCGTTGTGAGATTGCTTCGCTTCGCTCGCAATGACGGGGGGATTCCGATGTTACCGCGGTAATATCTTTTTCCGCGTGGTCAATCGACGACTCGATTGCTTTCATCAGCATGGCGCCGACCTCGGCAGGCAAGCGCCCCTTAAACACCAGCGATCCGTCGTCATTCCAGTGGTAGTCAAAGGACCGCTCATTGAATTGCTGCTCCGCTGATTCGGGTTCGCTCAGCTTCACCGAGCGGCGATACCCCCTGACCAGTGACTCGACATGATGCGCCGTACCGTGACGGGCAATCATCAACAGGTAGTCCTGGCTTTCCGGAGTCGCCACACGAGTGATGGCCCGAACTTTCGAGAAACTGATCTCGCCCATCCGAAAAGCTTCACTGATCTTCGGCAGCTCACCGAGCGCATTGGCCACCCGGACTTTCTCCCGCCCTGCATTCATACCGATACCGCATTGCCAATTCAGCCAGTGTGCACAGGAACAAAGTCCTTCGCCCTCCCAAAGGCCCGCCTGGTCGAATTCCCTGATCTTTACGAGCAGGTCATAGGTGGCTGCGGTGATCAGCGAAAAGAGCTCAGTGATCTCTAAACCAAGTTCTCTCGAGCGAACATCCTTCAGATTCACGATGGGCGGGTTTAAGGACATGGCGGGCCTCTCAGGCAGCAATACAATAACTGTTATTATATACAGTATTATACTCGTATCTATCTGAAATGCTTTACCTTTTCTTGATGGAAGTCGAGGTTTTGAAGTGCCAGGGCAGGGGATTCAATGCCTGGATTAGTCAGGTCGTCTCGGCGAGCTCTTCCTGCTCTTTCGCGCGCTTCTCAAAGCCTTCCTGCCACTTCGAGCGGTGTACTGCTGGCGCGACCTGCACAGCGGTCACTTTGTACTCAGGGCAACTCGTCGCCCAGTCAGAGTATTCTGTGGTCACAACGTTCGCGCCGGTCTCCGGGTCATGGAACGTTGTGTACACCACTCCGGGTTGTACGCGCTCGGTGATCTTTGCTTCCAGGGTGATGTCGCCTTTTCGGCTGGTCAGAGAAACGCGATCGCCATGGTTGATGCCTCTCGTTTCCGCATCATGCGGGTGAATCTCAAGAAGATCTTCCTTGTACCAGATCACGTTTTCGGTACGGCGAGTCTGTGCGCCAACGTTGTACTGCGTCAGCGTGCGACCGGTAGTTAACAGGAGTGGAAATTTGCGATTCGTCCGTTCTTCTGTCGGCACGTAGTCGGTTTCCACGAACAGACCCTTGCCGCGCACGAAGTTGTCGATATGCATGATCGGCGTACCCATCGGCGCATTTTCGTTGCATGGCCACTGCACGCTGCCGACCTCATCGAGAAACTTGAATGACACATTGGTGAACGTTGGTGTCAGTTCCGCGATCTCATCCATGATTTCAGACTCGGCCGAATAATTCATCGGGTAGCCCAGCGCCCTTGCCAGATCCTGTGTGATGCGCCACTCAGCCTTGCCCTGCCTGGGCTTCATGACCGGGCGAACGCGATTGATTCGTCGTTCCGCATTGATGAAGGTGCCGTCTTTTTCAAGGAATGAAGTTCCTGGCAAAAATACGTGGGCGAATTTTGACGTCTCATTGAGGAACAGGTCCTGCACCACAATACATTCCATGTTGCTGAGCGCTGCCTCAACATGTTGCGTATTGGGATCGGACTGGGCGATGTCTTCGCCCTGGATATACATGCCCATGTATTCGCCGGCGATGGCGGCATCGAACATGTTGGGAATTCGGAAGCCAGGTTCGGCATCAATTTCAACGCCCCAGTGGTTTTCAAACTGGCCCCGGACTTCGTCGTCCTGTACCGGCCGGTAACCCGGTAGTTCATGCGGGAACGAACCCATATCGCAGGAACCCTGAACATTGTTCTGACCCCTGAGCGGATTTACCCCGACACCGGATCGACCAATGTTGCCCGTGGCCATCGCGAGATTGGCCATGCCCATGACCATGGTTGAGCCCTGGCTGTGTTCGGTCACGCCAAGACCATAATAAATGGCACCATTTTCTGCGCTGGCGTAAAGGCGAGCTGCCTCACGAATATCGTCGGCGGGAACGCCGGATATTTCGGCAACAGACTCTGGCGAGTTCTCCGGCTTCAGCACGCAATTCTTCCAGGCTTCGAAAGACTCCAAGTCGCAACGTTCGTTGACGTACTCCTCGTCGATGAGACCTTCACTAACTACGACATGCGCGATTGCGTTGATAATCGGAACATTGGTGCCGGGTAACAGCGGCAGGTGATAGGCCGCTTCAATGTGTGGGGAACGAACCAGGTCGATCTTGCGAGGGTCGACGACGATCAGCTTTGCGCCTGCGCGAAGTCGCTGCTTCATTTGGGAGGCAAACACCGGGTGCCCGTCAGTTGGGTTCGCACCAATCAGAATCATGACGTCAGCGTCCATGACGCTCTCGAATGGTTGCGTGCCAGCCGATGTACCGAGTGTTTGTTTCAAACCATAGCCGGTCGGCGAATGGCAAACTCTGGCGCAGGTATCGACGTTGTTGTTGCCGAATGCTGCCCGAATCAGTTTCTGAACGATAAATACCTCTTCATTTGTGCAGCGTGATGAGGTGATACCGCCGACCGACTTCCGTCCGTACTTCTTTTGAATATCCTTGAAACGTTTTGCCGTGTGCGCAAGCGCCTCGTCCCAACCTACCTTCTTCCACGGATCATTGACCGAATCGCGAATCATTGGATCGAGTACACGTTCCTGATGCGATGCGTATCCCCAGGCAAACCGGCCTTTCACGCAACTGTGACCCTGGTTCGCACCGCCATCTTTCCACGGTGTCATGCGGACTACCTGGTCGCCTTTCATATCTGCTTTGAACGAACAACCGACGCCGCAATAGGCACAGGTCGTGAGGACGCTGTGATCAGGCTGGCCGTTATCAATTATCGACTTTTCCATTAACGTCGCCGTCGGGCAGGCCTGCACGCAGGCACCGCAGGAGACGCACTCGGAATCAATGAAATTCTCGCTGACGCTTGCGGAAACCTTTGCTTCGAAGCCGCGTCCTTCGATCGTCAGCGCGAATGTTCCCTGGACTTCATCACAGGCACGAACACACCGTGAACAGACAATGCACTTGGAAGGGTCGAAAGAAAAATACGGGTTGCTGCTGTCAGTCTCTGCATCAAGATGGTTTTCCCCATCAAAACCGTAGCGAACATCCCGGAGGCCGACAGCGCCGGCCATGTCCTGCAATTCGCAATCGCCGTTAGCGGAGCAGGTCAGGCAGTCAAGCGGGTGATCGGAAATGTACAGCTCCATGACGTTCCGGCGAAGTTTCGCCAGCGCGCCCGTCTGTGTACGGATTTTCATGCCCGGCTCTACGGGTGTTGTGCAGGACGCCGGATAGCCTTTTCGACCTTCGACCTCGACGAGGCAAAGGCGGCAGGAGCCGAACGGTTTGAGGTTGTCGGTTGCGCAAAGCTTGGGTATGTCCACGCCGGTCTCGCGAGCGGCCCGCAGGATCGTCGTTCCGGCTTTAACCTTCGCAGGGAGCCCGTCGATCTCTACTTCGACAACTTCCTCATTCCCGCTCGCGGGCGTACCTAGATCTGGTTCTCTCGTCGGATTCATTTATTAAAGTCCTCAGGGAAGGATTCTAGCGCACTCCGGACAGGAAACGGTGTCATTCCACCCATTGCACATAAGGAGCCGTCAATCATCGTGTCACATAAGTCGTTGAGAAGAGTGATATTTTCTTCCCGGTCTTCGTTAGACACAATGCGGTCGATAACCTCGACACCACGCACCGATCCAATTCGACAAGGCGTGCATTTTCCACAGGATTCGATCGCGCAGAACTCCATAGCGAATCGAGCCTGCGCTGCCATATCCACGGTGTCGTCAAATACGACGATGCCGCCGTGGCCGATCATGCCGCCCATTTCAGCAAATGCTTCGTAATCGAGCGGTGTGTCGAGCTGCTCTGCGGTCAGGTAGGCGCCAAGAGGCCCTCCGACCTGAACTGCCCGAACGGGTCGACCGGTGGCCGTACCACCACCAAAATCTTCAATGAGTTCGCGCAGCGTCAGGCCGAATGCTTTTTCCACCATCCCGCCTCGCTTGATATTTCCCGCAAGCTGGAATGCGAGGGTGCCTTTGGATCGGCCCACGCCGAATTCTGCGTATTTTTCGGCGCCCAACGCCATGATGAGCGGAACAGAACCCAGGGTTACAACATTGTTGACGACCGTTGGCTTGCCAAACAGCCCTTCGATGGCAGGGAGTGGAGGCTTGTAACGTATGACGCCCGCTTTGCCTTCGAGGCTTTCGAGCATCGCGGTCTCTTCGCCGCATACATATGATCCGCCGCCGATATGAATGTCGATATCGAAGTCGAATCCGCTGCCCTGGATGTCCTGACCGAGCCAACCACTGTCGCGTGCGGCCAGCAACGCTTTCGTGAGCACCCGACGAGTCAGTGGGTACTCTGAGCGCAGATAGATATAGCCCTTGCTGGCACCGACTGCGAAACCTGCGATTATCATTCCTTCGATCAGGTTCAGCGGGTCACCTTCCATCAGGAGGCGGTCAGAAAACGTTCCGCTGTCCCCTTCATCGGCGTTGCAGGTGATGTATTTCTGCTCACCTTCTGTATCGGCGACCGTTTGCCACTTTATGCCGGTGGGGAATCCTGCACCGCCCCGACCACGCAGTCCGGACGTCTTGATCTGATCAAGAACGTATTCCGGTCCTTTTTCAAAGGCTTTTTGCAGACCGGCGAATCCCTTGTGCGCCTGGAAATCCGCAATGGATATTGGATCTATCAGGCCGCAACGCCAGAATGTCCAGCGCTCCTGGTTCTTCAGGTACGGTATTTCTGAAATCGGGCCGAGGCACAATGGATGTTTGCCGCCGGTCAGGAATCCCGCCTCCAACAGGCTGTCGAGGTCGCCGACCTCAACCGGGCCATAGGCAATACGGTCATCGCCAACGACAACTTCGACGAGGGGCTCCAGCCAGCTGGCGCCCCAGGAACCGTTGCGAACTACGTTGACGTTTTCGACTGCTGCCAGTTTCTCCGCCACATCATGCGCGCCGAGTGAAACGGCCGATGTCTCGCGCGGTACAAATACGGTCACCTGGTTACTCATAGTCAGACCCCACACTCGTCAATAAGCTTATCGAGCTTGTTCGCATCGACCCGGCCGTAAACTTTGTCGTCAATAATTACCGCAGGGGAGCAGGCGCAGTTGCCGAGACAATACACAGGCTCAAGCGTTACGTTGTCAGTGCTACCGTGCATTTGCACACCGAGTTTGCTTTCCGCGTGCGCAGTCAGTTGCCTGCTGCCCATGGCCTGGCAAGCCTCTGCCTGGCAAATCTTGAGTATGTGTTTGGCCGGGGGTGACGTTCTGAAGTCATGGTAGAAGCTCACCACACCATGCACCTCGGCACGGGAAATATTCAGTTCGGTTGCAACCTGGCGAATCGCCTCGTCACTGATATATCCATACCGTTCGACCAGGGCGTGCAGGACCTGAACCAGCATCTCCGGTCTGCCACCGAACTGACTGATGATCTCTGACGCGATAATTTTGTCGTACTTGATTGCCATCGTTTATTTTATCCGTTCAGCGCCTGAGTAAATATTGAATGTGCCATCGCGCAAGAAACCTACTAACGTCATGCCGAATTCTCTTCCTGTTTCTACGGCAAGACTCGAGGGAGCGCCAACTGCCGCCAGCAGCGGTATACCGGCAACCACCGATTTCTGCATCAGTTCGAAACTCGCACGCCCGGAAACGAACAGGCCCTTCTGGTGCCCGGGGATTCTGTCTTGTTCCAGGAATGCGCCAATGACTTTGTCGGTCGCATTATGCCGCCCAACGTCTTCCCGGACGATGTCGATTTCACCATCCGGACCGAAAATAGCGGCCGCATGCAGGCCTCCGGTCTCGGCAAATACAGGTTGATGTCGGCGAATCCTGGCCGGCAGGCCAAGCAGCATGTCCGCCGCAAACTCACCCGGCAGATCAGCCATAGATTCCTGGCCGGCCACTCTAAGCGAATCGAGGGATGCTTTTCCGCAAACCCCGCAGCTTGATGTCGTATAGAAGTGTCTTTCCAGTCTGTCCAGATGCAGGTCGACACCCGGCGCGATTTCGACCCGCACAATATTTCGCAATCCGGTATCGGGATCCGGTTCTCCCTGGTGTGCTATGGCTATGACCTGGTCGGCTGAGTGGATAATCCCTTCTGTGAAGAGAAATCCCAATGCGAGCTCAGGGTCGTTGCCGGGCGTGCGCATTGTGATAGACACAGATTTCGCGGCGGCGCCAGCGGCTGTGGATGAGCTGACCTGTATTTCGAGAGGTTCCTCAACTGCAACACGATCCGTTGTTTCGCTTTGTCGCGAAACATCCGCCTTCCTGATATCAACGCTGCGGCTGCTGCCGGTCATTCAATCTACGCCTGAAGTATGGCGGGCCAGTATATCGTGAGGGTAGAGGCTAGTGTCCGGCGAGTTGTCCGCGCCACTGGGCAATCGGCGCATCGGTCCGCAGAATGTCTTCCCTGATCTCCTGCAACTCCGCATTGCGCCTGAGGCTTACCTGTCCATCTTCCACGCGCAGACCGAGTCGCTCAAGCAATTCGCTTGTATCGGGGAAACCTGCGGTGTTTGCATAACGTCGATAGAGTGGCATGAAGACCGGCTCAATCGCGAGCGAGTCGAGTTTTGCGAAAAATTCCGGACCGGTCCATACCTTCTGCGATGGCAGGCAGCATTCCTGAAAACGGCCGAGAATTGAATCCAGCGTTTCGTCGCCATTAGAGCGCTCGCGCAGAGCGACGTCAGCCATCAGTGCGACCGCGGCGCCACTCCAGTAAACCTTCATTCGTGCGGAACGTACATCACCTGCCGCGGCCGCGCTGGGCGACAACTCCGGCCGCGATTTCCTGCCGCGTTCGTAACCTGCATAAATCTTCTGCCATGCGAACAGTTCGTCGTACTCGCCGGCGCGGGTAAGCAGGACATTCTGGTAATACTGCGCAAAGCCTTCGGAAATCCAGTGATATTCACTGTGGAGATAGGGCAGCATCAGGTGGCTGAATTCATGTGTGGCTTTCCAGTCGCCAATTAAAGTCTCAACCGGCTGGTCGGGGTCAATGAATAATTCAACCGATTCGCCGCCATCACGCACGACGCGCCCAAAGCTAACCGGGTCGGATGAGCGACCACCGCTTACCGGTACAACCATGACTTGTGGCGACGGGTTCGGGAACCGTCCATAAGCAAGACTGACATCGGTCGCGGTTGCCTTAACGAATTTGAAAATAGCGTCATTGTTCGTTTCCGCCGTGGTTTCGACCAGAGCCACCCGCAATGTTGCGCCCGGAACCTGGATTTCCCGGTAATCAAATTTGCCGAAAATCGCCGGCGCGTAGGCGCTTTCCGGCGAGCGGCTCAGCAGGTAGCGGTTAGCTGCCCCGTCAACCTGCCGCCATGGCACAGATACCCTGACATTTTCCGGAAGACGAAAATCGATCTGAATTTCCGCATCGCCGAATAATTCTGGCCGCCACAACCAGTACGCTGGTGACGCCACAATGTTGTTTTCTGTCAGGCTGCGGCTGCTGCGGAATTCTTCCGCTACCCGTTTCAGGTCAACGGTGTAGTTCAAGCAGCGAATGCCGTCATCCGGCAGCATCATGCGACGATTACGCATTCTGATATTCGGATCCTCTCCGCAACCCCGAACGTCGCGAAGGTAGCGTCCGGCATTTCTCGAGCGCGCGGTGACGCTGTCGACCGGCCGACTGAATCGTGCCTCGACCCAGAGCCAGCTCAATGAGTAGTCAATGGTGACCGTGTAGTGGTGGGTGACGGCTTCGGCATATGCCGGAACGCCAGACCAGAGCAACGGCAGGAAAACGAGGTATTTGAGGGTTGCCAGTCTGTTTTGAATCACGTTTCGTTCAATCGCCCGTGCCGGATATCGCGCCAATTATGCAGGAGTGGCGCTACCTGGAACTGTTTTGAGCATGCGTTTGTGATTGTGTTCACATTTTTCGACCGGTGAATGCCAAAAAGTCACGCAATGACGTTCGAAAGGCGGATTCGTTTGGCTGCCGTTCAGGTTGGCACGATATGATTTGGTCGCCTGGACAGCCGGTATATGTCTTTGAGAAGTAACGGGAATGCGAACCATTCGCAACAAGGAAAAGCGCTACGCGGATGAGGCATTTTCGATTAATATAGCCGTCGCCCGGATAGTCGTGGGCCCCGAATTCATTTAGGAAGTGTGAGGAGAATCCCTTGAGCAAGATCGCAAGACGTCAGTTCATTCAGTTGTCCGCAGTGGCGGCAGCAGGTTTGGTCGCAAGCCCGGGCAGGAAGGCAATGGCCCAGGATATGCCGCAGATCGAAGAAAGCGATCCGGTGGCACAGTCGCTGAAATACACACACGATGCCAGCTCGGTTGATCCTGCATCGCGCGCGAATCCAGCAGCAGATCAGAATTGTGCAAACTGCGCCCTGATCCAGGGTGGCGACGGGGACGCGTGGCGTCCGTGCCAGATTTTCCCCGGCAAGCTCGTCAATAATGCCGGTTGGTGTTCTGTCTGGGCACCGAAAGCCTGATACCCGTAACCCCGCCCGCTTGCGGGCGGGGATTACCTGAACATGCAAATCGACTGGTCCGAATACTCAAGGGTTCATGCCCATCGGACAAATCTGGTCATCCATCTTTTTTCGGTACCACTGTTTGTGGGATCGTTCATATCCTTACTTTTGTACCTGGCTAACGGTGACTGGGTATCCGGGGTAATCGTCGTGGCGCTGTGCTTCGTTGCGTTGGCGTTACAGGCGCTTGGACACAGGCTGGAGCATGAAGACCCGCGTCCATTCAGCAGCTTTTTGAATTTCCTGCGACGCTGGTTCACGGAACAGTTCCTGATATTCCCCGTGTTCCTGCTGAGCGGTCGCTGGTGGAACCAGGTTTCTGCATCTAAAAATGGGGGGGCGCATGAGTCCTGATATTCGGCACTTCTTTCACGAGCAAAGTGGCACGCTGTCCTATGTGGTGAGTGACCCTGCCTCGGGCGCTGCTGCGGTCATCGATCCGGTTCTCGGTTTCTCGGTTGTGTCCGGTCGGTCGGACACAAAGTCGGCGGAAGAAATCGTCGCGTATATCAAAGAAAAACAACTGACAGTTGACTGGATTCTGGAAACGCACGCTCACGCCGATCACATATCGGCGGCACAATTTCTAAAGGCCGAGGTCGGTGGGAGTGTCGCAATCGGCGAAGGTATTTGCCGAGTGCAGGCACACTTTGGCCCGGTTTTTAATCTCCCGGCACCATTCGTTGCAGACGGCCATCAATTTGATCACTTGTTCACCGATGGCGAAGAGTTTGCGATTGGCGAGCTTGGCGGACGCGTAATCCACACGCCTGGCCATACCAACGATAGCGTCAGCTATGTGATTAGCGATGCCGCGTTCGTTGGCGATACGCTGTTTATGACCGATTCCGGGACGGCGCGCTGTGACTTCCCGGGTGGCGATGCCGGGTTGCTGTACGACTCAATTCAGAAATTGTTCGCGTTGCCGGATGAGACGGTTTTTTATCTTTGCCACGACTACCCGCCGGATGATCGCGAACTGCGGTTTGCAACGCCCCTTCCTGAGCAAAAAGCCCGCAACATTCATGTTGGTGGCGGAGTGAGTCGACTGGAATATGTGGCCAGGCGCGAGGCCCGGGACGTGACCCTGGGCTTGCCGGCACTGATCATCCCATCTATACAGGTCAACATTCAGGCGGGGCATCTTCCGGAACCGGAATCCAATGGAATTACCTACATAAAAATTCCACTCGACACTCTATAGTTTGCCTGATACCGGCGTGTACAATGCGCCGCCTGAACATCACGGAGTTACGGAATTGTTCGAAATACTTGAGCCCAAACCGGCAGATGCCATCCTGAAACTGATTGCAGAGCATCAAAATGATGCCCGTGCAGAGAAAGTCGATCTTGGCGTCGGTGTCTATCGCGATGCAGCAGGTAATACGCCAATTCTGCGGTCAGTTAAGAAAGCCGAGCACTGGCTTGTCGGTAGCCAGGAAAGTAAGGCATATCTCGGCTCCCGGGGCGACATCGTGTTCTGTGACGCAGTTGAAAGACTGCTTTTCGCAGATGCGGCTGAAGGTAGTAGTCGAATCTCCACCGTCCAGACGCCGGGCGGTTCCGGTGCGCTCCGCGTAGCCGCTGAGGTTATTCTCCGCGCAAACCCGAACGCAACGATGTGGGTCAGCGACCCGACGTGGAACAACCATGTGCCGTTGCTCGGCGAGGCTGGCGTCAACCTGCGCACCTATCCTTACTATGACAGTGACACAAACAGCCTCCGCTTTGACGCGATGCTTGAGTCGCTTCAGGCATCGTCAGAGGGCGATTTGATCTTGCTGCACGGTTGCTGCCACAACCCAACAGGCATGGACCTGTCGGTTGAACAATGGCAACAGGTTGCCGACCTGGTGGTCGAGCGAAAACTGATTCCGTTCATTGATATTGCCTACCAGGGGTTTGCTGAAGGGGTGGACGAAGACGCCTACGGCGTACGATTGATGTATGGACGTGTGCCGGAGATGATTGTTACGCAGTCATGCTCGAAGAATTTCGGCCTCTACCGCGATCGCGTCGGCGCCCTGTCATTTGTTGCCGCCGATGAGGCCACTGCGAAAACCGTCGACAGCCAGGCTTTGTTCGTTGTCCGAACGATGTATTCACTTCCGCCCGATCACGGCGGCGCCGTCGTCTCCAGAATTCTAAACGATGCGGACCTTCGCGCCGAATGGCTGGATGAGGTCAGTGAGATGCGTGGCCGATTGAAGGACATGCGGACGCTGCTGGCAAATGAGCTTCGAAAGTCTGCGCCTGACCATGATTTCTCGCATATTGAACGCACGACCGGCATGTTCTGTTATCTCGGTGTTTCACCCGAACAGGTCGAACGACTGAAAAAAGATTTCGGCGTTTATCTCGTTGGTTCCAGCCGTATCAATGTTTGCGGTATCACCGCAGAAAACGTGAGCTACCTCGCGAAGTCGATCGCCTCGGTCCTGTAAGAACCGGGCCGCACGGCTTTCTCTTGAGCCAGGCGGTGACGCGAATATTCACTGCATCAGCATTACAAGGCTGTCCGAATCGATACTGAGTTTCTCGGTAACTCCGCCGTTCAGCTCGAGCACATAATTCACAGGTTCGGCAGCGACCCTGGAGTTCAGTGAATGAGGTTCAGCATTAACCACAATATTGGCGATGCGTCCGTCTGCATGAATGAATACGAGGTCGAGCGGGATATAAGTGTTCTTCATCCATATCGACAAACGGGCGCTTTGCCGATACGCGAAAAGCATGCCGGAGAACTCAGGTAAATCCCGAACAAACATCAGACCGCGTCGTCGTTGATCACTGGTGAGTGCCAGGTAAACGTCAAACACATAGCAGGCATGGGCGCTGGCCGATATTACCAGTCTGGATTTATCGAAAGCCTCGTCCACCGTATCGGTGAAATTGTAGTCCGCGCTTTGTGCCGACAGCACCAGCCACAGGGCGAGGATTGCGGAAATGCGCAAAGCCTTCATTTCGGGGGCTCCCAGTCGAGTCGGCTGGTGAATTTTAGTTCGGTGAAACTGATGCTGGATGCTCCGTTTAGTTCGGCAAGTGGCGATATGCAATACACGGTACCGCTGATCATGTAAGTAGACACGGTTTCATCCCCGAGGGGCTCATGGCGATCGACATCCATCCAGCAGGAACTCAGATCCGGCGTTGCGAAGAAGCGGCCGGCCCCTTCTTCAATCAGTGTCACGTTTGTGGGCAGTTCCTTGCCGGTGGCGCCTTTCCTCAAATCGGGCACTCCCAGGATGAAGGCGATGGTCTTTGTCCCCAGCGGACCGGAAAGCCGCAGCCGGGCGCCTTCGCTATTTGGGCGCGGCATTCCCGCGCAAACCAGTTCCTCAGCCTGCCAATGGATCGTATCCTGAATTCCACCGTAGAGCTCAACAGCCAGGTTGCCACCGGAATCACAGGCAAAAGACGCCTCCGGAATCGCTGCAGGGATGGGTGAATTGCAGGCGATGAGCAGGAAAAGTGGAGCCAGAAGGGCCAATCCGGGCGATTTTGCCCAGGATCGATTTTGGTCAATTAATTGCAATGTTTGGCGATTCCGTTGGTCGGATCAGCTTTTGACGGCACATTATCGCGAAAACAACCGTATAGAGCGAAACAAATGTTGTTCGACCAGTTGGACTGTCCGCGCATCACCACTACAATGGCACGCCGTTTTCGCCCTCGGAGTTATTAAATAATGAGCGTCTCAGAACAATTCCAAAAGCTCGAAGCCCACGTGGCCAGCCTGATCGTGGGCCAGGAGCACCTGATCAACCGGATGCTTATCGCACTCCTTTGTGACGGGCACTTGATCGTTGAAGGCGCACCTGGGCTGGCGAAGACGCGAGCGATCAAAGTGCTGGCAGAAAGCGTTGAGGGCAGCTTTCACCGGCTCCAGTTTACGCCTGACCTCCTGCCGGCCGATCTGACGGGTACTGACATTTATCGGCCGCAGGACGGCACGTTCGAATTTCGTGAGGGACCGCTGTTCCACAGCCTGATCCTTGCTGACGAAATCAACCGGGCACCAGCCAAGGTGCAGTCAGCTTTGCTCGAGGCGATGGAAGAGCGCCAGATCACTGTAGGCGAGGGAAGTTACAAGCTGCCAAATCTGTTCATGGTGATGGCAACCCAAAACCCGATCGAGCAGGAAGGCACCTATCCTTTGCCGGAAGCTCAGCTCGACAGATTCCTCCTGCATGTGCAGGTCGGCTATCCAACGCCGGAAGATGAACGAAAGATTCTCATCCTCAATCGTGACGAAGCAAAATCCGGCCAGCGCGATGCGTTTGCGCCACCGGAGCAAACATCCGAGGCGACCATCATGGAAGGGCGCCAGCAGATTCTTAGCCTCCACCTTTCCGATGAGCTCGAGCAGTACATCGTTAATGTCGTTGTCGCGACTCGTAACCCGGGAGCGGTCAACAAAGACCTCGAAGGTCAGGTCATGTACGGGGCCAGTCCGCGCGCATGTATGGGTATTGATCGCGCATCGCGCGCGCATGCATGGCTTAACGGTCGCGATTACGTCGGACCGGAGGATATTCAGGCAGTCGCATCGGACGTATTGCGCCACCGCCTGGTCATGAGCTTTGAGGCTGAAGCTGACGGCGTGACAGCTGATTCAGTCATCGAAGGCGTGCTCGACGGAGTCGGCGTCCCTTAGGCTAACCAGGCTGAGCCCGGGACTGATTTCAAATGCGACACGACAAACTACCAGCAGATGCTTCACCGATCAGCGTGAGCCAGAGCGGATTGATCCGCCTGAGCGGACCGGCGCGCGCGATCGCGCTGGATGTGATGCGAATCAATTCCCTGCAGACCGGCGCTTATGTGTCGCACTTCAGAGGCCGGGGCATGGAGTTCGATGAGTCCCGCCCGTATCAGCCCGGTGATGATCCCAGGAATATCGACTGGCGGGTAACGGCCCGAAGCTCCGAGGCCTACACCAAGTTGTTTCGCGAAGAACGCGAGCGACCGGTTCTCATCATGACTGACCTCCGCAGCAACATGCACTTTGCGACTAAGGGGTGTTTCAAATCCGTTAATGCGGCACGGGCGGCCGCATTGCTCGCCTGGGCTGCGCATCATCGGGGTGATCGACTGGGGGGGCTGGTGTTTGGTGATTCCCGGCACCGCGAAATGCGCCCGCGTCTCGGGCGCCAGGCCGCACTGCGATATGTGCACGAGCTGGTGACCCATCCGGACTGGAAAAGCAGCACCGACCAGGGAGCAGTTGATGAAGAGCCGCCCCTGACACAGGCGATGGCCATGCTGCGTCGTGTTGCGCATCCGGGAAGTCTCGTCATCATCATCAGCGACTTCATTGGACTTTCGCGCGCTGCGAAGTCCTACCTCACCGGCATCGCGAGACACAACGAGGTGCTGGCCGTGTTTTTGAGTGATCCGCTTGAGCGGCAGCTTCCGCCGCCGGGTCGATACAGACTTGTCAGTCACGATGACGAGATGGCAATCGATACATATGCCAATAACGCCAGGTCTGAGTACCGTCACGCATTTCAGGAGCGCGTTAAGGAGATGGAGGTATTCTGTCACCGCTATGGCATTCACCTGATGCCGTTGTCGACAGATGATGATCCCGTGCAGAGCCTGCAGCAGACGCTCGGCAAGCGTATCCAGTAGAAGAATAGATCATGGACCCCGAACAGATTCCATTGCGAGACCTGCACCTTCCGGAAGCCGTTGGCTGGTGGCCACTGGCGCCGGGCTGGTGGGTGTTGATTGCGCTTGCGGCAGCGGGTCTCATTTTCCTTGCGTACAAACAGTATTTGAAGTGGCGCTGGAACGCCGCCAGGCGAATTGCGCTTGGTGAGCTCGGCAGGATCAGGCGCGAATACGAAGACGGTGCCGATGCGCAGAAATTATCAAAAGAGCTTTCCGAGCTGTTGCGCCGTTCGATGCTGGCCTACGCACCACGCGGCGAAATGGCAGGGTTGACTGGCGAATCATGGCTGGCGTGGCTCGATCAGGGGCTTGAAGATAAACCTTTCACTGAAGGGCCCGGAAAAACAATTGAAGCGCTGCCGTATATGAGACCGGAAAATGTTGGCAACGACGCGGATGTTGCCGGCCTCTTAGCCGCCGTGAAAACACGGCTTAAGACGCCACTTGCCGAGGGAACGGTCTGATGTGGTCGCTGGCCTGGCCATGGATGCTGCTGGCGCTGCCGCTGCCGCTGATCGTGCGCGCACTGATGCCTGCGGTCGTCGGCACCCAGGATGCGGGTTTAAAGGTACCAAGCTTCAGCGGTTTTTCTGTATTGGCAGATCGATCGGAAGTCGAACAACTTTTCAACTGGCGTTTCTGGCTCGCGGTTATTGCGTGGCTGCTGCTCGTGCTTGCGGCCGCAAGACCGGAACGAATTGGAGATGAGCTCGATGTGCCGGTCTCGGGGCGCAACCTGATGCTTGCGGTCGACCTCTCGGGCAGCATGGATGCCAAAGATTTCGAACTTGGTAGCCGGCGCGTGGATCGATTAACTGCAACGAAGGCAGTCGCCGGCGACTTTATCGGCCGACGTGAAGGCGATCGAATCGGTTTAATCCTGTTCGGTGAACGTGCGTATCTGCAGGTACCGCTGACGCTTGACCGCGAGACAGTCAACACGCTGTTGCTTGAAGCTTTTATTGGTCTCGCGGGTGAAAAGACAGCGATCGGTGATGCGATCACGCTGGCCGTCAAGAGAATTCATGACCAGGGCGAAGAGGCAGGTGAGCAGGTGTTAATTCTGTTGACCGATGGCGCCAATACGGCCGGCGAAATTGATCCGCTGAAGGCGGCTGAGCTCGCACAGCAAATCGGCTTGCGCATATACACCATTGGTATTGGTGCAGAGCAAATGGTTGTTTCTTCAATTACCGGCGGCATGCGTCGCGTAAATCCATCGGCCGATCTTGACGAAGAGACGCTAACCCAGATTGCTGATCTGACCGGCGGCCGTTATTTTCGTGCCAAGGACACTGCAGGCCTGCAAGAAATTTATCGCTTGCTGGACGAAATGGAGCCGGTGGCGGAACCGGAGGCAGGGTTTCGGCCCGTTAAATCACTTTTCTTCTGGCCGTTGGGTGGTTCGTTTGTGCTGGCGCTGTTCCTTGGCTTGATGAACATGTTGGCGGGCTTGCGCTTCGCACGGCAAAGTAAGGCGAACCTCAATGCCGGCTGAATTTCATTTTCTTCGGCCCGACTGGCTCTGGGCGATACCGGTTGTCGCTGGTTTGACCCTGTTCCTGGCGCGACGGCGGCTGGCGCC
>CAJQPR010000165.1 GCA_905480255.1 uncultured Woeseiaceae bacterium | reverse complement strand
TTGTCCATTTTCTTCGTCGACTGCGTCTCGCGTGACCAGGGTCAGCTTGCCATTTTTTATGACAATGCTAACCGGGTCGTCGCTCGCGTCCGCATCGGTTTGCACAATGTAGACATTGCGAACGACCGTGTCTCGCATTTGAGCCGCGGCTGTATTGATGAATGTAGATGCGAGCAAGCCGACTAGCAACGCGAACCGAATAGGGCGGCAGAAGCTATTGATATTTAGCCGCATGTGCGCGCTCGCCCTCGCTGCCTATCGGTAGATGAGACCGGCATCTCCGAGCGAGCTTGCCCTTTTGCTTTTGAAGTCATTCGGCTATTTCCATTGAGTACGAGTAGTCTATACATTAGACTCATTCCAAACTTGGCTATACGAACCGGAAGGCTGAGTTGGTGTTGCACTGTTGTATCGCCCGCCCCCCAAAGAATCAATTCAACAATCAGGAAACCAAGATGCGTAATTCTACAGTCGTTGTAGCAGTTTTTTGCATGGCTTTTTCGCTAGTCACATGGGCTCAGCAACCGCTAAGAATGAAAATGACTACCGAGGTTCCCGACGGTGTTGCAACGCCCGACAAGCTGGACACACGCCTGGGAACGCTGACTTCTTTCGACGGTGTGCCTGACGAAGCGACCACGCAGCTTGTCTACGACAATCTTGATTTTCAGCGGGCAACGCAGGCATTTCTTTCCAGTATTCAAATCGCTTCAATGTATGCCATGGAAGAGGGAATGCGTGAATTCGGTCCACCGAACACTACCGCATTGTTGTTTGAAGACCTTATGGATTCCAAGGCGCTGTGGCTAACTCCCAATACCGTATCGGTATACATGGCGAGCTGGCTGGAGTTGGGTGATGAGCCCATGGTCATCGAGACGCCGCCAAACGTGTTGGGCTTTATAGACGATGCATGGTTCAAGTACGTGGCGGACTTCGGCAATGCAGGCCCAGACATGGGTCAGGGTGGAAAGTTTCTTATTGTTCCACCAGGTTATGAGGGTGACATCCCCGACGGCTATCATGTTGCCCATTCCAACACTCATGGCAATTGGGTCATCTGGCGCGGTTTCCAGGTTGACGGGTCTACCAAACCAGCGGTTGACGCGACGAAAGAGCGATTTCGGATTTATCCTTTGTCACAAAAGGATCGCCCACCTGAAATGACATTCGTGAATATGTCAGGAAAGTTCAACAACACGATCCACCGCATGGACTACGGATATTGGCATGAGGTTGATGCACAGATTCAGGCCGAGCCGATTGAAGGGCTCGATCCGGAGATTCGTGGACTGTTGGCATCCATTGGCATTGAAAAGGGTAAGGAGTTCAATCCTGACGCACGGATGAAAGGTATTCTTACTGAAGCGGCAAAAGTGGGTTCCGTAACGGCGCGAGCACTTACCGCTCGTCCGAGCGATCAGCGCCATTACCTGTACCCGGGTGAACGTGCCTGGACGAACCCGTTTATTGATGGACGCTATGATTTTCTTATTGACGGCGCGCGACTGCTTGATTCCCGGGTCTACATGCATTTTTACGCGACTGGCATTACGCCAGCTATGGCGATCAGGAACGTGGGCAAAGGGTCGCAGTATGCGATCGCCTATCTTGACAGCAATGGTTCTGCATTGATTGGTAGCAACACCTACAAGATGCATCTGCCGGCAAATGTACCCGCCAAGGACTTCTGGTCATTCACGTTGTATGACAATCAGACTCGCGGGATGCTGCAGACCGATCAACGATTTCCAGGTCTCGACAATAACAAAGAGGGATTGCGCCAAAATGAAGATGGTTCCTTTGATATTTATTTTGGCCCAGAGGCGCCTGATGGCTGGGAAAACAACTGGATTCAGACAGTTCCGGGCAAAGGCTGGAACACCATTTTTCGACTGTATGGTCCGTTGCAGTCTTTCTACGACAAAACGTGGAAGCCTGGCGACTTTGAAATCGTCGAATAAAGCGGCTTGATAATTGTCGGTGACGACGAGCAAATCTCGAACTGAGCGAGCTGCAACAGCATGTTGTCTAACATCTGTCTGCGGACGATGCACGGCAGACGTACAGCTGGCTGAGCACGGCTAACATTCATAAAAGGAATGAAAATGAAATTGAGGACAACAGTCTTTATTGCCATGGTGCTTTCATCGGCCATCGCTTGCTCGCCCAGCGAGTCACCTGTATCAAATAGTTCGGTCGATGCATCTCCTGACACCTCGGTCGCTGAAGCGCCTGCGAGCAGTCTCGAGGTTACAGAGACAAATTACGCCCACGCAGAGACTGCGCGGAATTTCCG
The DNA here is from genome assembly GCA_905480255.1 of uncultured Woeseiaceae bacterium. Lineage (GTDB taxonomy): Bacteria > Pseudomonadota > Gammaproteobacteria > Steroidobacterales > Woeseiaceae > SZUA-117. The sequence goes on along the minus strand of CAJQPR010000165.1, from coordinate 8,853 downwards.
AAACTGGGTGAATTTGGGTGCCGATCAGAAGCTTGTGCACATGAGAGAGTTGCCGCCGAGGGGTACAGCGGCTCCTACTGTGCAGATGAATGATGACACCTTATATTCAATTGCCATTGTCGAGGCTGTTAATGGCAATGTCGCCTTCTCGATTCCAGTTGTCGATGTCTACATGGCAGTGCAGGTTGTTACCGAGGGTGGTCATGGCCAGCATTATGTGGTCGAAGCCGGGGATTACGACCTGCCGGTAGAAACATCGTTTGCGTTTTTGATCTATCGAACGGGTACCGAGAAAGGCCTTGATGCATCGCGTCAGGCGCAGGATCAGATCGACAGCAGCCCGCTAAATTTCGGAGCTTACGAGCTACCGAATTACGACTTTGAAGAAGTCGAAGCGTGGACATCCCGACTCACGGCGGAAACTCAGGGCAAGGCGTTTTCGTATACTTTCCCAAGAACGTCGGCGGAAGTCACTGACCGCCATCAATGGAACCTCGAAAATGCGAATGGTTGGGGCGGCTCTTCGCCTGAAGTCGGTGTGGCAAATGTCTACACGAATTCCACATTTTTGAGTGCCGACGAGTGCCTGAGCACGACATTCGATGATCCGAAATCAAAGTATTTCACGTCAATTACGGCATACGACCAGGACCGTTACCTGATCGATGGCGTGAGAAACGTGAACTCGCATAGCTGGGAGCCAAATGACGACGGCTCGATCACTGTGTCATTCAATTGCGGCGATGACTCACCCAATAATATCGACACAAATGGCCAGGATTTTTCGTTCACGATGCGTTACTACGGTGTTAGCCAGACGGTGGTTGATGGCAACATCGCACCGGAAACGACCGTGCAGTAGGCACCTGCAGGTGTCATTTCGGTCGGCAATTACCGGTTGATGTTATCCTTCAGGTCCAATTTCGTGCCGATCAGCGCATCTGGGGTGTTCGCGCATCCCTGGCTGCATGGTCGAGTTCGGAATGAATATTGCTGGTTTAGTCATGAGCACGTTCAACCGATAACAAAACACAAAAAAATTAAGTGCAGAACAATTCCGAGGTAGGAAAAAATGAAGCAAGTTCTTAGTAAGTTTATTGCCGCTCTGGCTGCCGCTGTGATTCTTACAGCGTGTACGGAGCCCCCGGCAGGCGAAACTGATGCTACGCCGGCAGCGAGCGCCGCCGACGAGACGGGCATCGTCATGGTTGACGGCGTCAGAACGAAACAAGTCGAAGGCTTCGGCGGCATCATCGCGGAGCGTTATGACGATTCCGAAGAATGGTGGCCAGATTATGAGGAGCCAGGCGAGGACTCACCGAACGTTATTATATTCCTGCTGGACGACGTGGGCTTTGCTCAGGTCGGCAGCTTTGGGGCATTGATCGACACACCTAACATCGATCGCCTGGCATCCAACGGATTGCGTTTCAACAACTTCCACACGACGGCGCTTTGCTCACCGTCACGTGCGACTTTGATGGCTGGCCGAAATCCACATTCAATCGGTCTTGGCAGTCATGCACTGACCGCCATGGGATTTCCCGGGTACAACGCAGTCATGCCGGAATCGGCCAAGTCTGTCGCAAACTATTTGCAGGAAGCTGGCTACGTGAACTATGCGCTTGGCAAGTGGGACCACACGCCGCTTTACGAAGTATCACAGGTTGGGCCTTTCGACCGCTGGCCGAGTGGTGAGGGATTTCAGCACGCTTACACCTTCATGGCGGCGGACGTGCATCAGTTCGTACCGGTCATGTGGAACGACCATACGCCGGAGCCGTATCGGAAGTCCGTGCACCTGGATCAGGACCTGGCGGACCGGGCTATCGAATGGATTACCGGGCACAAGTCCATCAAGCCAGATCTGCCGTTCATGATGTTGTGGGCATCGGGTTCAATGCACTCGCCACATCATGCGCCTGACAGCCACATTGACAAGTACAAAGGCAAGTTCGACATGGGATGGGATGTTGCCCGTGAGCAGATTCTCGAGCGTCAGTTAGAGCTCGGTGTTGTACCAGAGGGCACGAGGCTTACCGATCGAATCGACGAGATACCGGCTTGGGATTCGCTGCCTGATGAGGAGAAGAGTCTCTACGCGCGACAGATGGAGGTTTTCGCTGGCCAGATGGAATGGGTGGATATGCAGATCGGCCGCGTCGTCGACGAACTCGAACGCATCGGTGAACTGGACAACACACTGATCTTCGTGACTGCAGACAACGGGGCAAGTGGCGAGGGTGGTCTTGCCGGAACATTCAACGAGACCTACGTGTTGAATGGTCTGCAAACTCCGTTGGAGGCGAATTTTCGCGCCCAGGAAGACTGGGGGCGGGAAAACACTTACCCGCATTATCACGCGGGATGGGCAATGGCCGGTAATACGCCGTTCCGATACTTCAAGCAAAGCGAGCATCGCGGTGGACAAACTGACGCGCTGGTCGTGCACTGGCCTGACGGCATTGAGGCCAAAGGCGAGGTAAGGAGCCAGTACCACCACATCAGTGATATCTCGCCGACCATCATGGAAGCGGCCGGGATTACCGTCCCCGATGAATACAACGGTGTAGAGCAGCAGCCCATGGACGGCGTATCGATGATGTACGCGTTCAACGCCGCGGATGCGCCGAACATGAAACAACGCCAGTACTACGAGATGTTTGGCAACCGAGCTATATGGGTGGATGGTTGGAAAGCAGTGACATTGCATGCCAACCGTATGCCTTGGGACCTGGCCGTCGTGCTGCCATTCGAAGATGACGAGTGGGAGTTGTATCACGTTGCCGAGGATTTCTCGGAGAACACCAACCTGGCGGAGCAGAATCCCGAGAAACTTCAGGAATTGATCGAAATCTTTGATGAAGAGGCCTGGAAGTACAACGTCTATCCACTTTACGATGACATGATTGCGCGCCTTGGTGCACAGCAGGATCGTTTGTTTGGCGACCAGACCGAGTTTGTCTACTTCGCACCGGGTGCGGTGAGAATCGCTGAGAAATCCTCTGCACCGGTTAAGAACCGGGCGCACACAATTGCAACGAGTCTGGATCTGACTGGTGAAGAAGAAGGCGTCATTGTTGCTGTCGGTGGAATGACTGGCGGTTATTCAATGTTCATCAAGGACAACAAGTTGTACTACGACTACAACTTCCTGGATGGTGTGCATTACACATTGGAGTCACCGCCGTTACCGACAGGGCCGACAGATTTGAAGTTTAATTTCATACTGACGCAACCGTTTGGCGGGACCGGCGAGTTGTTCATCAATGGTGAGAAAGTGGACGAAATCGAAATGCCGCAAATGCACATCGCCACGTATTCGCTGGCGGAGACGTTCGATGTCGGCCTCGATACGGGCACGCAGGTGACCGACATGTATGGCGATCCGTTCCCGTTCACTGGTGTCATTGATCGGGTGATCATTAATGTGTCGGACGACGCCTCCGTCCCGCCAAGGGACATGCCGACACAGAATTACTAACGCGAATGAATAGAGGGCCCCTATATGGGGCCCTTTTCGTGCCTACCTCTCGAAATAGCTGAGACTAGTTGCGCCGAAGTGATTTTTTCATTGAATTACGCCTGATCACATCAGCTCAAGTTAGACTAAATCCAAAACATCCCGCAGAATCCCGGTACGCAGATTTTACAGCTATCCTAATGGATCGTTGTTGTTGAGATCGCACCGCATAAATAATTCCAAATGGAAAATAAAAATGAATAATACTCTCGGACGTATCGCGGCAATCATTGCTTTTCTTATCACGATGGCAGGCTGCACTGAGCCGCCGGCTCCTGAGGCAACCGTTGTCGAAGATGCGGCACCTATGCCTGCGGCCAGCACTGGTGGCATCGATCGTTCAGTGCTGCCGATTCAACCGCCGGTTATGGCCCCGATTACCGAGATGGATGCTCGCAACGCGACTAAGCCGGAACGGCACGAAGTCATGGCGCCGGAAGGTGCGCCAAACGTCGTAATTGTCCTGATCGACGACATTGGCTTTGGTGCAACGACACCCTTTGGCGGAGCTATTGAGACGCCTGCATTACAAATGCTGGCTGATGAGGGTCTGCGGTTCAATCGATTCCACACAACGGCGCTGTGCTCGCCTACCCGGGCTTCATTGCTTTCCGGCAGGAATCATCACAGGGTCAACGTCGGATCGGTAATGGAGATTGCGACGGGTTTCCCCGGTAATGAAGGCATCAGGCCAGACAACGCGAAATATTTTGCCGAGACGCTTCGCCATAACGGATACAGCACGGCCGCTTTTGGCAAATGGCATGAGACGGCCACCTGGGAGGTGTCTGTTTCCGGTCCTTATTTCCGTTGGCCTACCAATTCCGGCTTCGACAAATTTTATGGTTTCATCGGTGGCGAAACTAACCAATGGGATCCGGTCATCTTTGACGGCGTCACGAAAGTCGCGAAAAAAGACAATGAGGATTACCACTTCACCACTGACATGACAGACGAAGCTGTGAAGTGGGTGAAATTTCAGCAGGCAATGACCCCTGACAAGCCCTTCTTCATCTATTACGCGCCGGGCGCGGTCCACGCGCCTCATCACGCTCCGAAAGAGTGGATCGAGAAGTACAAGGGTAAATTTGATGGCGGTTGGGACCAGTTGCGAGAGGAAACGTTTGCTCGCCAGAAAGAGCTTGGAATTATTCCTGCCGATGCCCGATTGGCCCCGATGCCTGAGGACATCACGGCCTGGAATGAGTTAGATGAGAACGAACAAAAGCTGTTCGCATTGCAGATGGAGACTTTCGCTGCTTTTGCTGAGCACACCGACAATGAGGTTGGCCGCCTGGTAAGTGCAATCGATGATATCGGTGCGCTGGACAATACCTTGTTTGTTTATATCGTCGGAGATAACGGCTCCAGCGGAGAAGGTGGTCTGGAAGGAACGTTCAACGAACTTGTCCATTTAAATGGAATTTTCGACGCAGAAACTATTGACGGTATGCTGGAAAAAGCCGATGACTGGGGTGGCCCGGACTCGTTCCCGCACATGGCGGCAGCCTGGGCAGTAGCCACCGATGTCCCTTTCAAATGGACCAAACAAATGGCCGCAGATTTTGGCGGTACGCGAAATGCCATGGTCATGCATTGGCCAGACGGGTTTGAGGCAAAAGGGGAAATTCGCGAACAGTGGCATCATGTAAATGATGTTGCGGCCACGGTGTTGGAGGCGACCAGCCTGCCGCATTCCAGGGAGATTAATGGCGTGACCCAGGTTCCGCTGGACGGTGTCAGCATGCTGTATGCCGCGCATGACGAAAATGCCGACGATCGTCACACGACCCAGTATTTCGAGATGTTTGGAAATCGAGCTATTTATGATAATGGCTGGATGGCTCGTGTTGTGCATCGCGTGCCATGGGGCAGTGAGCCTCTAAATACGCTACAGGATGATGTTTGGGAGTTGTACAACACGGATGACGATTTTAGCCTTACCGAGGATCTTGCCGGTCAAAATCCCGAAAAGCTCAAGGAATTGCAGGAATTGTTCAACAAAGAAGCCATCGCCAACAATGTTTACCCGTTGGATGACCGTGTGTTTGAGCGTTTCAATGCGGCGATCGCCGGGCGTCCGGATTTAATGGGTGACCGCACCTCATTAACTCTTTCCGAGGGCATGGAAGGAATTTTGGAAAACACGTTCCTCAATGTGAAGAACACGTCCAAGACGATCGTTGCCGACGTAAATCTGGAAGGCAACGACAGCGGAATAATACTGGCACAGGGTGGCAAGTTCGCCGGGTGGGCTTTGTACATGAACGATGGCAAGCCCGCGTATACGTATAACTGGTTCGGCCTGGAGCGCTACACAATTGAGTCTCCGAGCGCTATCGAGAATGGCGCGGCCGAAATCAAAATCGATTTTGACTACGACGGCGGTGGCGTAGGGAAGGGTGCAACAGTCAAGATATTCGTAGACGGTCAGGAGGTCGTTGAAGGGCGCGTTGAGAAAACTGTGCCTGCTGTATTCTCGGCCGATGAAACTGCAGATGTTGGCAGAGATGATGCGACCCAGGTTGCGGACCTCGTTTTTCAGAACGTAGAAGAATCTGAGTTTACCGGACACGTAAATAGCGTCAGGATCGATATTCAGCCTGAAGAATAAAAGCCGTTTTGGCCGTATGGAAATGTTGACCCGGCTTTAGCCGGGTCTTTTCTTTCCGGCCCTTGTCTGCATCCGATGGAAGATTCCGATTCGTTGGTCGTAGTCGGTACGTCCCAATCGGCTCCCGGCGGATTGGTCTTGCAACGACGAATTGGCGAAGCCCTGAGCGCTATCCCGCCTACGTTTATCAACGGAATAAAGGGGTCGAACCGACTTTAGAATTAATTCGGTTCGACCCCTTATGCCTCGGGTGGAATGTTACGCTCGGAAAAATCGGAATCATCCTAAACGAACAGATAATCGGAGAAACGTAGTGAGTCGACAAACCTCCAGACCGGAAGTGCCTGCCCCGGAGCGCAAGGAGCGATTGCCCTGGGAAGAACCAAAGCCGCTGGAGGAGGATCCGGAAGGACCGGCCAAGCTGCAGGCGATTTTGGATAGTCCGTCATATCGGCCGGCGGTAGAAGATTTGGAGTTCCTGGACAGTGACGACGCGCGTGGTATCAGGCTCCAATTAGATTTTCTTAAACCAGACAGACGGCTAACTGAGCATGATGTGCGACATACAATCGTCGTCTTCGGCAGCACGCGCATTGTTGAGCCCGCGGCTGCCGCGAAGAAAGTCGAGCTACTACGCGACGCTTTGTCTGTGCAGGCCGAAGACACCGAACTTCAGCGCCGCCTGATCGTCGCCGAACGGATTCTCGCCAAGAGCCAGTATTATGAAGTTGCTCGGGAGTTCGGCGGTTTGGTCGCCAATGCCGGTCATGGCCCGAATGATTCGCGCCTGGTTGTGCTGACCGGCGGTGGGCCAGGTCTCATGGAAGCTGCCAACCGCGGCGCGCACGAGGTTGGCGCCAAAACGGTTGGCCTGAATATTACCTTGCCCAATGAGCAGTTTCCAAACCCCTACGTTACCCCGGAGCTATGCTTTCAGTTTCATTACTTCGCGCTGCGGAAGATGCACTTCATGATGCGCGCCAAAGCGCTGGTCGCATTTCCCGGTGGGTTCGGTACTTTTGATGAATTGTTTGAAACGTTGACTCTGATCCAAACTCGCAAAATCAAACCTCTCCCGGTGGTGCTGGTCGGTGAGGAATACTGGCGCAAGGTAATCGATTTCGATTTTCTGGTCGACGAAGGAATGATTGATTTCGAGGATCGCGAGTTGTTTTGGTATGCCGAAACGGCCGAGCAGATATGGAAGGGCTTGCTAAGTTGGTACGAACAGAGTGGTGAAGATCTGGTTCAGAGTGATAGCTGATAAAGTTGTTTGTTTACAGCGCGGACCGGAGCTATATCGTGCTGTCTGGTGGAATTTGCGGGAAGCGGCCAGTAAAATTTTGCAAGCGAACACCGAAATCACTACGGCTTAGGTTGATTCATCGCTGGAGCCAAACTGCGTAACTGATGATGTCGGGAGGAAATCCGATACGCTCTAACGGTCGTCAGTTTCTAGCTGATTGTTGCCAGTAGCTCACACATGTTTCGATCGCAGATACTGGAGAGCGAATACCCATAAGATTATCGAAGCTTAAATTGAAGAGATCCGCGCTAAAGTGGCGGGCGCATGTCGCCATACATAAACACACATGATGACGATCGTAGCAATTATCGGTGCTATACCGGTGACAATAAATACTGAACGGGATCCAGTCTGATTCCGCAGTCGGAAAATGGCGGTCGCCACAGCAAAACGAGACGATCAGAAAGGTCATGCTTGCGAAAGGCGGTGGAGCGCGCGAGGTTAGTAGTTGTTGTCTATCCCAGCCCGACGCAACCGTTCGCGCATCGCTTCAATTTCTTCCATCAATTCCAGTGCCAGTGCAACGCCCGCGAGGTTGATCTGAAGATCCTGCTGCATCCGCATAGCAGCGCGTGCCCTTAACAAGCTTGGTCCGGAGAATCGCCAGTGCTCCTGCTCATGACCAATCGGCTCCAAGACGCCTTCGTCAACAAGCTCGACGACCCACTCGGTGGAAGTCGAGCAGGCATGGCAAAGGTCCTGCAGTGACAATTCCGCCTGTTCGTCCAGCAATACTCCTTTCAATGTCTTCGATGTCATGGTTCTTTACACTCCCAGTTCGCTGCGAGGGTTGTAAGCAAGTTCCTTTTCCATCTTGCGGTAAAGCTCTTTGGCCGCGTCGCTGTCAGCGGCAGGCAATGTGATTGTCAGGTTGGCATAGAGGTCGCCAGGCGATGTGCCAGGGATGCCACGTTTTCGCAAACGTAACTTACGTCCGGCGGTTGTTCCTTGGGGGATTTTGAGATCTACCGGACCCTCGGGTGTCGGCGCCTTGACCGTCGCGCCGAGGGCGGCTTCCCATGGTGAGATCGGCAGATCTAAAAAGAGATCGTGCCCCTCAATCCTGAACAGTTTGTGGGGCTTGAACTCGATTTCCAGGTATAAGTCTCCGGCTTGACCCTTTCCGAGGCCGGGCGAACCCTGGCCGGTTAAGCGAATACGTTGTCCCTGTTTCACGCCCTTTGGTATTTTGACATTCAATGTCCGTTGCTTGGTCGTTACGTGACCACCACTGTCAAGTTGCGGGGAACGCAACGTGATGTCCCGTGTGGCGCCCCTGTAGGCCTCTTCCAGATCAATGAGAACTTTCGCGTGGTGATCTTCGCCGCGAGCGTGAAAACCGGTTTGTCTGCGATCAGCTTGTGCCGACCCGAAACCCTGGCCGAACAGGGATTCAAAAAAATCACTATG
>CAJQPR010000164.1 GCA_905480255.1 uncultured Woeseiaceae bacterium | reverse complement strand
GGGTTTTCACGCAAAAACGTGTCGGCGGCATCAATTGCCTGCTCGATACGGCCGTCCTTGAAATAAGCATACGCCAGCTCCAGTTGAACCTGGGTAGCGAACTCGCTGAAAGGAAACCTGGCCTGTAATGCCTCAAATATGCCAATCGCCTTGCGGTAGTTGCCAACTTCGATTGCTTCCTGCGCTTCAATGTAGGCATCGCGAATGCTGCTGGTCAGATCGAATATTTCGTCATCGCCAGCACACCCGGTACCCAGGAGCGCCACGACCGACAGCATCGCCAGGCGTCGTTTCGCCTGAATCTTCCCGGAGTGGGTAGCGCGGATTGCCCGCAACAGATTTTTGATGAAATTGGTCATATTTCTGATTTAGCGCTGTCCCGAATCGGGCAGCCGCAGGACTTTGCATCAATCCGGCGCGATCGGCAAGTATACCGTAAACTCAAAACCTGCCCGTCCGCTGTTGTGACAACCCTGATGGCCGAAGAATCCCTACAAAAAGAAATTCCTTTAGAACTGTCCGGGCAACGTTTGGACCAGGCACTGGCGAAGATGTTTCCTGAATATTCCCGAAGCCGGCTACAGAGCTGGATAAAGCTTGGGTTGGTCAGTGTCGACGAGCGCCAGATGCGGCCTCGTGATGCAGTAGTCGGTGGAGAACTGGTGGTCCTGGTTCCACAGGCCGAGGTTAGTGTGACCAGCCGGCCGGAGCCCATCCGTCTCGATATTGTCTTCGAGGACGAAGACCTTCTCATCGTTAACAAGCCGGCCGGATTGGTCGTTCATCCCGGTGCCGGCAACACGCACGGGACATTGATGAACGGTCTTTTACACCACGATTCATCCCTTGAGGAGCTCCCCCGCGCAGGGATTATTCACCGACTCGACAAAGACACGAGCGGCTTGCTGCTGGTTGCCAAGACCCTGCAATCGCATACAGCCCTGGTTCGGGCACTCGCGGACAGGGACATCTCACGCCACTATCTCGCGGTATGCAACGGCGTGCTGACAGGTGGGGGAACGATTGATGCACCGCTTGGGCGGCATCCCGCAGATCGCAGGAAGATGACGGTTCGCGATGACGGCAAACCGGCGGTGAGCCATTATCGCGTGCTGGAACGGTTCCGGGCGCATACCTATATAAGCGTGCAACTTGAGACCGGCCGAACGCACCAGATACGTGTGCATTTTGCGCACCGTAGAAATCCGCTGCTGGGCGATACGGTCTACGGCGGCAGGCTTCAGCTGCCAAAAGCTGCATCGGATGAACTCGTCGAAATTTTGCGTACGTTCCGGCGGCAGGCACTGCACGCGACCAGGCTGACCTTCGCACATCCCCGCACTGGCGACGAAATCGATCAACTGTGCGCGCCACCGGATGACTTTGCGGCACTGCTTGAGATATTGCGCCGGGATGTCGGGGACCGGGAGTGACGGAAGGCACTCATTGGATTCACGCGGATTGGGCTGCTCCTCCGGGGATAACTGCAGGATGCAGCCTGCGAACAGGTGGCGTCAGTTCGGGCGAATTCGGGTCGCTCAATCTCGGACTGCATGTCGGTGACGACCCGGTGGCAGTCAACGAAAACCGCGAGCGATTTGTCGCCGGCTGTGGCTTGCCGTCTGCGCCGCTCTGGCTCAGCCAGGTGCACCGAACCCGGGTTGCCCGAGATCCCGAACCGGAAACCGAGGCGGATGCCTCGGTGACGGGTAAAACCGGGCTTGTACTGGCCGTGATGGTTGCGGACTGTTTGCCGGTGCTGTTTGCGAGTGATGATGGTACCGAGGTCGCGGCCGCTCACGCCGGCTGGCGCGGATTGTCGGCAGGTGTCCTCGAAAACACTGTACGCGCGTTCGAGAAGCCGCCACAAAACCTGGTTGCCTGGCTCGGCCCGGCGATCTCGCAGGCGGCCTTTGAAGTCGGTGATGAAGTGCGGCAGGCGTTTATTGATTGGGATGCCGCGGCATCCGACTGTTTCGTCAGGAATGAACGGGGCCGTTGGCAAGCGGACTTGTACGGACTGGCCAGGCAACGACTCCAGGCTATTGGCGTCCAGCGCATCAGCGGCGGCGAATTCTGCACCTATGCAGACGCGGGCCGGTTCTTTTCCTATCGGCGGGCCGGGCAGTGCGGCCGCATGGCGGCATTCGTCTTTTGTAACGCCTGAGATGACTGTAGACGCTTGAAAAGGGCCCGATCGGGCCAATTTAATGTGGATAGAAAAATGGGGTCTGACCCCGTTTTATTTGCTACAGCCAATTTTACCGGAGGGTGAGGGGTCAGACCCCTTTTTTCTAAACGATGCGAATGGACAAACTGACAAGTAAATTCCAGATGGCACTGGCTGAGGCCCAGTCGCTTGCTGTCGGCCTGGATCACCAGTTTATCGAGCCTGCCCACGTCATGGTTGCGCTCCTCGATCAGCAGGGCAGCACCGTGCGCGGACTGTTGGCCAAGGCCGGCGTAAATGTGAATCTACTACGCTCAAAAATGGGTGATGCGCTGGACCGGATGCCAAAGGTCGAAGGTACAGATGGCGAAGTCCACATTTCGAACGACCTCTCGAAGCTCCTGAATCTGACCGATAAGCTCGCCCAGAAACGGGATGATCAGTACATCTCCAGCGAACTCTTCGTGCTCGCTGCACTGGATGGCAAATCCCAGCTGGCACCGATTTTGGAACAGGCGGGCGCCGTTCGTGGTGCAGTGGAAACATCCATCGACGAGATTCGTGGGGGTCAACAAGTCGATGATCCGAATGCGGAGGACACTCGCCAGGCGCTCGAGAAGTACACCATTGATCTCACGGAACGCGCAGAGCAGGGCAAGCTCGATCCCATCATCGGCCGCGATGATGAGATCCGGCGCACGATCCAGATTTTGCAGCGCAGAACCAAGAACAACCCGGTCCTGATTGGCGCACCGGGTGTTGGTAAAACGGCGATTATCGAAGGACTGGCGCAACGGATTGTGAACAACGAGATTCCGGAAGGCTTGCGCAATAAGCGCATCCTTTCCCTCGACATGGGTTCGCTAATCGCCGGTGCGAAATTTCGCGGCGAATTCGAAGAGCGGCTTAAGGCCGTTTTGAGTGACCTGTCAAAGCAGGAAGGCCAGGTTATTTTGTTCATCGACGAACTTCATACCATGGTTGGTGCCGGCAAGGCCGAAGGGTCCATGGATGCCGGGAACATGCTGAAGCCTGCGCTTGCCCGCGGTGAATTGCATTGTGTCGGCGCAACGACGCTGGATGAGTATCGGAAATATCTTGAAAAAGACGCAGCGCTCGAGCGGCGTTTCCAGAAAGTCCTTATTGAAGAGCCGACGGTGGAAGACTCCATAGCAATTTTGCGCGGCCTCAAGGAACGCTACGAGGTACACCACGGAGTTGAGATTACCGACCCGGCAATCGTGGCTGCTGCGACGCTGTCGCATCGATACATTGCGGATCGCCAGTTGCCGGACAAGGCCATCGATCTTATCGATGAGGCGGCCTCCCGAATTCGAATTGAGATCGATTCGAAACCTGAAGAAATGGATAAACTTGAGCGGCGCATCATTCAGCTCAAGATCGAGCGCGAGGCCCTGAAAAAGGAATCGGACGACGCGTCACTGAAACGTCTCGGCGACCTTGAAGGACAGCTCGACGATCTCGAACGGGAATTTGCCGATCTCGAAGAGATCTGGAAGGCAGAAAAAGCGGCGATGCAGGGTACGACCCAAATCAAGGAGGATCTGGAGCGGGCGCGACTCGAGCTTGAAACCGCGCATCGGGCGAATGACCTTGCTCGAATGTCTGAGCTGCAGTACGGCCGGATTCCGGAGTTGGAAAAACAACTCGAAGGTGCACTGGCCGCCGAAGATCAGGAGACCACCCTCGTTCGTAACAAAGTGACCGAGGAAGAAGTGGCCGAAATCGTTTCGAAGTGGACCGGTATTCCGGTTTCGAAAATGCTGGAAGGCGAAAAGGACAAACTGCTGCAAATGGAAGCAGTCGTGGAGCAGCGCGTTGTCGGTCAGAGTGAGGCGGTTACTGCCGTGGCCAACGCGATTCGCCGTTCACGAGCTGGCCTGTCCGATCCGAATCGTCCCATTGGCTCATTCCTGTTCCTGGGTCCGACCGGCGTTGGCAAGACCGAACTCACCAAAGCGCTGGCTAATTTCCTGTTTGACACTGACGACGCGATGGTGCGACTCGACATGTCGGAGTTCATGGAGAAACACTCCGTTGCAAGACTGATCGGCGCGCCTCCGGGATATGTTGGCTATGAAGAGGGAGGCTATCTGACCGAGGCTGTTCGCAGACGCCCATACTCTGTCGTTCTGCTCGACGAAGTCGAGAAGGCGCACCCGGACGTTTTCAATGTGCTTCTGCAGGTCCTGGACGATGGGCGACTGACAGATGGTCAGGGCCGGACGGTCGACTTCCGAAATTGCGTCATCGTGATGACCTCCAATCTTGGCTCGCAGAGAATCCAGGAGCTGGGGGGTGAGCAGAACTATGATGCGATGAAGGCATCAGTGATGGAAGTTGTGTCCGAACATTTCCGGCCTGAATTCATCAACCGAATTGATGACGCCGTCGTCTTTCATCCGCTGGGCAGGGAGCACATCCGCGCAATTGTCGATATACAACTCGGATATCTTCATGAGCGGCTTGCAGGGCGCGATATGAAAATCGTCCTTTCCGAGGCGGCACGTGACAGGCTGGCGGTGTCCGGATTCGATCCTGTCTACGGCGCCAGGCCCCTGAAGCGCGCAATTCAGCAGCAGATTGAGAATCCCCTGGCGCAGCAAATCCTCCAGGGCCGGTTTAATCCGGGCGATACGATTGAGGTAGGCGTCGCCGAAGATCAACTCGAATTCCAGAACGCGGCCTGATACACATATAATCACCAGCGCGCTGCATCCGGGATCACGGATGCAGCGCCACTTATTAATGGAGAATCCTGCATGCCGATTTATGAGTATGCCTGCAAGAATTGTGACCACACGCTGGATGCGCTGCAAAAGATGAGCGACGATCCGCTCGTGGACTGTCCCGAGTGTGGCAAGGCAGAACTGAAGCGCCTGATATCTGCGCCGCGTTTTCGCTTGAAGGGCGAGGGCTGGTACGAGACAGACTTCAAAAAAGATAACCAGAAGAACGTGCACAAAAGCGATTCTGAGCCGGCGAAAACAACTCCAAAGACGGACAAAAAAGACACCGAAAAAGCCAAGCCCAAAGCAGACACCAAGAAAGAGAGTTCATGAAGAATCTCCGCAGATACATTATCGCTGGTCTGCTGGTCTGGTTGCCGCTAGCGGTTACCTACCAGTTGCTCAAGTTCGTTATCGGCCAGATGGACCGCTGGCTGGACAATTTTCTAATGTGGCTGCCGCCGGAATACAACCCGGACCAGGTGCTCGGCGTCGCGATACCTGGCCTCGGCGTCATATTCACATTTCTGCTCCTGGTGATAACCGGCATGCTGGCCGCGAACTTTGTGGGCCGCGCGTTCGTGAAAGGCTGGGAGTCTCTCCTGGATCGCATTCCTGTCGTCCGCGCCGTTTATTCTGCGGTGAAGAAATTTGCAGAAATGGTTTTTTCCGACAAGAGCGAATCCTTCAAAAACGTACTGCTGATCCAGTACCCGCGCGAAGGGCTCTACAGTCTGGCTTTCCAGACTTCCAGTGAACTTGGCGAGGTGCAGGGTCGGACCGGCGAGGAGGTCGTTTGCACCTTCGTCCCGACCACGCCGAACCCGACCTCCGGATTCATCATAATCGTGCCCAGGAAGGACGTGATTGTGCTGGATATGGATGTTGACGAGGCATTGAAGATGATCATCTCGCTGGGCGTCGTGATCCCTACCTGGCGCAACGACCAGCTTGGCGAATTGCCGCTCGTGATGCCGGAGGACCAGCCCGACTAGCGGAAAATCAGGCGCAGGCAATGTTGCGCCATATCCCGCCAGCCCGTACCATTCTGCCTCCATTTTTCAGGCACTGAATTAGCGATGCGCAGCCATTATTGCGGACAAGTAGACGAAACCTTGATCGGAGAGGAAATCTCCGTCTGTGGCTGGGTACACCGCCGCCGGGACCACGGTGGCGTAATTTTCATCGACCTTCGGGATCGGGAAGGGCTTTTGCAGGTCGTCTTCGACCCGGATCGCCCGGAGATTTTTGCGGAGGCAGAGCGCATCCGCGGTGAGTTCGTGCTCGCGGTGAAAGGCAAGGTTCGGCAGCGCCCTGATGGAACGATCAATCCGAATATGCGAACCGGCCAGATCGAAGTGCTGGCTCATGAGCTCGTTACGCTGAACGATTCGGAGACACCGCCGTTTCATCACGACGAGCAGGCAAACGAAGATATTCGGCTGAAATATCGCTACCTGGATCTCCGACGCGAAAACATGCTGGGTAACCTGCGCCTGAGACATGCCGTGACGCGCGCAATGCGGAACTACCTCGATGACCATGGCTTCATCGACGTCGAAACGCCAATGCTGACGCGGGCAACGCCCGAGGGCGCGCGCGATTACATCGTGCCGAGTCGCACGAATCCCGGAAAGTTTTTTGCACTGCCGCAGTCACCGCAAATATTCAAACAACTCCTGATGATGTCCGGGCTTGATCGTTACTACCAGATCGTGCGTTGCTTCAGGGACGAAGATCTGCGAGCGGATCGCCAGCCGGAATTTACACAGCTCGATATTGAAATGAGCTTTGTTGATGAGGCCGCTGTGACTGACACCATGGAGGACATGGTGCGCGAACTGTTCAGGCAGGTAATGGACGTTGAATTGCCGTCGGAATTCCCCCGCATCAGCTACGCCGAAGCAATGCAGCGCTATGGTTCAGACAAACCGGATTTGCGTATTCCGTTGGAGTTAATTGAAGTCGCCGACCTGATGCAGTCCGTCGAATTCAAGGTATTCGCCGGTCCTGCCGCAGACCCGGAGGGTCGTGTTGCAGCATTGTGCTTGCCAGGTGGTAGCGAACTGAGTCGCAAAGAGATCGATGACTACACCGCCTTCGTAGCTCGATATGGTGCAAGAGGCCTTGCTTACATCAAAGTCAATGATGTGAGCGCAGGACGCGATGGCCTGCAATCGCCCATCCTCAAATTCCTGCCTGACGATGCGGTCAGTGGAATCATGGAGAGAACCGGTGCCAAAGATGGCGACCTGATTTTCTTTGGCGCTGACAAAGCACGCGTCGTAAATGACGCGCTGGGTGCGCTTCGTGTAAAAGTGGGCGAAGACCGTGGCCTGGTGCAGGAAGGCTGGCAACCGCTTTGGGTTGTCGACTTTCCGATGTTTGAACAGGACCAGCACTCGAAGCGCTGGATGTCGCTGCATCATCCGTTCACAGCTCCGGCGGTGGACGATGCCGAGGCGGTCAAGGCCGAGCCCGGTCAGGTGTTATCACGAGCCTATGACATGGTGCTGAATGGTTCTGAAATCGGTGGTGGATCGATCCGAATTCACGACCAGTCCATGCAGGCCGCAGTGTTCGAATTGCTTGGCATCAGCGACGAAGAAGCTGAAGAAAAGTTCGGCTTTCTCCTGCGTGCTCTGGAATACGGCTGTCCGCCACATGGTGGCATCGCGTTCGGTCTCGACCGCATGGTGATGTTGATGGCCGGAGCAGACAGCATCCGTGATGTCATTGCGTTTCCGAAGACTCAAACCGCAAGTTGCCCGCTGACAAACGCTCCGGGCGAGGTGTCGGAAGAGCAGCTCAAGGAAACCGGCATCCGCATACGCGCGCCGCGCTCGGAATAGTCCCGTCGCAGGGTTAAGAAGACCCGAATCCGTACTCGTCGTCATTTACAACGGTGACGCAGAAGTTCTCCTGTTGAAACGCGTCCTGCCATTTGCATTCTGGCAATCCGTGACGGGTTCTCTGGATCATGGCGAATCGCCAATTGAGGCAGCGCGCCGCGAACTCTTCGAGGAGACGGCACTGGCCGACGAAGGCGAACTTATCGATACCGGTAAGGTGCGAACTTTTACGATTGACCCGCGCTGGCTCGATCGTTATCCCGAAGGCATTACCGAAAACCGGGAATACGAATGGCGCTACCGGCTCGATGCCAGAGCGAAGGTTTCGACGGACCCGAACGAGCACAGCGATTGCCGATGGCTGCCGATTGAAGAGGCAATTGAAAAGGTCTGGTCATGGACCAACCGGGAGGCACTTCAGGGCCTGAGACGCGAACTTCGTTAGTCGTCTCCGGACCTCAAGGTTTTCAGTTTATACAGGGCGTCCAGTGCTTCGCGTGGAGTCATGTCGTCCGGGTCCAGCTCATCCACTGCCTCGGCCAGCTCGTCCGGTTCGGCGGCGACAGGCGGTGCCAGGGGCAGCTGGGCTTGTGGATGATCCGATACCTGGTGTGCCTCGAGTGTGGCGAGATAAGTCCTGGCTCTTTTGATGACGCGCGGCGGTACGCCGGCAAGCGCTGCAACCTGCAAACCATAACTCTGATTCGCGGGG
>CAJQPR010000163.1 GCA_905480255.1 uncultured Woeseiaceae bacterium | reverse complement strand
TGGTTATCCGACTTTGCCCTGGATGACCCCACGGACTCACTCGTACGTCAGCACATTTACGCGGCGCTGAACAGGCATGCGGTGCGCATTGCAATGCCAAAGCAGCACTTGTACCTGACCGACAAGGACGATTCGTACGCCAAGCGCAAGCAAAGCGAAGAACTTGACCGCCGCCGCAGAGCCCTCGGCGAAATTGATTTGTTCGCCCAACTGGAGACAGTCGAACTCGAGCAACTGGCCGAGAAACTTGAGTATCGCCCGTATGCAAAAGATGACGTTGTTTTCTCCGAAGGTGACGAAGATCATTTCCTGTATGTCATCGTCGAGGGCCAAGCCGCCGAGTACACCGAGAGTTCCACCACACCGGCCTTCTCGCTGGGGCAAGGGTCCGTGTTTGGCTTGCATGGGCTCATGACAGGTGAACCGCGATCGGCGACTGTCCGTGCCGAGTCTGCGGTCAAATGCTACGCATTGGGCAGCGCCGCGGTGCGCGACGTTCTGCTGAGCCGTGAGGATGTCGTTGAGGAAATCTCGGTAATCCTTGCAGCGCACCAAGCTGCTCGCGACAATGCGCACGCGGCGGCCGGCAAAGAGGGCGCAACAGACGATGCGCACGCAATACTCAGCCGGATCAGAAAATTCATGGGGCTCGCCCACTCCGAGGAGCCCTGACCACTTCTTGATCGGCTATCATAAAGCAGGAAGAATTCCCGGCGGTTCAAAAGAGGAAATAATAATGATTCAGCTAAGGCGTTTGATGACAGTTGCTTCCCTATCGTTGGTCGCAGAACTCGCGCATGCTCAGGATGCTGCAATAGCATACTCAATCGATAATCTGGTGCTGCTCTTTTGCGCGGTATTGGTACTCTTCATGCAAGCCGGATTTGCGGCCCTTGAGTCGGGATCTTCTCCACTCAACAACACCGTCAATATCATGTTCAAGAATGTCACCGACCTGTGTGTGGGTACGCTGCTGTTCTTTTTCGTGGGATACAGCATCATGTATGGCGATGACGCATCCGGAGGGCTTGGACTGTTCGGGTGGGGCGGATTCGGAATCGAATCGGAGCTTTCCGGGAAACCCGAAGCGGGCGCGTTGCACCCCCAGGTCGACTGGCTATTCCAGGCCGCCTTCGCCGCGACGGCGGCAACCATCGTTTCAGGCGCCGTGGTCGGAAGGATGCAATTCCGCGCCTACGTGACTTACAGCCTGGTAATTACAGCGTTCATCTACCCTATAAGCGGCTTCTGGAAATGGGGCGGTGGTTGGCTGGACCAGATGGGCTTTTACGATTTTGCCGGTTCCATCGTGGTACACGCGGTCGGCGGCTTTGCGGCACTCGCTGCGGCAATTGTGCTCGGTCCCCGTATCGGCCGTTTCGGCAAGGACCCTGAAGCAGGCCACCTGGAGGGCCACAGCCTGGCAACGGCGGCCCTCGGTGTTTTCATACTCTGGGTGGGCTGGTATGGCTTCAACCCTGGCAGTCAGCTTGCGTTCACCGGCGCAGCGAACATCGACTTGACGATGCTGATCGCAGTCAATACGACGCTGGCTGCGGCGGCAGGAGGGGTTGCAGCAATATTCGTTTCCTGGTTAATAGATCATTCACACAAGGCGAGATTGTCAATGCTATTGAACGGTGCGCTGGCCGGCCTGGTCAGCATTACCGCGAATTGCGATAGCGTAACCAATTACGAGGCAATCATCATCGGTCTGGTGGGCGGTGTTCTCGTCGTTGCCGGTATCCAAATGTTACAAAAACTGAAAATTGACGATGCCGTCGGTGCCTGGCCCGTTCATGGGCTTTGCGGAATCTGGGGAGGAATCGCGACCGGTATCTTTTCCGCCCACAATCTTGGCATTCAGGTGCTTGGATCGCTGGCAATCGCTGCCTGGGCGTTCGCTACGATGTATCTGTTATTCGTCATTCTGAAGAAACTTGGTATGTTGCGGGTGAGCCGCGACGATGAACTGGCTGGTCTCGATATTGCCGAACATGGTGAGGTCGAGGGCGCTTGACTGAATCGACTAGCTCGAAAGGAGAAATATCTGATGGCACATTACAAATTTGAATACGTATGGCTCGATGGCTGGTCTCCGTTGCCGCACATTCGTTCGAAGACCGCAATTCGTGAAATGGACTCTTTTGACGGCGACCTTGCGTCTTTGCCTGATTGGTCATTCGATGGCAGTTCAACCAAGCAGGCAGAGGGACATTTTTCCGATTGTATTCTGAAACCGGTACGGCTTTACAACGATCCGGCGAGAGAAAACGGTTTCATCGTGCTGTGTGAGGTTCTCAATGCAGATCATACACCCAACTTTTCCAATGCCCGCGCACTAATCGAAGATGGTGAACTCGAGCAGGATATTTGGTTCGGTTTCGAGCAGGAATATGTGTTGATGAACAACGACGGGAGACCGATCGGCTTTCCCGCCGGGGGATTCCCGGAACCACAAGGGCCTTACTATTGTGCAGTTGGCTACCACAATGTTTCCGGCCGCCAATTTATCGAAGAGCACATGGAAACATGCATCGCGGCTGGCGTGGGAATCGTCGGAATCAATTCCGAAGTTATGCTCGGCCAATGGGAGTATCAGATTTTTGGCATGGGCGCCAAGAGGGCTTGCGACGACCTCGTAATGTCCAGGTACTTTCTGCAGCGCATTGCGGAGAAATACGAATATATCGTCGAGCTCGACCCCAAGCCGTTGAAAGGTGACTGGAACGGGTCTGGCATGCACTCGAACTTTTCGACATCACAATTGCGAGACGTTGGAGGCGAAGATTACATTCGCAAGCTGCTGGATGGTTTCGCGCCATATCATGCCGAACACCTGGCCGAATACGGCGCGCACAACGAGGCGCGACTTACCGGCGCGCACGAAACGGCGTCCTTCGAGAAATTCAGCTATGGCGTCAGCGATCGCGGCGCTTCGATTCGAATCCCCATCTACACGATCGAGCACGGCTGGAAAGGCTATCTCGAAGACAGGCGGCCGGCATCCAACGCCGATCCGTACCGCATAACCGGACGAATCATGAAGACATACGCAGAGGCGCACGCAAACGCGATCAAAT